>JBCCEE010000012.1:0-43999 GCA_039030415.1 Acidobacteriota bacterium
AAGCCTACGTATATACATTGTTACGTAGGCTTATTATACGACGGGTGGCACAAAACTCCTCTACTGCTCTATACTACTGTACTGTACATAGCCTCGGGAGGGCGGCTTGAAACCGCGGATCTTTCGGGTCGAAGACGATCGTCGAGCCGGCGACTCGGCATCTGCGAGCGAGCCTCTTGAGGATGACGCATGAAGCCGACGGCACGATCCCGGCGTCTGGCCTACGGAGTCGCGCTGGGATTGGTCTGGCTGGTGACCTATCCACTGCTGCTGACCCTGCTGGAAGCCTTGGGTGGGGTGGGGGCCTGGACGCTCGAGCATTTTGCGGAATTTGCCCGCCGCGGCGACGAATGGCGGGCCCTGTGGCGCAGCCTGTGGATCTCGCTCGCGTCGGTCGTGCTGGCCGGGCTGGTGGGGGTGCCGCTGGCTTTCGTCTTCGAGCGCACGGACTTCCCGGGGCGCCGCGTGCTGGGTGCACTGGTCGCCCTGCCGGTGGCGCTGCCGCCTTTGGTGGGAGTGATCGCCTTCCTGTTCCTCTACGGAGAGAGCGGCTTCATCTCTCGCCTGGTGCAGGCGGTGCTGGGCCTCGAGCAGGCTCCCTGGCGCCTGCACGGGCCGTTCGCCATCCTGCTGGTTCACACCTACTCGATGTACGTCTACTTCTACCTCTTCGCGCGTGCCGCTCTAGCTCGGCTCGATGGCTCGATGCTGGAGGCGGCGGCGGCGCTCGGTGCGGGTCGCTGGCGTACCCTTTGGCAGGTGACTCTGCCGCAGCTGCGCCCCGCTCTGTTGGGCGCCGCGCTGTTGACGTTCATGACCTCCCTGGGATCGTTCTCGGCGCCCTACATCTTCGCCGGCGGCTACCGCGTGATGACGACTCAGATCGTCGCTTCGCGGGTCAATGGTCAGCATTCCCTGGCCCAGGTCGAGGCGATCGTCCTGGCGCTGGTGGCGCTCGCCGCCCTGTGGCTGATTCGTCGTCTGCAGAGCGACGAAACCGTGACCTCGGCTCATGGCGTGGCGCCTTCGCGCCAGCGCATCACCAGCCCGCTGGCGCGCTGGGGTTTCGCCACCCTCGGCTGGAGCCTGGCGGGCTTCATGCTGCTGCCGCACGCGACTCTGCTGCTCATCTCGCTGGTGCCGGCCAGCACCTGGACGGTCGAGCTGTGGCCACCGGTGCTCAATTTCGACAACTACCGTGAGCTTTTCTCCGAGCCCGAGCGCTTGCGGCCGCTGCTCAACTCGCTGTGGATGGCAGTCGCCGCTACCGCCGGCGCGGTATCCCTGGGACTGCTGGCAGCCCGTCAGTCGTTGCGGCACGGCGGTCGCCTGGGCGGTGCCCTCGAGGGTTTGGTGGCGTTGCCCTGGGCAATCCCGGGTACGGTCTTCGCTATCGCCCTGGGGACGGCGTTCAGCGTCCACGCGCCGTGGTTCGGACGTTTCGTGTGGATCGGCACGCCGATCATTTTGCCGCTGGCTTACCTGGTGCGGTGTCTGCCGATCACCGGTCGCGCCGCCCTCGCTGGCCTGCGACAGCTCGATCCGGCGCTCGAGGAGGCGGCAACCAGCCTCGGGGCCAAACCGCTGAGGGCCTTCATGCGGGTGACCCTGCCGCTGGTGCGGCCGGCGGTGGTGGCGGGGCTCGGCCTCGCCTTCATCACTGCCCTGGGTGACTTCGTGACGTCGATCGTGCTCTACACCTTCGAGACGCGGCCGATCTCGATAGAGATCCAATCCGCGCTGCGCGTGCAGGAGTTCGGTATTGCTGCAGTGTACGGTGTACTTCTGATGGTGCTGAGCGCCGCCGCATTCTTGACCTGGGGACGCGGGGAGGCAGGCCGCTGACCGATCCTACGCCGGCGCCGAGGCTGTCCCTCGAGCGGCTCTGGGTGCTGATGGTGACGGCGTTCGTCGACATGATCGGCTTCGCCCTACTGTTGCCTCTGATGCCTCTGTATGCCAAGCGCTTCGGTGCCGACGCGTTCACCGTCGGTCTGTTGATGGCGTCTTTCGCGCTCGCTCAGATGTTGGCGGCGCCGTTTTGGGGGCGACTCTCGGATCGCTATGGACGGCGACCGATGATCCTCGCGTCGCTCACACTCTCGGCAGTGGCCTTTCTGATCTTCGCCTTTGCCGATACGGTGGCGATGCTGTTGCTCTGCCGCATGCTGCAGGGAGCCGGCGGTGGCAACATGAGCGTGGTGAACGCCTATGTCAGTGACGCGGTGGGGCCGGAGGAGCGTGCCAAAGCCCTCGGCTGGATCACCGCCTGCACCAGTGCCGGGGTGATGATCGGCCCGGCGATCGGCTCGCTGGCGATCAGCGCCGGACTCGGTCCTGCGTCCCCGGGTTTGATCGCCGCAGGGTTGTGCAGCCTGAACATTCTGTCCGCCTGGCGCTGGCTGCCGGAGTCTTCCTCAGCTGCCGCGCGCGCTGAGCCTCGTCCGAAACGGCGGATCCGGCAACAGATCTCGGCCGTCCTGCGCCAACCTGGCGTGCCGGCTCACAGCCTGGTTTGGATTTACGCCGCGGGCATGATGGCGTTCATGGCCATGAATGGGATTCTGGCGCTGTATCTCGCGGAACGATTCGGTATCAACGAAGGCAATATCGGATGGTTCTATGTGATCGTCGGGCTGGTGTCGGTGATCATGCGCGCCCTGGTGCTGGGATTGGCGGTACGTCGTTTCGGCGAAGTGCGGGTGCTGCGCATCGGGGCTTTGCTGGTTGGCATTGGCATGCTGTTGGGGCCGCTGGCGACCAGTCCCCTGCAGTTCCTTGGCGCGGCGTTGTTCATCCCTACCGGAACGTCGCTGCTATTTCCCTCCACCACATCGCTGATCTCGCGCTACGCGGATCCCCGGGAAGTCGGCCAGACGCTGGGGGTGCAGCAGGCGTTTGGTGGCATGAGCCGGCTGCTGGGCCCGATCTGGGCTGGCGCCGTGTTTCAGAGTATCGGCCCGGGGGTACCGTTCTTCATTGGCGGCAGCCTGGTACTGATGACGGCGCTCTTCGCGCTTCGCCTCCACCCCGGCGCCGCGCCGCGCCGGTCGACGTCGCCCGTTGGCACTGGCCCCGCAGGCACTGGCCCTACCGGCCCTGCGCCCGCTAGCGAGTAGCCTGGCGAATCAGAGCGCTCTGGGGATCAAAGCAAAGAGCCAGGCGAAACGCCTGGCTCTGGGCTCCCTTACGGGATATCGAAATTTGGTTGCGGGGGCAGGATTTGAACCTGCGACCTTTGGGTTATGAGCCCAACGAGCTACCGGACTGCTCCACCCCGCGTCAATCTTTGCCCTTGTGTTGTCTGCCAAATCGGTGAGCTGGGTGAAGGCTTTTCACCGGGCGTCTCCCGGGCAGGAGCGGGAGAATGGCACAATCCAAACAGCGTGTCAATAGTTGGATAGGGCGATACGAGGTTGTCGCGGTCGAATACGGACGATATCCTCTGGTTTCTTGCCGACTCAGCCTGGGATCTCGTGGATGCTGTCAGCAAGAATCCCTGTCAGCGTGAAGTCTCGGGGCACATCGAGTGAGAGGGTCGAGCCATGACGCGACTCGCACCTGTCTGAAGCGAGCTTCGGCTGCCCCCAGCCAGACTCGACATCTGCAACTGATCAAGCCTTACCAAGATCTGGAGATTGAATGTTCGATATAGAAGAGCTGGTGTCCCGCGAGATCCTCGATTCGCGAGGAAATCCGACCCTGGAAGTCGATTGCTTGCTCGCTGGCGGTGCCTTGGGCCGGGCCGCTGTACCTTCGGGCGCTTCGACTGGAGCGCGCGAGGCACTCGAGCTGCGTGACGGGGGCGAACGATTTCTAGGTAAGGGGGTCAGCAAAGCCGTCGATCATGTGCAGGACGAGATCTCCCATGCGGTAGTCGGAATGGACGCCCGAGATCAGGTGCTGATCGACCGCACGCTCATCGAGCTCGACGGAACTGCCGAAAAGAGTCGGCTGGGAGCCAACGCGGTGCTCGGTGTCTCGATGGCTGTCGCCAAGGCGGCCGCCGACCTCGCCGGTCTGCCCTTGTACTCGTACCTCGGCGGGCCGACCGCGACCCTGCTACCGGTACCTCTGCTCAACGTACTCAATGGTGGCGCCCACGCCAACAACTCGGTGGATATCCAGGAGTTCATGCTGGTTCCGATGGGTTTTGACACGTTCTCTGAGGCGCTGCGGGCCGGGGTCGAGATCTACCATGTGCTCAAGAAAGAGATCGATCGCCAAGGCATGAGCACGGCGGTGGGCGACGAGGGTGGCTTCGCCCCCAACCTGCCCAACAACCGGGCTGCGCTCGACCTGCTCATGAAGGGTATCGAAGCGGCCGGCTATCGCCCGGGCGAGCAGTTCGGCCTGGCGCTCGACGTCGCGGCTTCAGAGCTGGCGAGCGGACCCAACGGTCAGGCGATCGGCTACTCGCTGCCCGGCGAAGGTCGAAAAGGGCTATCGAGCGAAGATCTGATCGAGCTCTACCGTGAATGGATCGGCGCCTATCCACTGGTCTCGATCGAGGATGGGCTGTCAGAAAATGATCACCACGGCTGGGGCGTCATGACGGAAGAGCTGGGAGATGACGTCCAGCTGGTAGGTGACGATCTGTTCGTCACCAACCCGATCATCCTGGCAGACGGCATCGCCGATGGCCTCGCCAATTCGCTGCTGGTCAAGGTCAACCAGATCGGCACCCTCACCGAGACGCTGAAGGCCGTGGAGATGGCCAAGATCAACGCCTACACCAACGTCATCAGTCATCGTTCCGGCGAGACGGAAGACACGACCATCGCCGATCTTGCGGTTGCCACGCAATCAGGCCAGATCAAGACGGGAGCACCTTGCCGTAGCGATCGCGTCGCAAAATACAATCGACTACTACGCATCGAGGAGGAGCTGGAGGACGCGGCGACCTATCCGGGGGCCACCGCTTTCCCACGCTGGGAAGGGTGAACGACGAGCGGGACTCTACGCCGGCCGAGCAGCACACCGTCGAACCGCCAGACTCGGGTGAGTCGGCGGCGGCGGGAGCATCAACTCCGGCGTCGCCCGCATCTTCGACGGCGCCTCAGCCGAGCCCATCGCGGGGTGCCAAGTCGAATGGGTCGCGAGCGACGATTCGCGAACATCCCTATCGGGTGTTGATGGCCACGGTCGCGGTGCTCTTGAGTCTGCTTGGAATGGCCGGGATCAAGAGCTATCGGGACCTCGCGGTCGCTCAAGACATCGAACGCGGACTGCTCCAGGAGATCGGTGCGACAACCGAACGGCTACAGGCTTTGAGCGAGTACATCGGCCGTATCGAGAACGATCCCGCCACTCTAGAGCGCTTGGCGCGGGAAGAGCTCGGGATGGTGCGAGAAGGTGATGTTGTCATCGTTCTGCCCGACGAGGACTCCGAGATCGTCGAGCGGCCGTCACCGACAGCCAACAACACACTCTAGTCGAGTCGATCCAAGCTCCTGACCCGAGATCCAGCTGAATCCAAGGCTGAATCAATACCTGAATCTGTGGTGATGCCCCGTACCTCCAGCGGACCCAACTCCTGGGATGCTGCCTCCGGTCGACTGCGAAGCAGCGAGCCTTATCAGGCACTGGTGCGTCAGCTCGGGGAAGTGGTGCGGCTGCCGGTCACCGCAGCGGCTTGGGTTCTCGAGCTGATCTCGCAGGATCTCGGGCGGCCGCTGTTGGTCGTGGTGCCGCATGAGGTAGACGCCTATGCTTGGCTCGAGGCTTCGCGACTGTTCCATGCCGAGAGTACCGAGCATCGCGGGGCAGTCTACTTCCCAGCCCCTTCGCTCAGTCCCTACCAGGAAACCGATATCTCGCTGCTGGTGCGGGCGGAAGAATCGCTGGCGATAGATCGCATCGTCCGAGGTGGCGTCTCGACGCTGATCACGACGCCCCGCGCCCTGTTTCGGCGCCTGCCCTCAGCTGCCGAGCTCGCAACCGCGAGCCGAGACATCCTGCCCGACGATGAGCATCCCGTCGACGAGCTGGTCGAGCACCTGGTGCGCTGGGGCTACCGTCGCAGTGATCTCGTGTTCGAAGTCGGGCAGTTCGCGAGTCGCGGCGGTGTTTTCGATCTGTTTCCTCCGGGGCAGCCGCTGCCGGTGCGGCTCGATCTGTTTGGCGATACGGTCGAGTCCATCCGCAACTTCGAGCCCCAGAGTCAGCGCTCCCAGGATAGCCTCGAATCGCTCGAGGTCTTGCCGCTGTCGCTGTTTCCCCAGGGAGCGACCGAAGCGCAGCTGATCGCTGACTTGATGGCCGATCAGGCCGGCCCGCAGCTCAACCCGGAAACCGCCGAGCGGATCACCGCGCTGCGCGAGAACGGTCGGTTCGACGGCTGGGAGCATCTCCTGCCTTTGTTGGCGGTCGAGACCCTTGGTCTACCGGAGCTGCTCGAAGATCCGCTGGTGGTTGCGCTCGATCAGGTGTCGCTGAGTCATGAGATCGAGCACCATGGTGAGATTTTGCAGACCGATTTCGATGCGCGAATCGCCCAGCAGCGCCCTGCGCTGCCGCCCGAGCTGTTAGAGAACCCGGTCGAACAGGTCGCCCGCTGGGTCGACGAGGCCGAGATCCGGCTCGGTGACCTCTTCGTCAAGACCAGCACGGCGATCGACTTTGGCGCTACCTTGACCGATTTGCTGCACGACAAGCTGCAGCTTTTCCCGCGCGAGGTGGAGGTCGCTCGAGCCCGCGGCGACCAGTTCATGCTGGTCGTGCCCGAAGATCATCGAGCGAAGATCGGCGAGCTGCTCGAAGGACGCGATCTCGAGGTCGGTCCGGGCGGTGTCGAGCTAGTCAGTGGCGATCTGCAGCGAGGTTTTCACCTGCCGGCAGCCGGACTCACGGTGTTTGGCGAGCGCCAGCTGCTGCGCCGCAGTCCTCTGGTACGTCGCGCTAGCAAGAAGAAAAAGAAAGGCTTCGGGCCGTTCTTGTCTTCGTTGCGTGACCTCAAGATCGGCGACTATGTGGTGCACTCAGACCACGGTATCGGGCAGTTCATGGCGCTGCGCACCATCGGCGACGAGGCTGGAGAGCCAACCGATCTCCCGCCGGCCCTGGCCGAGGGCATGCCGGAGCGCTCCGCTGGCGTCGAGGTGATGGAGATCGCCTACAACAATGGGCGACGATTGCTGCTGCCGCTGAGTCGGCTCGATCAGGTGCAGAAGTACAGCGGTATCGAAGGCGTCGCTCCACGTCTCGACCGACTCGGCGGGACCTCCTGGAACCGCACCAAGAGCCGGATCAAGAAGGGCATGCGGGACATGGCGCAAGAGCTGCTCAAGCTCTATGCCGAGCGGCAGCTAGCCCAGGCTCCCCAGATCACCGACAGCAGCGACATGCTGCAGCAGTTCGACGCCGCCTTCGAGCACGATGAGACTCCGGACCAGCTCGAAGCCATCCAGGCGATCGCCGAAGACCTCACCCAGAGCCAGCCGATGGATCGCTTGCTGTGCGGGGATGTCGGCTTTGGCAAGACCGAGGTCGCCATGCGGGCCGCTCTGATGGTGGTCGACGGTGGCTATCAGGTGGCGGTTCTGGCGCCGACGACGATTCTCGCCGATCAGCATCTCGAGACCTTCAAGCATCGGTTCGCCGGCACTCCGGTCGAGATCGACATGATCTCGCGTTTTCGTACCGCCGCCGAGGCGCGCGACATCGAGCAGAAGCTGGCCAAGGGCAAGATCGATATCCTGATCGGTACCCATCGCCTGCTCAGCCGCAAGATCAAGTTCGCAAAGCTCGGCCTGGTCATCATCGACGAAGAGCAGCGTTTTGGCGTGGCTCACAAGGAGCGTCTCAAGAAACTGCGCAAAGACGTCCACGTGCTGGCCATGTCGGCAACGCCGGTGCCGCGGACGCTTCAGCTGTCGCTGGCCGGGGTGCGCGATCTTTCGCTGATCGAGACGGCGCCGCGAGACCGGATGGCGATCGAGACCGCGATCCTGCCCTTCGAGCCGCAGCTCATCCGTGAGGCCATCGAATACGAGATGGAGCGTGGCGGCCAGATCTACTATGTCTACAATCGGGTCGAGACCATCGAGAAGATGGCCTCCTACCTGCGTGAGGTGGTGCCCTCCGCACGCGTTACCATCGGGCACGGTCAGCTCGATGAGAAAGAGCTGGCGTTGCGCATGCACGCTTTTGTCGATCATGAGTACGACGTACTGCTGGCGACCACCATCATTGAGAACGGTATCGACATTCCCAATGTCAACACCATGATCGTCCATCGCGCAGACCGCTTCGGCTTGTCGCAGCTCTACCAGCTGCGGGGTAGGGTAGGGCGCAGCGATCAGTTGGCTTTCTGCTACCTCCTGGTCTCCGCGGATCGGATCCTGACTCAGGAAGCCCGCAAGCGGCTCGACGCCATCCGAGAGTTCACCGAGCTCGGCGCCGGTTTTCGCGTTGCCGGTCGCGATCTCGAGATCCGCGGCGCCGGCAACTTGCTGGGTGCCGAGCAGAGCGGCCACATTGCTGCGGTGGGCATCGAGACCTATCTCAAGATGCTCGAGGAGACCGTTGCCGAGCTCAAGGGGGAGACCCCCGAAGAGACTCCAGCCGTGGCTCTCGACCTACCGGTCCCGATGGCGATCCCCGAGGACTATGTTGGCGATCCCAACCTACGGATGGAGGTTTATCGCCGCTTGGCAGCCGAAGACGAGGCCGAAGCGGACGTCCTGGCAGAACTGCGAGATCGCTTCGGGCCGCCGCCCGAAGGCGTGCGTACCTTGATCCGAGTGGCGGCCCTCAAGCGCCACGCCGAGGCGCTACGGTTGCAGTCGATCACCGCTCGCGGCAGCCGGTTGACGCTGCGGCTGCGTCAAGACGCCCGGATCGATCCGGATCGTTTGATCCACCTGGTGTCCCAGCGTCCAGGCTCTCGTTTCAGCCCGTCTGGGGCGCTCACCCTCGATGGCGTTGTCGCAGGCGAAGCGGTGGCGACGGCGCAGGAGGTTTTGAGCTACCTGACTCCAGCCGAGGGCGAGTCTTGAGCGGGGTGCGCTGCCTCAGTCAGCGGCCACGCGAGCTGACAGCTGTCAGGATTTGCGGACGGAGTGCCATGCTCTTGGGTCTGCTGCTGGCGCTCGGCGGCTGCCACAAGCCGCCTGCCGGCGGCGCCGACGTAGCGGTACGTATCGACGGTGAAGAGATCCACTATGGTGAGTTCGAGCTCTACTTGAGAGACTACCTTTCCGGCGGTGATCCGTCTCTCGACAGCGCGGTACAGAGCGGGCTGTTCGACCAATTCCTCGACGCTCAGCTCTTGATTCGTTTGGCGATCGAGCGCGGCCTGGTCGAGACCGAGGTCGACATGCGCCAGGCGATCGAACTGCTGCTCAGCGATTACCCACGGCAAGCCCCGACCTCGGCTCAGATTCAGGCCTACTACGAGGCTCACAAATCCAAGTATCAGCGCCCTGAAGAAGTCCACCTGAAGCAGATCCTGGTGCCGGAACGGGCGTTGGCGGAGGAAGCCCAGCAGGCGATTGCAGATGGCGAGGATTTTGCTCAGGTTGCGGCACGGATCTCGCAAGAACCCAGGGCGCACCTGGGAGGCGATCAAGGCCGACTTGCCCGCGAAGACCTTCCAGCCAGCTTCGTCGATGCGATTTTTGCGCTCGCGCCGGGAGAAGTCACCGACATCATCTCAGCCGACTATGGTTTTCACCTCTTTCAGGTCGTGGCGGTCTATCCTGCCGAGATCGTTTCCCTAGAGCAGGTGAGCGCCGAGATCGCCGCCACTCTGGAGCGCCTGCACCTGGACGAGCTGGTCAATGGATTTATACTCGAAGCCCGCGACCGCTACAATATTGCGGTCTTTCCGACCAACTTCCCCTTCGACTATCAGGGTTACTATGCGCAGCAACATCAGCCTTCCCGCACCGACTAGCCAGCTCTCAGCCACCATGACTCGCCACGAACGCACCCGAGGGAGTCATGTCGCCGCTTGGGTTCTCGGGCTCGTGGTATTCAGCCTGGTGAGCTCGGTGAGCCTGGCAGATGACATCAACCGGATTGTGCTGCGGGTCAATGAGGAGATCCTCACTCTGCACGAGTACGAAGCTCGCAAGGCCAGCGAGATTTCGACGCTTCTCTCCAGCCAGCGACTCGATGCCACGACGCGCCAGGAGCGGCTCGAGCAGGTCGGCCAGCTCGTGGTGCAGAATATTTTCAGCGAGATGCTGCTGCTGTCATTCGCCAATCAGCAGTCGATTCGCGTCACCGACGCCGAGATCGAAGAGTCCGTCCAGGCGATGGTCGAGCGCCAGGGGATCGAGAACGAGAGCCAGCTACGCCAGGCTCTGATCAGCTCGGGAATGACCATGGAGCAGCTGCGCGACAATGCTCGCCGTGAGTTGATCTGGCAGCGAGTCGTCGGCCGCGAGGTGCAGCCCAAGGTCAAGATCGATGAAGAAGAGCTGCGAGCCTATTATCGCAACAACAAAGAGCTCTTCCGGACGCCCGAGCAGCGCTGGCTCAAAGAAGTCATCATCCTCGAGTCCAGCGGCCTCGAAGACGCCGAGCTACAGCGGATTGCAGGCGAAGTGCATGCCGCCTTGGTTGCCGGCGGAGATCCCGAGGACGTCGTTGCTCCCTTGAAAGAGAACGGTGTGACGACCGGGCTCATCGACCTCGACTGGCTGCGCAAGGATGAGCTGGAAGATTCGCTTGCGGCCGCCGCCTGGAGCCTGCAGCCCGGAGAATTCTCCGAACCGGTAGCGGCACGCGGCGGGTACCATATTGTGCACGTGGCGGATCTCAAAGAGGCCACCGTCAAGCCCCTCAAAGAGGTCCAGGACCTGATCGCGCGGCGTGAGTATGGCACGCGGTTCAATCGCGAGCTTCGCCAATTCCTGAATACTCTCGAGGAGAATGCCTACATTCAGGAGAACCTCCCGGAAGAGGCCATCGGCTACCGCGCTCTCGCCCCCCAGTACGAGCAGGAAGACGAGCTCGAGCTCTTCCGCGCTCCGATCCTGCAAGAGGAAGAGGCAGCGCCCGAGAATACCGAAACCGCTGGTTGAGCGACCGGCTCCTTCCAGCTTGCTGCAGCCAGCATAGCTCGGGGTCGGGCGGGTTTGCTGGAGGCCGCGCTGTGCTCGGCTGATACCCTATATGTTGGGGTGTCGATTACAATACACATCAATATGATGTGGTCAATGGCTTTCGGCGCGAGAAAAAAACTTTCTTTTCTCCGACGTTCGTAAGCTCTGCCGAGCCGTCGGCCGATGGCGAGGTGGAGTGTTGCGAACGCGGTCAAACGCTTGAATTCCAGGTGCTTGACGGCCTCGCAAGTCACCGTTCCGTGCGGCCCGCACGAGGCTGCTGAACCCCTTTTCTTGCTGTGAGTGGAGTGAATCGATCAATTGGGGGACTAAAGTGGTCTAAAGTGGACAAAAGTGGGGCAAAATGATAGTGTTTGAGGAATATTCCTCGAACGAGGCGGATGAAAGACCATGTTCCGCGGCAGTGCTCCAGCGAAGATCGACAGCAAGGGACGCCTCAAAGTCCCGACAGAGTTCCGTCGAATCCTAGAGGAGGGCCACGGGCCAGAAGTCTTCATTACTTCGGTCGTGGGTCAGTCAGCGATGCTGTATCCCCTGCCCGTTTGGGAGGGGATCGAACGCAAGCTGGCTGGCGTTCCGTCGTCAGATCGGTCCAAGCAACGGTTTCTGGAGCGGGTCAACTACTTTGGGCAACAGCTGCGGCTCGATGCCCAGGGACGCGTCGTGATCCCGCAGATTCTTCGAGATCGGGCCGAAATGATCGGGGACGTGGTGGTGAGTGGTCGCATCGAGCATCTCGAAATCTGGAACCACGAGCGGTTCGGTCAGAAGCTGCTCGAAGAGCCGTTTACCGATGAGGACTTTCAGGCCTTGGCTGAGCGCGGGATTTGATCGGAGGCACATTGCATCTGCCAGTCCTGCGTGCTGAGGCAGTTCGTTTTTTGGATCCGCCGCGAGGCGGTTGTTTCGTAGATTGCACGGTGGGTCTCGGTGGACACGCTGCGGCAATCTTGGAGAGCTCAGCTTCAGCAACGGTGTTGGGCATCGACCGCGACCAGCAGGCACTCGAGCTAGCTGCTCAGCGTCTCGCCGAATTCGGTGATCGGGCGCGGTTGGTGGCCGGACCATTCGACGATTTGGAAGGCCATTTGGCCAAGCAAGGGATCGCAAAGGTGAGCGGTGTGCTCGCCGACCTCGGTGTTTCATCGATGCAGCTCGAGGTGGCCGAACGAGGGTTCTCGTTCATGAAAGACGGCCCGCTCGATATGCGGATGGGGGTCGGAGAGGTCACGGCCCGGGACATAGTCAATCAGTACCGGGAGGAAGAATTGGCCAAGATCATCAAAGAGTACGGTGAGGAGCGACATGCGCGTCGCGTTGCGCGTGCGATTGGCAAAGCGCGGCTGGAGAAGCCCATCGAGACGACCGCCGAGCTGCGCCGGGTGATCGAGCGTGCCAAGCCCGGCTTCGATCGGCGCCGCATCCATCCTGCTACGCAGGTCTTTCAGGCGTTGCGTATCGAGGTCAATCAAGAGCTCGAGCAGCTGCGCGACCTGCTCGACCAGTCGGTGCGCATGCTAGAGCGCGACGGCAGGCTGGTGGTGATCTCGTACCACAGCCTCGAGGATCGTCTGGTCAAGCACACCCTGCGCGACCTGGCGGTCGGCGAGGTCGAGCCCATCACCGGTCGACCGCGGGCCGAGACTCGTGTGATCGAGGTGCTGACGCGCAAGCCGGTGCGACCGAGCTCCGAAGAAGTCGCAGCCAATCCGCGGTCTCGCTCAGCTCGACTGCGGGCTGCGAGAAGACTTTAAGTAAAGCGACGGCAGAGTGGGAGAAGAAGGCTGATCGTGAAGAGACGGTAAGCGCTGGCGAGATTGGCAACGTCAATGCCTCTGAGAGAACGATGCGAAACCCCTACACCATCCATCGACAGGTCGACAACACGTACCTGGTGCGTGAGCGTGATCGACGTTTGCTGCGCGAGCTGTTGGGTGTCGTAGCGGTGGTGCTGGTGCTGGGCGGGGCGCTACTCGCCTATACCTGGGTTCATATCGAGATTCTGGACACCGGTTATCGGATCGACGGCCTCGAGAAAGAGCTTCACCGCCTGCGCGAACAGGAGCGCCGCCAGCGGCTCGAGGTTTCCTACCTCGCTCATCCGGAGCGCATCCATCAGCGCGCGCAGCGCGACCTCGGTATGCGACCGCCGACCCTGGCGCAAACCGTCTTCTACGAGGAGCTGGTGCGATGAAGCGCGGGCGCCTGGTCGTGCTGTCGGTGTTGGCGGGAGCTTGGCTCTGCGCCGTGACTCTACGTCTCTACGACCTGCAGGTGCGCAAGCACGAGGCTTATCGCGAGCGCGCCACCCGGCAGCAGCAGCGAGTGGTCATGCTGTATCCGCCGCGCGGCACGATCTTCGATGCCCGAGGGCGCGAGCTGGCGGTCTCGGTCGAAGTCAGCTCAGTGGCCGCCGATCCCACGACGATCGAGGACCCTGAAGCGGCGCTGCAGGCACTTGCCGGACTGGTCGAGCCCGAGCGTCTGAACAAGATCCTGGCATCGGATCGCGAGTTTGCCTGGATCGAGCGCAAGCTCGACGAGCCGCGGGCCAGAAGGTTCCGCGAGGTTGCTCCCAAGGGCATCTTCTTCCTTCAAGAATCCAAGCGCTATTACCCGCTGCGCAGCCTCGCGGCGCAGGTGCTGGGCTATGTCGGCGTCGACAACAAGGGCCTCGCCGGCCTCGAGTTCCTCTATGACCGAGTGGTCACCAGCGAGCCGGGACAGCGCACGGTGGTGCGCGACGCGCGCCTCGGCACCGTGCTGCATCCCAGGCTCGAAAAAGACGACGCGACGCCGGGTCAGAACCTTCATCTGACCCTGGATGCTGCGATCCAGCATTTGGTCGAGCGCGAGCTCGCTCGCGGCATCGCCGAGAGCGGAGCGCGCAAGGGCATGATCGTCGTGCTCGATCCAAATACCGGGGCGATTCTCGCCATGGCTTCGTACCCGACGTTCGATCCGAACGATTTCAACGCCTCGCCGCGCAGCCACCAGCGGAATCAAGTGGTCCAGGACGCCTATGAGCCCGGGTCGACATTCAAGATGGTGACCCTCGCTGCGGCGCTCGAAACCGGTGTCGTCGATCCGCTGGAGACCATCGACTGTGAGATGGGTGGCATTCGCCTTTCAGGGGTCCGTATCTCGGATCACCATCCCTTCGGCGAGCTGACGACGCGACAGATCATCGCCAAGTCGAGCAATGTAGGTGCGATCAAGCTCGGATTCGCAGCGGGGCGCGAACAGCTCTTCGACACCATCCGTAAATTCGGTTTTGGTCAGCCGACCGGTATCGATCTGCCCAGCGAGAGCTCGGGGATCTTGCGACCCCTCGAGCGGTGGTCCCAGCTGTCGCCAGCCTACATCTCCTTCGGTCAGGCGGTTTCGGTAACCGCGCTCCAGCTCACCAACTCGTTTGCCGCGATCGCCAACGGCGGCCGGCTGCTCGAGCCCTACATCGTGGAATCGATCGGTGACGAGGTGCGACGGCCCCAGCCACGCAAAGTGGTCGGCCTGCCGATCTCGCCCTCTTCGGTGGGGCAGGTGCGCAGCATGTTGGAGAGCGTGGTGCTGGAAGGAACCGCCAAGGCGGCCGCAATCCCCGGCTATCGGGTGGCTGGCAAGACCGGTACGGCGCAGAAAGCCATTGCCGGCAAGGGCTATGCTGACGGCAAGTACATCGCCAGCTTCGTCGGCTTTGCGCCGGTCAAGAACCCCGCCCTGGTGGCGGCGGTCATTCTCGACGAGCCCTGGCCCAGGTACCACGGGGGCGAGGTCGCAGCGCCGATTTTCAAAGAGATCGCCAGCCAGATCTTGCTCTATCTGGGCGTGCCGCCCGACCGCGAGACCGAGGACGTTTGGCCGACCCCGCCAGAGCCCCGGAATCCACGCCGCGACCTTTCCGGGCCGGGCGTAGACGTGCGCCTGGCCAATCATTCAGAGCGCCCCGAATCCGTACCGGCTGGCACGGTGCCCAATTTCGGCGGCATGTCGGCACGCCAGGCGATCGCCTTGTCGGCCGATCTCGGCCTCCACGTGGGCTTGAACGGTCACGGCATCGTCCGCCGTCAGTCGCCAGCGCCGGGCACTCCGCTGGAGGTGGTCGAAGACACCGTAGAAGTCTGGCTCGACAGCTCGGGGGCGCTTTAATGGACCTCCATCAGCTGTTCGACGGGGTCGAAGGCGTGCGAATGCCGGCGGCGAATCCACAGGTGGTCGACATCCATCACGATTCTCGGGTGGTCGGGCCGGGGAGCCTGTTTGTGGCGATCGTCGGTGAGCGGTTCGACGGCCGTACCTTCCTCGGCGAGGCCGCCAGGCGGGGCGCGGTGGCGGCACTTGGGCCTGGGCCTGCTCCGGCGGAGTGCGACTTGCCATGGGTGCAAGTTGCGGAGCCGCGTGCGCTTCTCGGCCCGCTGGCAGTGCGGCTCTTCGGCGATCCCCATCAGCGGCTGACGCTGGTCGGCGTGACCGGCACCAATGGCAAATCGACGGTGACCTCCCTGGTGGCGGCCATCCTCGAGGCTGCCGGACGCCCGACAGGCACGCTGGGGACTCTAGGGCGCTCCTTTGGCGAGATCAGCTACGGCCCGTCGCGTACCACTCCGGAAGCAGACGACGTGTTCCGAACTCTGGAGGAGATGCGTGCCGCTGGCGCCCAGGCGGCGGTGATGGAAGTTTCTTCCCATGCCCTGTCTCTGGGTCGGGTAGCGGGTGCTCGTTACGACGTCGCGGTGTTCACCAACCTGACTCGCGACCACCTGGACTTCCATGGCGATCTCGAGTCGTATTTTGCTGCCAAGTGCCGGCTCTTCGAGCAGCTCAAGCCCGGCGGCTGCGCCGTGGTCTCGCTCGGTGACGCCTACGGCCGCCGATTGGCCGAGCGCTTGCAGCGCCCGGTGACTTTTGGCGCTGGCGGCAGCGTGGAAGCGGTCGAAGTGGAGCTCGACTTTGCGGGTATTCGTGGAGTGCTCGCGACGCCACGCGGCGAGCTGCGCTTCGAGACGACGCTCATCGGCCGCTACAACCTCGAGAATCTCCAGGCGGCGGTGGCCGTAGCCGAGGCTCTGGAAATTCCGCAGAGCGCGATCTCAGCAGGGCTAGCCGCTCAGCAGCCGGTGCCCGGCCGCCTCGAAGCGGTAGATTCAGGTCAATCGTTCCCGGCTCTGGTCGACTTCGCCCATACGCCGGCAGCGCTCGAAGCGGCGCTGCGCTCGGTGCGCGAGCTGAGCGATCGCGATATTGTGCTGGTCTTCGGCTGCGGCGGCGATCGCGATCCGGGCAAGCGGCCGCTGATGGGGAGGATCGCTGGTGAGCTGGCTTCCACGGTCGTCATCACCTCCGACAACCCCCGTACTGAGGACCCTCAGGCGATCCTTCGCGGCGTCGAAGAAGGAGTGCGAGCCAGCGGCAACCGCGAGTATCGCATCGTGCCCGATCGTCGAGAAGCGATCCGCCGCGCCGCATCGCTGGCTTCCAAAGGCCATCGTCTGGTCTTGGTCGCTGGCCGCGGTAACGAGGGGTTCCAGCTGATTGCGAACCAGCGGATTCCCTTCGACGATCGCCAAGAGCTCGCCGACGCATTGTCGGGCGCGCTCGGTGCCGGCCACCTGCCGCTGCCGGCTGCTGCCGGCCCGCTGGAGGCGTGCGATGGTTGAGCGTCTCGCCAGCGTTGCCGCTGCCGCCATGGGGGGCGAAGTGTTCGCGGGCGAGCCGGCGACCCGGTGGCGGGGAGCGGCGATCGACTCGCGCCGCATCGGCGGGGGAGAAATCTTCTTTGCACTCGCCGGGGAGCGCACCGATGGTCATGCCTTTGTGCCCCAGGCGGTCGCGGCGGGCGCCTCAGCGGTGGTGGTCCATCGCGACACCGAGCCCATCGTGGGCAGCGACGCGGCATGGATCCGGGTGGAAGACACCTATCGCGGTCTTCACGACCTGACCCGAGCGGTGCGGGCCGAGGTCCCAGACCAGCTGGTCGGCATCACCGGCTCGGCCGGTAAAACCACCACCAAAGAGATCCTGGCGGCGATGCTCGCGCGCCGGTTCCGGGCCGAGCGTAGCCCCGGTAACCTCAACAACCTCTATGGCTTCCCGCTCTCGTTGCTGAACATCGACGACGCCTGCGAGTGGATGGTGGCGGAGATGGGCATGTCGACCCCGGGTGAGCTTCGCCAGGTCAGCCTGCTGGGTCGCCCGGAGGCCGCGGTGTTCACCAACGTGCGGCCGGTGCATCTCGAGAACTTCCGCCATCTGCGCGACATCGCGGACGCCAAGTCCGAGCTGCTCGCTGGCCTGGCGCCAGGCGGTTTGGTGATCGCCAACGCCGACGATCCCGAGGTGATGTTCTTGGTCGATCGTCATCGCGGGGCGGAAGCCTCTGCTGGCTGCCGCTATGTCACCTATGGCGTGGCCTCGCCGGCGGACGTCACCGCCCGTGCGATCGAGCCGCTGGGTGACTCACCAGGAAGCCGCTTCGAGCTGACGGTCAGCGAGGCTGAGAGCCGGACGACGGCCTCGGTGCCGATCGAGCTGCCGCTGCACGGCTCCTACAACGTCGAGAACTGCCTGGCGGCCGCAGCTTGTGCCCACGCACTGGGAGTGCCCCTGGTGGAGATCGCGGCAGCGGTCGCGCAGCTCGAATCCAGCAGCATGCGCGGACAGGTCCATCGCCTGGATCCGGGTGTCGTGATCGACGACAGCTACAACTCGAATCCCGACGCGGCGTGCAAGGCGCTGGCGAGCGCCCGCCAGATCCCGGCGCCACGCTACGTGGCCATTCTCGGCGATATGCTCGAGCTCGGCCCCGATACCCCGGCTTTCCATCGCCAAGTCGGCACCCACGCCGCCGAGCTCGACTTCGGGCTCGTCGTCGGCGTCGGAGAGCTGTCCCGCGAGCTGGTGGCCGCGGCGGAGCTGGGTGGCATCGCGACCCGGTGGTTCGCCGACGCAGACTCCGTAGCGCGCTGGGTCAGTACCGCTCCTGAGGAGCTTTCGCCCAAAGACTTGACCCTCGTCAAGGGGTCGCGGGGCGTCGGTCTCGAGGGGGTGGTGCGAGCTCTGCTCGCTCGAGCGGGAGGGGCCAGCTGATGCTGTATCACCTGCTCTTTCCGCTGCACGAGCTCTATGGCGTCTTCAACGTCTTCCGCTACATCACCTTCCGCACGGCGGCGGCGGTGTTCACCGCACTGGTATTGGCGCTGATCCTGGGACCCAGGTTCATCCGCACGCTGCGACGTCTGTCGGTAGGTCAGAACATCCGCGAGGTCGGGCCGGAGTCGCACATGGTCAAGGCGGGCACGCCGACCATGGGTGGACTGTTGATCTTGGCATCGGTGCTCTTCTCGACGCTACTGTGGGCGGATCTCGAGAATCCCTTCGTATGGATTGCCGTGGGGGTGACCACCGCGTTCGGGTTGATCGGTTTCAGCGACGACTACATCAAAGTGCGGAAGGGCCGAAATCTGGGGCTCACGTCGCGGGCCAAGTTCGCTCTGCAGACCGCCGTGGGGCTGATCACGGCCTACCTGCTGATGTCGCTGCCCGCCGAGATGGGCTTCGAATCAACCCTCACGTTCCCATTCTTCAAGGACTTCGCGCTGGATCTCGGCTGGCTCTATCTGCCCTTTGTCGTCCTGGTGCTGGTGGGTGCATCCAATGCCGTCAACCTGACCGACGGGCTCGATGGGCTGGCGATCGGCTCGAGCTTGATCGCCGCCGCGACCTACGCCATCTTCACCTATGTCGCGGGCCACAAAGTCGTCGCCGCCTACCTGCAGATCACGCCGATCCAAGGGGTCGGCGAGGTCACTATCTTCTGTGGCGCTCTGGTGGGAGCAAGCCTCGGCTTCCTGTGGTTCAACAGCCACCCTGCGGAAGTGTTCATGGGCGACGTTGGCTCACTCGCTCTGGGAGGAGCGATCGGTATCGTGGCGATCCTGTGCAAGCAAGAGCTGCTGCTGATTTTGGTCGGCGGGCTGTTCGTGCTCGAAGCGGGCTCGGTCATCATCCAAGTGGCGTCGTTCAAGCTCACCGGCAAGCGGGTGTTCCGCATGGCGCCGCTACACCATCATTTCGAGCTCTTGGGCTGGTCGGAGCCCAAGATCATCGTTCGGTTCTGGATTCTGGCGGTGCTCTTCGCGCTGTTCAGTCTCTCGACCCTCAAGCTGCGATGAGGGAGATCCGGGCATGATGAATCACGTTCCCTGGAGCGCCCGTCCGTGGCGCCGCGTCGCCGTCTATGGCCTGGGCATCTCGGGTCGCGCGGCGCTTCACCTGCTGCGGCGCCACGATGTCCAGGTGGTGGCGTTCGACGACCGGCCAGCCGCCGCGATCGCCCTCGAAGAGATCAGCGAGGATCCCGGTATCGAGCTGCGGGTCGGAGCCGACGTCGATCGCCTCGACGACCTCGAGACGCTCGATGGCGTGGTCACCAGCCCCGGTGTACCCCCGGAACGGCCTCTGCTGGCGGCGGCTCGCCAGCGCGGCCTGCCGATCATCGCCGAGGTCGAGCTCGCCTTCTCGCTGCTGGACGGCGAGGTCGTCGGCATCACCGGCTCGAACGGCAAGAGCACCACGACCGCCCTCGCCGGCGCCATGCTCGAAGCCGCCGGGCGCCAGGTGGAGGTCTGCGGCAACATCGGCGAAGCGCTGTCGTCGCGGGTCGAGATCGACGGGTCGCCGGCCGCGACCGGCCGCGACGCGACCGTCGGCGAGCGGGTTTTCGTGGTCGAGCTGTCGAGCTTCCAGCTTGAGGCGGTAGATCACTTCCGTCCCGAGAGCGCGGCTCTGCTCAACATCTCGCCCGATCACCTCGACCGCCATCATGACCTCGACAGCTATCTGAGCGTCAAGGCGGCGATCTTCGCGCGCCAGTGTCGCGACGATCTGGCGGTCCTGAACGCTGACGATGCGCGCGTCGCCGGCCTCGACGTCGCCGCCCACCGCCGTTTCTTCTCGTCGCAGCAGAAGGTCGCGGACGGCTGCTACCTCGAAGGTGAGCGCGTACTCGAGGTCTCGCCCACGAGCGCGCCGCGGCCTCTCTTTGTGCGTTCGGACGTGCCGCTGCCGGGTCCCCACAATCTCGAGAACGCCATGGCGGCGGCGCTATTGGCGCGCGCCCATGGCGCGGAACCGGACCACATCGTAGCCGGCATGCGCGACTTTCGTGGCCTGCCCCACCGTCTCGAGCGCGTGAGGGTGCGCCACGGCGTCACCTGGTACGACGATTCCAAGGGCACCAACATCGCCGCCACGGCGCGCTCACTCGAAGGCTTCGATGACGGCACGGTGGTGATCATCTTGGGTGGCCGATTCAAGGGCGGCGATCTCGCTCAGCTGCGCTCGCTGTTGTCGCGCAAGGCTCGGCGGATCTATTTGATCGGCGAGGCGGCACCGGTGTTCGCCGAGGCGCTTTCGCCAGATGTCGAATTCGAGCATACCGGCACCCTCGAACAAGCGGTCGAACGGGCGGCTTCCGAGGCACAGCCCGGTGAGGTCGTGCTGCTCTCACCGGCGTGCTCGAGCTTCGATCAATTCGACAACTTCGCGCAGCGCGGACGGGTGTTTCAACGGTTGGTCAAAGGCCTGGAAGGAGGCGAGCGTGGCGCGCAAGCTAGTCTTTGATCGCGGCCTGTTCGCCACCGTGCTGATGCTCACCGGCCTCGGCCTGGTGATGGTGTACTCGGCGAGCGCGGTGCTCGCTCGCGGCAGCGGCATGTCGTTCAATCCGCTGTTCGTCAAGCAGGGGATTGCGGCGCTGATCGGCATCGTCGCGATGCTGGTGACCATGCACGTCGACTACCGCTGGCTGCGACGCCCCGGGGTCATCTACAGCCTGCAGATCGGGGTTCTGCTGCTGTTGATTGCGGTGCTCTTCACGCCCTACGTCTTCAACAACGCCCGACGCTGGTTCTTCATTGCCGGCGTCTCGGTACAACCTTCCGAGCTCGCCAAACTGGCGCTGATTCCGTTCATCGCCTACCAGATCGATCGCAAGTCGGAGCGTCTCAACAGCTATGCGTTCCTGGTTCCCTGCGCGGTGCTCACCGGCCTGATGGTGGCGCTGATCTTCATGGGCCGGGATCTCGGCACGATGATTCTGCTGTGCGTGCCGCCGCTGGTCATGATCTTCCTAGCCGGCCTCAAGACCCGCTACATGGTGACGGGAGGCCTGCTGCTGCTGCCGGTGGTGATCCTGGCAGTGGCTTTGGAGCCCTATCGCTGGCGCCGCCTGACGGCGTTCATGGCGCCCGAGGCCGATCCTCTGGGAGCGGGTTTCCAAGCTCTGCAGTCGCTGATCGCGGTGGGCTCCGGTGGAATCTTCGGGCTCGGACCCGGCAACAGCGTACAAAAACTCTACTTCCTGCCGTCGCCACATGCCGATTTCATCTTCTCTATCGTGGCGGAAGAGCTGGGGTTTGTCGGTGCAATGTTCATGGTGGCTCTGTTTGGCGTCTTTCTGTGGCGTGGTGTGGTGGCTGGCCAGGGCGCCCCCGACCTCTTTGGCCGCTACCTGGCCTGGGGCTTCACCTGCCTGATCACGATACAAGCTCTGATCCACATGAGCGTTGCCCTGGCGCTCCTGCCGACCACCGGCGTGCCGCTGCCCCTGATCTCTCATGGCGGCTCTTCGCTGGTGACGACCCTGACCGCCTGCGGGCTGATCCTCAACGTTTCGCAGCATGGATGAACCGATGACGCTGCGCGCTTCCAACGCTTCCGCACCCGAGACCCAGCCGGCGACCGCGGGTCCGCTGGCGCTGGTCACGGGCGGCGGCTCCGGCGGGCATGTCTTTCCCGGCCTGGCGATCTGCGAGGAGCTCGTGCGCCGTGGCTGGCAGGTCGGTTGGGTCGGCTCGCGGCGCGGCCTCGAGGCGCGCCTGGTCGACGGCCGAGACATCCCGTTTCACGACCTGCCGGCGCGCCCGGTCGTCGGGCAGAGCCTGGCCGGTAAGCTGCGCGCGGCGCTGACCCTGGTTCGGTCGGCGTGGCAGGCACGGGCCTTGGTTCGACGCTCGCGGGCACAGGTCGTGGTAGGAACCGGCGGCTATGTCTCGGCTCCCGCGGTATTCGGCGCCTGGCTGGCGGCGCGACCTACCTACCTGCTCGAGCCCAACGCCGACGCCGGCTTCGCCAACCGCTGGCTGTCGCGCCTGGCAGCCGAAGCCGGGGTGGCGTTCGAGGGTACGCGCTCGCAGCTGGCTTGCCCAGCACGCACCACGGGCATCCCGGTACGGGACGAGTTCTTCAACGCCGAATCTGAGCCCCCGCCCTCTCCGCCGGTACGGCTGCTGATCCTCGGAGGCAGTCAGGGGGCCCGTCAGATCAACGAGCTGATGCCGCCTGCCCTGGTTGCAGTGGCCGAGCGGTTGGGAGCGATCGAGGTCTGCCACCAGACCGGTCGCGCTCATCTCGATGCCACGCGGGACGCCTACCGTGCCGCCGGTATCGAGCCGCGGGGCGCTTCGGAGAACGATGAATCCGCGCCGACGTCGAGCGAAGCTCCTGGCGAGCAAAGCGTCCGCTGCGAGATCGTGCCGTTCATCGGCGAGATTGCCACCGCCATGGCTCGCAGCCATCTGATCGTGTCGCGCGCTGGCGCCATCACCCTGGCCGAGATCTGCGCCGTCGGCCGCGCCAGCCTGCTGGTGCCGCTGGCGATCGCTGCTGGCCACCAAGGGGCCAACGCCGAGCGTCTCGAGGCTGCCGGAGCGGCTCGCGTGCTGCCGGCTTCGGCTACCGCCTCTGATCTCACTGAACTGCTCGCGGACCTGCTGCGCGAGCCTCAGACGCTACCGGTCCTCGGCGATATGGCGCGGGCGGCTCGCGACCTCGGCCACCGCAGCGCGGTGCAGGCCATCGCTGAGCGCCTCGAGCTGCTGGCTGGCCTGCACGACGGCGACCGTCGCGAGGGGGCGAGCTGATGTTCAAGATGTTCGCTGGCCTGTCCCACGTCCACTTCGTCGGCATTGGCGGTGCCGGCATGAGCGGCATCGCCGAAGTCTTGCTCGACTACGACATCGAGGTCAGCGGTTGCGACCAGGCCCGGAGTGCGACGACTCGGCGCCTGGAGCGGCTGGGAGTCAAGGTGTTTCAGGGGCACTCACCAGATCACCTGGCGGGCGTCGACCTGGTGGTCAAATCGTCGGCGATCTCCGATCAGAACGAAGAGATTCGTGCCGCTCGCGAACGCGGCATCACGGTGATTCGACGGGCCGAGATGCTCGGCGAGCTGATGCGACTGAAGTACGGAATCGCTATCGCCGGGACTCATGGCAAGACCACGACAACGTCTCTCATCGGCACGCTGTTGACCGAGTGCGGCCTCGATCCAACGGTGATCGTCGGTGGCCGCATGCGGGTCTCCGGAACCGGTGCGCGGGTCGGCCGCAGCAATTACCTGGTGGCCGAAGCCGACGAGTTCGACCGCAGCTTCCTGCGGCTGATGCCGATTCTGGCGATCGTCACCAACATCGATCTCGATCATCTCGACACCTACGCCGACCTCGATGCGATCCGCGAGGCCTTTCTGGATTTCGCGGGCCGAGTGCCGTTTTTCGGCCAGGTCATCCTGTGTTTGGACGACGCCAACAACCAGAAGATCCTGCCGCATCTGGCCAGTGAGCACCGGGTCGTGACGTATGGCCTTTCTCCGCAGGCCAATCTCTACGCCCACGACCTGGAAGCGACGCCGGACGGCTGTCGATTCTCAGTCACCGCCGCTGGCGAAGGTCTGCTCGGCAGCATCGCTTCGCCGATGCCAGGGAGTCACAACGTGCGCAACGCTCTTGCGGCGGTAGCCGTTGGGCGAGCGCTCGGGCTGGAGTTTCCCCGGATCGCCGAGGCCCTCGAATCATTCGGCGGCGTCCATCGGCGTTTCGAGCGCGTCGGGGAGTGGCATGGCGCCGCGGTCATCGACGACTATGCGCACCACCCGACCGAGGTCGCCGCCACTCTGGACGCGGCCAGGCAGTCCTTCCCCAAGGGACGGATTCTGGCGATATTCCAGCCGCACCTGTACTCGCGAACCCGCGATCTGTGTGACGACTTCGCGAGCTCGCTGATGGCTGCCGACAGCGTGATCGTCAGCAGCATCTATGCCTCCCGCGAGTCTCCGATCGCTGGCGTCAGCGGCGAAGACGTTGTGGCTTCGGCACGTCTCAGCGGCCACCGCGCGATCGAATATTGCACGGCTTGGAACGACATCCCCGAGCAGCTGGCCCAGGCATCCGGCGCCGACCGGCCAGGTGAGGGTGACGTGATCCTGACCCTCGGTGCAGGTGATATCTATCGGTTGGCGCGTCAATTGGCCGAGGAGGGTGCACCATGAAGCCGCTGCCCATGGATCAGCAGCCCAAGGTGGCGATGCCGGCAAAGATCGCGGTGCCGGCCAACGACAGCACGCGAGAGCCCGTGCGTCGCGACGAAGGCGAGAAGATCGTGCCGTTCCGGCGGCGCCGCGGCAAGGTGGAGCGCCTGCGCCGGAGTCCGCTGAAGAAATTCCTGCGCCCGTTTCTACTCGCTTTGGTGATCGTCGGTCTGCCCGCCTGCGTGATCGCCTGGCCGATGGTCTCGCCGCGTTTCGCTTTCCAGGAGCTGACGGTCGACACCGGCGATCGGGTTTCCGAAGCGTGGGTGCGCCAAACGCTTCAGCCGTTGATCGGCACCAACCTGCTGCTGCTTTCGCTACCGCAAGCCGAGCATATGCTGCGCCAGCACCCATGGGTCGAGAGCTGCGATCTTCGCAAGGTGCTGCCCGCCGGCCTGATCGTGAGAATTACCGAGAAGCAGGCCGAGGCGCTGCTGTCTCACGATAAAAAGCTGTTCTATCTCGATGGCCGGGGCGTGCCGATCGCGCCCTTCGATCCCCATGCTGGCGCCAGTGATCTCATGTTGATCAGTCGCCTGCAAACGCCGTCGGGCGACCCGGCCGAACCCATGCCGGCTGCTTCCCAGAGTAGTTTGCGTTCGGCGATCCAGCTGACCGAGGAGATAACCCAGCTGGACCCGCCGTGGCGTGACGGTCTGTCTGAGATCGTGGTGCTGGGCGAGAACGACTTCAAGATTTACACCACAAGCCTGCCATTCCCTCTGTTGGTCAGAGTCGGCACGCTGAAAGATAAAGTCCGCCGCTTGGAGGAGCTGCTGCCGAAGATCGTGGATCACTACGGTCGCACCAGCGCAATCGACCTCCGTTTCGCGCGGCGAATCATCGTGCAACCGTCCGTCGAGACCGCGGCGATCACTACCGATCGCCGGGATCGTCGGCAAATCTAGAGGCGACATCTGATCATGCCCAACGCGGATGACTACCTCGTAGGAATCGACATCGGCTCCTCCAAGGTGGGTGTTTTGATCGGCCACCAAGACAGCTCGGGGAATCTCGAGGTGGTCGGCAAGGGGTTGGCTCCCAACCGCGGCACCCGCCGAGGAAATATCGTCAATGTCGAGCAGACCGTCGAGGCTCTCAAACAAGCCAGCGAAGAAGCCGAAGTGATGGCGGGAGTCGAAATCTCGCGCTCCTACGTCGGCGTGGCTGGCTCCGACATCCGGAGCGTCAACTCGCGCGGCATGGTCTCGGTGGCCCGCCGCGATCGCGAGATCAGTCGCCAGGATATCCAGCGAGTGCTGGAAGCTGCTCAGTCCGCGGCACTGCCGTCTGACCGCGAAGTGCTGCACACCATTCCTCAAGAATTCTTCGTCGATGAGCAAGGCGGAATCAGCGATCCCTTGGGGATGCTAGGCAGCCGTCTAGAGGTCTCGGTGCACCTCACCACCGGCAACATCACCCGCACCAAGACGTTGCAAACGTGCGTCAATCGTGCGGGTATCGAGGTCATCGAGGCGGTCTTCGAGCCGCTGGCGACGGCCGAGGGGGTACTGAGCGAAGACGAGCGCGAGCTTGGGGTGCTGCTGATCGATGTCGGCTGCGGTAGTACCGAGTATGCGCTGTTCTCCGAAGGCGAAGTCAAGCACTCGGCGGTTCTGCCGATCGGCGCCAGCCACTTCACCAACGATCTCGCCATGGTGTTGCGTACGCCGTTCGCCGAGGCCGAGCGCATCAAGCTCAAGTACGGCTGTTGCTTGGAGTCGATGGTCGATGACGGCGAGGGTGTCACCGTGCCGGCGGTGGCGGGTGGCGCGCAGCGCGTCGTGCCCAAGCGCGAGCTGTGCGAGATTCTCGAGCCGCGGGCGGAAGAGATCCTCAGCCTCATCCGCGGCGATCTGGCCAAGAACGGCTGGGATGAGAACCTCCGCGGGGGCGTCGTACTCACCGGTGGCGGCGTGCAGCTCGACGGGCTGCTCGAGCTCACCGCTCAGATCTTCTCGTCGACTGTGCGTTACGGCCTGCCTCAGCGGCTCGGCGGCTTGGTCGACGTCATC
The DNA here is from genome assembly GCA_039030415.1 of Acidobacteriota bacterium. Lineage (GTDB taxonomy): Bacteria > Acidobacteriota > Thermoanaerobaculia > Multivoradales > J023 > JAAELT01. Next base: position 26,457 of record JBCCEE010000012.1, read on the forward strand.
AATAGTCCGACATGGTGCACCGCCTCAGGGCTCCTGCTCTATGGCTACGAGGCCGAGCGCAGCCAGAGCAGGACTCGTCGGCGATCTTTCACCATGCGCAAGTTGATCGGCACCCTGAGGGGTGTATTCTCCGACTTGCTATAAGTCACGGCTCGAACAAGGGGACACAGCATGATCCTGTTTGACGAAACAACCAAGAATGACGGCAATCTGCCGATCACCTTGGAAACCACAGAGCAGGCCCCCGCCAAGATCAAGGTGATCGGTATCGGGGGCGGCGGCGGTAATGCCGTCAACCGTATGATCTCCGCTCAGCTGCGGGGAATCGAATTCATCAGCGCCAATACCGACCTGCAGGCTCTGCGGCGCTCCAGCGCTCCGACCAAGCTTCAGCTGGGTGAGAGCTTGACCCGCGGCCTCGGCGCCGGTGGCGATCCGGAAGTCGGTCGCGAGTCGGCACTGGAAGATACCGAGCGTATTCTCGAGATCCTCGACGGTGCCGACATGATCTTCCTCACCGCCGGCCTCGGCGGCGGCACCGGCACCGGCGCGGCGCCGATCTTGGCTTCGCTGGCGGCGGAGATCGGAGCCTTGACCGTCGCCGTAGTCACCAAGCCGTTCGGCTTCGAAGGCCGCAGACGCTCGCTGATGGCGGACCGCGGCGTGGAAGAGCTGCGCAACTCGGTCGACACGTTGATCACGATCCCCAACGAACGCCTGCTGAGCTTCGTCGATCGCGGTACGCCACTGACCGAGGCGTTCTTGATCGCCGACGACGTGCTGCGCCAGGCGGTGCAGGGCATCAGCGACCTGATCACCGTACCGGGCGAGATCAACGTCGACTTCGCCGACGTCAAGACGATCATGACCGGCATGGGCATGGCGTTGATGGGCACCGGCATCGCCAAGGGCGAGAACCGCGCCATTGAAGCCGCCCAGCGGGCGATCTCCTCGCCGCTGCTGGAAGAGACCTCGATCGAAGGGGCCAAGGGCGTGCTGCTCAATATCTCCGGCAGCAACGATCTCACCCTGCACGAGGTCGCCGAGTCGGCTCGCATCATTTCCGAAGCGGTCGATCCGGAGGCCAACATCATCTCCGGCATGGTGATCGAGGAAGGCCTCGAAGACGAGATGAAGGTCACGGTCATCGCGACGGGATTCGATCGCGCCGCCGATCGGCGGGTGCAGACTCCCGCTGCGGTACGTACCGCGGTCGAGAACTGGCGCCCGTCGAACGAGCGTTCCGAGCCATCGCGTAGCGAGACCCAACAGTCGGCGCCGCAGCGTGTAGCCACAGCCCCGCGTCAGGCTGCGATGTCGATGCGCGCCGAGGCCCCGGCACAGCAAGAGCTGGCGGTCTCCCCGCATGCGGAGCCGCTCCAGCGCGAGCCGCGTGGGCACGAGTCGTCTCGCGATAGCCGGGTCGAGGAGCCGCCGGCGCACCAGCCGCTGGTCCGCGAGTCGGCGGCGCGTGAACCGGTAACGCGTGAGCCGGTTTACCGAGAGCCGGTGGAGCGCGAGTCGGTCGCACGCGAGTCGATGGCACGTGAGCCGGTTGCCCGCGAGTCGGTTGCACGGGAGTCGGTTGCCCGCGAACCGATGGTCCGCGAGTCGCTATTCCAAGAGCCACCGGTCAAGGAGCTCGAGCTCGACACGCAAGAGCCGGAAGAGCCCGAGATCCCGTTCTACAAGAAGGTGCTGGCGCAGCGCCACGCCGATGATCCGGGCGGCTACGGTCCCAACTGGTCGAATGTCGACGATTACGACATCCCGACGGTACTGCGCAAGCAGATGGACTGATCCCAGCGCTCGAGCTTCTTCTGCCCTCTCCCGGACAGTCCCCCTGGGAGAGGGCGCTTTGCATTCTGATCTTTTTGCCTGATTTGGATTTTTTGGTCTATTTGACCCGTTTCGGCCCGAAAAGTTTTGCCAAAGGCATCCCGGACCGTCCGAAACGCGTTTGGCAAAACGTCATTAGACTTTCTGACCGTCCGAAATACGTTTGGCAAAACGTCATTAGGCTTTCTGACCGTCCGAAACGCGTTTGGCAAAACGTCATTAGACTTTCTGACCGTCCAGAATACGTTTGGTAAAACGTCATTAGGCTTTCTGACCGTCCGGGACGCGTTTGGCAAAACGCCAAAGCCTCTCTGGACGGCCCTGGGCACCAGATTTCGGACAAAAAGACTAGGCTGACCAAGCTCTCCGCGACTCGGCTTTCTCGGTCCTCCCACTGGACGCCGCCCATCGTCCGGCCGTATCTCTTGGTGAGGAGGTACCCCTGGTGCGACGCATATTTTGGATTCTCGCAGTCGGAGCGGTTGGTTCACTGGTGCTGTTCACCGTACCTGCTGGGCGCGCTTGGTCGCAGCAGATCGCCCAGGTGCTGGTGGCCAATTTCCCCGAGATCCAAAAGATCGAGGGTGAGATCATCGCGCCGGTGCCGCACCATAGGATGGTGCGCAAGCTGGGGGTGATCGTGCCGCCGGTGGCGCGTAACGACACCGGGGATCTCATCGCCGGCGGCGAGCTGGCCGCCGCCAAGTTCACCGGCGCCATGCTCAGCCTGCAGGGATCGGTGCGCGGCACGCTCGGTCAAGCGGGAAACGTGGGGGCGATCCTCTTGCCGCGGGAGGAGGCCATTATTGAAGCCTTCCGCAAGGAGGAGCTGATTCAGCTCGCCCCCGAGGTGACGTCGGTGCTGGCTCGGCCGGAGATCGAGTACTTCAGCTCACAGATCTACCAGGATGTCGCGTTCCCGCTCTACGACATCTACTTCTACAACTCGACCGACAAGCCGGTCGAGCTCAATCTCTACGTCTATCTGACCCACTGATTGAGGAGGAGCCCCGAGCTCAGCCTAGATTCCGCCAAGGAATGATCCATAGACGGTCGCGCTGGGTGGGCTGCGCGCGGCGCTGCGTATCTCGCCTGGGCATCGGCGAACTGCTCAACTTGTTGGGATAAATAACCTTATGGGCAGGGCCATCGCGGATTCTGCTCAAACATACTCGCCCGTGCTCGCTCCACCAGCGCGACCTACCAGCTCGCAAAGGCTGTTTCGAGACGGGATCTAGATGGGTCTAGAGTGAGAGGATATGGCCGTGACGGGGATCGACCTTGCCCTGCAGGGTCTCCAGGTAAACCCGAGCGACCGCTTCTGACCCCTGGCCTGTGATCACTTCAATGTGCTGCTCGGCTATGTCGCGAAACTTCATCCAGGCAGCGCCGAGCCGCTGCTGGAAGACCTCGGGTCCCCACTCCTTCGAGCGCTTCTGAGCCTGGGTGGGAGCGAAAAACTGCTGCGGCTCGGGACCGGGAAGGGCATCGGCGGGCGCCGCCTGGCTCCAATGTGACAGGCCGACCTGGCAGCTGTACTTCAGAGCGTTGCGAAAATGATGGTGCAGGTCGCTGCGCAGCTTCGAGTTACCGGCCAGATCCACATAGACGGCCGGAGTCTCAGCGGGCAGCGACGGCACGGCATCGTAGGTCAGCACCTGATCGTAGAAGCCCAATCGCTCCACGAAAGCGACATTGCCGGGCGAGGTCAAGCCCACGATGTCATAAGGCTTGCGATCCGGCCGGTTGTGCTGCAGGGCATAGGCAACGCCCAACGCCGTCTTGCTGGAGGCGCTGGACAGCACCACGCTCGAAGCTCCGAAAAGCTCGTTGTCGATCAGGAAGTCGTCAATCAGGAACGAAGTCGTGAACAGCGGCCGAAAAAGCGCCTGCAGATTTTCGTACCGGGGATCGTAGGACGGGTCGAGGTGGGTGCGAAAGTACTGGTTGTAGATCGCATTCAGGTCTCTGCGGTGGGCACTGAAGTCGAGGAACGACGGCCCGGCGAACCGATCGGGCTGCACCGTCAAATGGGTCGACATCGGAAAGTAGCCATAGAGGCGCTCACCTTCGTCGATGGCGTCGTGGCGTGACTGCGCGACGTCGCCGAAGCCCCAGACCGGAATGCGCCCCCAACCCTCATCGGCCGGGAAGAAGCTCCAGTATCGGACGAGATCGCCGACGACGGCGTAGGTGATGTTGTTGGCGGTGAAGGCGAATCGATCGACCCGGATCGAGATTTGACCCTGCTCGAGCCCGGCAGGCGTCGACGAGACAATTTTGTGCTGGGAGAAATCCGGGCGCTGGACGACAAAGTCCAGGGCTTCAAGGGTTGACGTCACGGGTCGGCCTTTCTCGAGTCTGAGATGCTTCGGCTAGTAGTCGATCAGCCAGCGCGCGGCGCGCTCGGCCTGCTCTTCGCTGACCAGGAAGGCGGCTTCCAGCGGCGGGGAGTAGGGTACCGGCGTGTCGAGGGCGCCGAGGATACGTACCGGGGCGTCGAGGTACGCGAACGCCTGCTCCTGAATGATCGCCGCCAGACTTTCGCCGATCGAGCCGGTGCGGGTGTCCTCGTGCAGGATCAAGACCTTGCCGCAGTGGCGTGCCACCCGCAGCAGGGCAGAGCGGTCCAGCGGCACCAGGCTGCGCAGGTCGAGCACCGAACACTCGATGCCGTCCTCGGCCAGGCGGTCGGCTACCCTCGAGGCGAGGTGCACGTAGGCGCCGTAGCTGACAATCGCCAGATCACTGCCGGCGCGGCGTAGCGCGGCCCGACCCAAAGGCAACGGCTCGGGTGCGGCGTCGCCCAACTTCTGTTTGATGCTGGGGTCGCGATAGAGCTTGATGTGCTCGTAGAACAGCACGGGATCCGGATCAGCCACCGCCGCCGCCAGCAGAGCCCGCGCATCCTCGGGCGTCGAAGGCGCCACGACCTTCAAACCAGGCGTGCGGTAGAACCAGGCCTCGGTGTTCTGGCTGTGGTACGGCCCGGCGTAACGCAGGCCGCCCCAGGGCATGCGCACCACCATCGGTACACCCGCTCCCCACCGATAGCGGATCTTGGCGGCGTTGTTGACCAGCTGATTGAAGCCGGTGGCTATGAAGTCGTTGAATTGGATCTCGCCGATTGGCCGCAGGCCCGCTAGGGCCGCACCGACACAGACCCCGAGCGTGCCACCTTCGGTCAACGGCGAATTGAGGATGCGCGAGCCGTAGGGGCCGAGAAGAGGGCGTAGCAGCAGGAAGGCGTTGCCGTAGCGCCCGCCAACGTCTTCTCCGAAGACGAATGTCCTCTCGTCACGCTCCAAGGCATCGCCGAGCCCGAGGGTGATCGCTTCGAGAAATGTCTGGCCGTCGGCGTCGAAGGGCCGTCCGGGCTCGACTTCGCCGGGACCGGTGGCTTCTTCTGCCGGGTCGCTTTCGGCAGGCGAGCTCGCCAAATCGAGGTGTCTGGCTGGCGGCAGATCGCCGTAGACGCCCTGCCCGGCTTCGCTAGGGTCCGGCCAGGGTGCTGCGATGATGCTCTGTGCCTCGCCCTCCACCAGCTGCTCGGCCTCGCGCTTCCAGGTTTCGAAATCGCCCGGACCGATGACGCCGGTGGCCTCCAGCCGGGCGGCATAGCGCTTGAGCGGATCGCGACGGGACCAGGCTTCGTAGGCTTCGCGGTCGGCGTAGCCGCGATCGTGGACCGCGGGATAATCCCAAGCAGCCTTTGGCTCGTAGCCGAGGTAGAGCATGTCGTCGTGGTGGGCATGGCCGCACATGCGCAGAGTCACCAGCTCGATCAAAGTCGGACCGTGGCCCTGGCGGGCTCGCTCAGCGGCCCATGCAAAGGCCGCCGCCACCGCTTCGACGTCGGTTCCGTCGAGGGTCAGGCCCGGGATGCCGTAGCCGGCCGCCTTGTCGGCGAAGGTGCGCGCCGCGGTCTGCTCGTGCAGCGGGGTCGACAGGGCGGTCTGGTTGTTCTCGACGCAGAAGATGGCCGGGAGCTTGCGCGCAGCGCATACGTTGATGGCTTCGTGCCACTCTCCCAGCGAGGTTCCGCCTTCACCGATGTAGGTCACGGCGACGCGACCTTTTCCCTCGCGAGCCATCGCGAAGGCGATGCCCGAGATGTTGAGCGCCGAGATGCTCAAGGGAGCCGCTGGCGGCAGGATGCCGCGGGACATGTCGCCGATGTGGAGGTCCTTACCATTCATCGGCGGCCCGGACTTGGCCATTTGAGCGTTGAGAATCATGCGAACGGTCTCGGGCTGGGGATGCATACCCAGAGCGGCGCCAATATCTCGTATCAAGGGCGCGATGACGTCGCCGTTCCAGGTGCCGTCGTCGTCCCGATACTCGTCTTCGCTGCGGCGCAGCCGCAGGCACGAGCCATAGATGGCTTCCTGGCCGAGAGAGCGAAATCCCTTGCCCTGAAACGCGGCGTCGCCATAGCGCACTTCGCTGCCGAGGAAGAACGCTTTGAGCCGGTTGTCGGTGGCGCGAGTCAAAATCATGCCGCCCAGCATTTCCCGGCGTTCGTCGTTGGTGAGCGACGCCACGATCGCCTCGCGGTGCAGAAAGCCATCGCAAGCTTCGACCAGCGCTTCGGTGGCGATGTCCAGGCGTCGGCTGGCGATGATGCCGGGGGTGGTCTCGAGCGTTTCCGGCAGGCCGGCGTCCGTCGTGCGTCGCGCCAGCTCGTGTCGCAGGCGACTTCGCAACCGTTCGATCTCGTCGACCTGCTCCCATGAGGCAGGATCCGACTCACCCAAGGCGGCCTCGAAGGCCTCACCGGTGAGCTCGAGAGCGTACGGGAAGCGATCGGCGACGAACGCCGCGAAGCGGCTGATCAAGTCTCCTGGGGTGTCGATCTCGGTCGCGGTGCTGGGCTGTTGGGTCGTCATGATGGGTGGGCTCAGCGAGGAGGCAAGGCAGTTTGTCGATAACCTTCTGGGGGTGCGAAGCGGGTGGGATCGAGATCCTGGGCTGAGACCGAGCGCAGCGTAATCTCGCTCGCCAGGGCTCCCTCGATGAAGTTGCGCGTGAGGACGGGAAAACCGTCCATGTGCTGGAGATCGTCGAAGGGGTGCTGATCGAGCGCGAAGCCGCCGCCGAATCCGGTCGCTGCAAGCTGGTCGAACGAGCGCATCAAGTCACTGTAGAAGTCTGACATCTGATGCAGCGTGTCGAAGGCCTGCCGAATGCCCGTGACGTCGTTCCAGGGGGAGACCCAAACCTCGCGGATCAGGGTGCCCTGGCGGTAGACGTCGTAACGTCGGCAGGGAAGATCGTTGAGGGTCTTGCGGAAGCTGGTAGGGAAGACGGTGGTGGGCGGCGGCTTGGGCCGCGTCTCGAGGCTGCCGAGCTGCGCTTCCAGCATCCGTCGGACGATCGCCCGCTGTTCGGGGGGCAACGCGTCGATCTGGGCACGAGCCTCGGCCATCGCAACCCTCATCTCGCTGCCGAGTGCGGCGACCGAGTCTGGGTCCAACACCATGAAGGTCTCGTTACGGTGTTGAATGACGACGATCTCAGGGGTCTCGCCGCCGCGAAACACCAAGGTGCTTTGCTCACCTTGGCCGCCTTCGCCAGGCAGCGCGAGATCCATCTTGATCTGCTGACCGTCAACCTCCATATGGGTCGATTCGAGGCGCTCGCGGGCGTCGAAGTGGACGGTCTCGAGCTTCAAGACGACCCCTGCCGACAGCGGCGTGGAGGCGATCAATGCCGAGCCCAGCAGCAATCCGCAGAGTCTCGTGAACGTGTGGCGATGCGCAATGGCGGTCATGGTCTTCTCGGGTCTGTCGCTCTCGGGTCTGTTGAGCTCAGGTCTGTCGAGCACCAAGTCGATCGCAGACCTTGGATTCCTCAACGGATTCGCGGAATTGTCTCGAAGCGATGTCTCAGCGTCTCACCATTCTGACATGACGAACGAGGATCTGTGGTCAAATCAGGGCATGAGGACCGAAGCTCTGAGCCTGCTGCTGCCGCCGCCGCAGGAGGCTCTTGTCTTGGAAGGCTACGTCACCCTCCCCGATCCTCTGCCTGTCGAGCTGGCCGCCCCGGCGTCGGACGCCATATGGCAGCAGTTGACGCGGGGGCTCGAAGCGGTCGACATGCGTCCGACCCGTGGCTCGGGCAAGGAGCTCGCGCTGCATCTCGAGATCCAGCCCGACGTAGGCGTGAGCCAAAGCTATCGGCTGCAGGTCGATGCCGAGGGCATTCGAATCCAGGGAGCCGATGCGGCAGGCCTGAGCTACGGCGTCGCGACGCTGCTGCAGTGGCTGCTGCTGCACGCCTCGCCGGGCCGGATGCGCGTGCCGGCCTTGCGGGTGATCGACCAGCCGTCATTCCAGCACCGAGGCGTGATGCTCGACATCAGCCGCGACAAGGTACCGAAGCTCGAAACGTTGCGTGAGCTGGTCGATCTCTTTGCGGGCTGGAAGATCAATCAGCTTCAGCTGTATATGGAGCACACGTTCGCCTACCGTGGGCACGAGATCGTATGGCGCGACGCCAGCCCGCTCACCGCCGGCGAGGTTCGTGAGCTCGGGTCCTACTGTCGGTCGCGAGGTGTCGAGCTGGTGCCGAATCAGAACAGTTTTGGGCACTTCCACCGCTGGCTGGTGCACGAGCCCTACCGCCGGCTGGCTGAGAGCCCGGAGGGCATCGAGCATCCGTTCAGCCCCGTGCGGGAGCCCTTCAGCTTGTGCCCGATCGACCCCGGGAGTCTCGATCTCCTGGCCGAGCTCTACGATCAGCTGCTGCCGTGCTTCAGCAGCGAGCTGTTCAACGTCGGGCTCGATGAAACGTTCGATCTCGGATTCGGGCGCTCTGCTGAACGTTGCGCCGAGCTCGGCAAGGGCCGGGTTTATCTGCAGTTCTTGCAGCAGGTCGAGAAGATGGTTCGCGATCGCGGCCGCCGCATGCAGTTCTGGGGCGACGTGATCCTCAACGACCCCGAGCTGTTGAGCGAGCTGCCGCGCCGCGCTATCGCGCTCGAGTGGGGCTATGAGGCCGACCATCCGTTCGCTAGAGATACGCGCCTGTTTCGCGACTCCGGACTCGACTTCTATGTCTGCCCGGGCACGAGCTCCTGGAACAGCTTTGCCGGGCGGGTCGACAACGCGGTGCGCAATCTGGCCTCGGCCGCGGTGCACGGCCACGCCCGAGGAGCGCTCGGGTACCTGGTTACCGATTGGGGAGACAACGGGCACCTGCAGCCGCTGCCGGTGAGCTATCCGGGGTGGGTTGCCGGGGCAGCCTTTGGCTGGAACGCCGGGGCCGGGCGAGAGCCCCACGAGCTGCCCCTCGCCAGGCTCCTCGACCGGCACGTCTACCGCGACACGGCAGGTGTCATGGGTGAGCTCAGCTGCGACCTCGGCAACGTCTATCAAGTGACGGGAGCCCGGGCCCAAAATGGTTCGGCGCTTTTTTTCGCGCTCGTTTTCGCACACAAGCAGGTGGACGAGCGGCGCGGCGAAGGTATGACCCAGGCGGGCCTGGGCCAGGCCCTGGATCAGCTCGCGGCTGTAGCCGACAGGTTGCCGCAGGCAGGCATGGACCGGGCCGACGACGGGCTGATCCGCGATGAGCTGAGCTGGGTGGCAGAGGCTTCGGGTCTTGGCGCGAAACTCGCTTCAGCGCGTCTCGACCTCGGCGACACCGCACCGGTGAATGCTCTGCCAGGAACGGTGCGATCGCGGCTCGGGAATGAGCTCGAAGGACTGATCGAGCGTCATCGCCAGAATTGGCTGGCCAGAAATCGACCGGGTGGGCTCGAAGGCTCGGTAGCGAGGCTGAGTCGCGTGCGCGATCTCCTGGCGTGAGATAGTGTCTTCGAGCGGTACCGCTGACGGTACGAAGGGTAAGAAATCCGACACGAGGTGGATCGAACATGGCTCGAATCAGCTCAGCTCATCGCATGCTCGCACCGATCGCTGCTTGCCTTCTGCTCGCTTCGGTGCCCAAGCAGCCGGACCCGGAGGCCGAGCCGCAACAGCCGCCGCTGGCGGTCGAACGAACCCAGCATGCGGCTTCCGTAGCGGTAGCTCCAGGCACGCTGCGCGAGAGCTTGAAGGCCGAAGGCTCGGGCGAGATCGAAACCCTCACGCTCAAGATCTCGGGCAGTCGTCTGCATATGCTGGCCAGTGGCGATCGAGGCGGCCGGTCAGTCCTGCTGCTCCACGGCGCACGCTTCAGCTCACAGACCTGGCGGGAGCTCGGCACGCTCGATTTTTTGGCGCGTCAGGGCTTTCGGGTCGTCGCCCTCGATTTGCCGGGATATGGCGAGTCCGAGGCTTCCGACATCCCGGCGGATCGCCTGCTCTCGACCCTGATTCCGCTGATGTTCGACCGCCAAGTGGTGGTGGTCTCGCCGTCGATGAGCGGCCAGTTCAGTCTGCCTCTAGCGGCCCGCGGCTCGGCTTACCTGGCCGGCTTCGTACCGGTCGCACCCGGTGGGATCGAACAGCATCTGGATGCCCTCGAAGATTCCCGTGTGCCCACCTTGATTTTCTGGGGCTCGCAGGATCGGGTGATTCCCATCAAGCAAGGTGAGCAGCTGAATCGCGTCATGCCCAACAGCCGACTGGTGGTGATCGACGGAGCGCAGCACCCCTGCTATCTCGATCAGCCCTTCGAGTTCCACCGCGAGCTGCTGCAGTTCCTGCGCGGTTTGAGCTACTAGCTCACCGAGAGCTGCAGCGATCCATGCGCAGCTCGAGCTTCGAACCCTTCCAGTAGCGACCTAGCCTTCGTCGGCAAAGGCGGCGATCGCCTCGTCTTCGGTGTCGTGCACCTCGAGCAGCGGTAGGATCTGGCTCAGCTCCAGGATGTCACGGATCTGCCCTTCGACGTGCAGCAGCTGAACGCGGCTGCCAAACCGCTCGGCCATCTTGACGCTGGCAACCAGCTCGCCGATGCCGGCGCTGTCGATCTTGGTGACCTTGGACAGGTTGAGCACGATCTTTGTCCAGTTGGAGCCCAGTAGCTCGTTGATGATCTCGCGCAGCAGCTTGTCGCCGGTGCCCGAAACCAGACGACCGTCCATGTCGACAAGGATCACATCATCGGATTGGCGTACATCAACTCTCATAATGGTCCGGTCCTGTGGGTCGATCAGGGTCTCGCGAGCGAAGCGCCGCGGATGATAGCACGGAGCGTCACCTCGAGTGGAAGAGTGCAGCAGCGGAGTCAGGAGTCGGGACCCGCGGGAGTAAGATGTCGGGCGACAGAAGGGACTCATCAAGACAAGGAGGACCGCTATGCGTCCTGCTGCTGAAGGCTCATTGCCAATTCTGCTGTGCGTCGGCGCCCTCGTGTTGGGTGCATGCAGCGCCGACTCCAAGCCCGAGGTGACGACTCCAGGACCCGTCTCGCTGGTCGAGAGGTGGCCCGAGGTACGCGTCGACCAGCCAACGCCGCCGCCGGTTTCGCCACCGCTGGCGGAGCTTCGTTTCGAGGATGGTGGGCCTGCCAGCGTTACCTGGAAGGCGGTCGATGGAGTGGAGAATCTCCGAATCGAAGACGGTCGGCTGGTGGGGCGCTCCACCACCGCGACTCCGGTCCTCCTGCTCGAAACCTCGACTCCACTGGGTGCTGATGACACCCTGTGGGCCGGGAAGATCACGGCTCGGGCCTCGGCTGGGTCCAACGTCGCTCTGCATCCCATGCCGGCCGAGGGGCCACCGCTCGGCATGTTCGTCGACCGCGTGGCTGAGTGGCCTCTGTCGAGCCCGCTGGTCGCCGGGGACGAGCTCGCGACGTACTCGGTAGAGCTCGATCGAGTCTTTACGCTGGGACTTCCGCTCGCCGAGACGGCGGTTTCCAAGGTCCTCGTGCGGCCGACGGATGTCGCGGGCGCGGACTTCACTATCGAAGCGGTGCGCCTGGTCTTCAGAAATGAACATCTGGCCTCGATCCCGTCGGGGCCGGGATGGCATGGCCTGGGCGAAGTGTTCCGCGAATCGCTGGTTTCTCGTACGCCCGAGGCGCTGTGTTTTGCTGCTGAGCTCGGCGAGAAGCCCTGGCTCGACCTCGCGGTAGGGGCGATCGAAGATCCGCCACCGGTCTTCCAGGTGGCGATAGCGACCCCGGATGGAACCGTCGAGACGGTGGCCGAGCTCGAGATCGCGGCAGTGGACCGGTGGCGTCCGGCTCGCATCGAGCTCGATCGCTGGGCCGGGCAGACCGTCGAGATCCGGCTCTCGGCAACCGCGGCTCGGCCCGAGACGGTGGCTCTGTGGGGAGCGCCGACGCTGCGCCATGCCGGTTTCGGGGACGGACCGCAGGCGGTGGTGGTGTTCTTGGCCGATACCTTGAGATCGGACCATCTCGAGGCTTGGGGCCACGACCGCGAGACCGCCCCTACGCTGGCTCGTTTGGCCAGCGAAGGCGTGCGCTTCGAGAACGCGGTGGCTCAGGGCACCTGGACCAAGGTTTCCGTTTCCTCCATCCTGACCTCGCTCTACCCCGCGACCAACGGTGTCATCGATCTCAACGATCGGGTCTCGGCTTCGGAGACCACGCTCGCGGAAGCGTTTCGCGCCGCCGGCTACGCCACCTTCGCCACCTCTTCGGTGCCGTTCTCCGGACAGCTCACCAATTTGCACCAGGGAGTCGAAGTGCTCTATGAATCTGGAGCGACCTCGAACGACGGGCAGGATTTCCGCTCAAAGACCGCCAAGGTCTGGGTCGACCACTATCTCGCGTGGCTCGACAGGCACCGCGACGTGCCGACGTTCGCCCTGGTCCACGCCATGGATCCTCACAGCCCGTTCCGCCCGGAAGCCCCCTACGACACGATGTGGGCCGACCCGCAGGCGGCAGAGCGCTTCGAGGCGCATTCCGAGCAGCTGCGGCCGCATATCGAGGATCCGCTTCTGCGGCGCTTCATGGCGCCTTCGGCGGCGGAGCTCGCGGCCGCTGGCGTAGACGCTGAAGATTTCGTCGCCATCGAGAAAGATTGGTATGACGGCTCGATACGCGGCATGGACGCCGAGCTCGCGCGTCTGCTCGAAGGTCTCGAAGCGACGGGAGTGGCGGATCGCTCGGTCCTAGCGTTTATCGCGGATCACGGTGAGGAATTTCTCGAGCACGGCCGGCACTGGCATGGGATGACGGTGTATGGAGAAGTTGCCAACGTGCCGATGGTGTTCTGGGGTCAAGGGGTACCGCGCGGACGCGTGGTGCCGTCTGTCGTCCAGAACCTCGACATCATGCCAACGCTGCTCGACCTCGCCGGTATCGAGATCCCCGAGCGCGCTCAGGGTCGCAGCCTGGTGCCGTTGATGAACGGCGAAGGAGACGCGCGGCCTCTACCGGCCTTTATCGAGCATCGCACCCGCGACTTCGACCAGCCTGACGAGTTCAATAGCTTTGCGGTCGTAGCAGGTCGCTGGAAACTGGTGTGGAATGTCGACCCGCCGGCTGACGTGGCTGAATTCGAGCTGTTCGATCGCCAGGTGAGCCTGCTGGATGTCGAGAACGTCGCGCAGGAGCAGCCCGAGGTCGTGGCCCAGCTCGCCGAAGAGCTGAGCCGCTGGCGGACCTGGGCCGAAGGGCAGCAGCTCGATCCGGCCACAGCCAATGCGGAGCTCAGCGCCGAGGAGCTCGAACGCCTGCGCAGCCTGGGGTATCTGTGATCTCGATAAGATCGTCGCGTGCGTGGGCTCCAAAACAATTTGATCCCGGGTGATGCTGACCCAGGGTTTGTTGGCTTACGATGTGCTGATCCACGATGTGCAAATCTAGTGTGTGCCGATCCGAGCTGATGGGATGAGCTTCTGGAGCTGGATGTTGAGTTTGGTCGTCATCGGCATGTCGGTGACCGCGGCAGGTCATGCCATGCTGTGGAAGCGGAGCCCCAAAGCGGCGATGGGTTGGGTGGCTGTCAGCCTGACCCTGCCTGGCTTCGGCGCCGTGCTCTACTTTCTCTTTGGCATCAATCGCATCCAGACCCGAGCGCGAATTCTCGAAGATCGCTCGACGGCTCGGCTGGGCTCGAAGAGGATTCCTCCGCGTCGTCGGATCGAAGGGCGTCCCCCCAGGCGTCGGATCGCGCGAGACGCCGAGCCCGCTGCCCCGGTCACCGTCGATCCGTCGCTCTCCGAGCTCGATCGGGTTTCCGCAGCGGTGACCGGTATGCCTTTGGTCAGTGGCAACCGCATCGAAATGCTGCACAACGGGGAAGAGGTCTATCCAAAGATGGTCGAAGTCATCGATGCGGCCCGGGAACGGCTGTGCCTGACGACGTACATCTTCGAGACCAACGGCAGCGGCTATCGGATCGCCGACGCCCTGCAGCGAGCCAAAGATCGTGGCGTCGACGTCCGGGTACTGATCGATGGATTCGGCGAGTTTTACACTCGACCCCGCATGAGCCGGGAGCTGGAGCGACGTGGGGTCCGCGTCGAGCAGTTCCTCGAGCTTCGCCTCGTGCCGCCCAGCCTTCACTTCAACCTTCGCAACCACCGCAAAATCTTGGTCGCCGACGGTCGGATTGGATTTACCGGTGGCATGAACCTCGGCGATCGTCACCTGGCCGCCGCGCTTGATAATCCAGCGCGAGTCGTCGATGTGCACTTTCAGCTCGAGGGACCGATCGTCGCCGATCTCGAGCGGGTGTTCTTCCAAGACTGGGCCTTTACGACCGGTCGGCGTCCGGATGTGGTGCCCAAACCCGACGCGCACCCTTCTGGTGAAGCGATCTGTCGCGTGGTTGTCGACGGCCCAGACGACGATATCGACAAGCTGGCGATGATCCTGGTCGGCGCCATCTCGGCTGCCAGGGGAAAAGTCGCGATCATGAGCCCCTACTTCCTGCCGCCGCGAGAGTTGATCGGTGCTCTAAAAGCCGCGGCGCTGCGGGGCGTCGAGGTGACGGTCATTCTGCCGGCGCTCAACAATCTGCTGTTCGTGCATTGGGCGACACGCAACATGCTGTGGGAGCTGCTCGAGCGAGGTGTCGAGGTGTACTATCAGCCGCCGCCGTTTGCTCACAGCAAACTGTTCGTAGTGGACGACCACTACGCCCAGATCGGCTCGGCGAATCTGGATTCGCGCAGCTTGCGGCTCAACTTCGAAATGCAGGTGGAAGTCTATGATCAGCCATTCGCGCAGCAGGTCGCTGCCCATATCGAGCGGGTTCGTCGAGAATCCCGCGCAGTGACGCTCGAAGAGCTGGACGGCCGGCCTTTCCTCGAGCGCCTTCGAGACTCTTTCATCTGGCTCTTCACGCCCTATCTCTGAGGCTTTCGCGTTCTCATCCAGGGCCTAATTCTCATTTCACCGAGGTACGCATGGACGCAGAATTACGTGGGGAAGCGACGGCTCGACGAGATCCGATCGAGTGGTTTCGCGAGCTATTCGATCGCGCGGTTGCCACCGGCATGGACGATCCCAACGCCATGGTGCTGTCGAGCGTCGATGCCGATGGCGCTCCGTCGTCTCGGGTCGTGCTGCTCAAGGCGTTCGACGCCTCGGGTTTCGTTTTCTACACCAACACCGAGAGCCGCAAGGGTCGGGAGATTCTCGCCAACCCCAAGGTCTGCCTCAACTTCTACTGGCGTGAGCTCGAGCGGCAGGTGCGCATCCGCGGGCAGGCGGAGCCGGTGCGTCCCGAAGAAGCGAATGCCTACTTTGCGACGCGGTCTCGAACCAGCAGACTGGGCGCTTGGGCGTCACAGCAGAGCCGGCCGCTGGCGAGTCGTGCGGAGCTGATGGAGCGGGTCGCACACTATGACGATGAGTCTCGTAACGTCGAGGTGCCCCGGCCGCCCCACTGGTCCGGTTTTCGCGTCGTCCCCGATAGCATCGAGCTGTGGGCTGCGGGCGAGTTCCGACTGCACGATCGTCAAGTTTTCGAGAAGCGCGATGGCGAATGGGTTGTCAAACGCTTGTATCCATAAATCAACGGTATGAAGAGGGTGAATGCCGCGCTCGGCCCATTAGAAGTCGCGGCAGCAGACGGTTATAATCTGCGTTGTCAAGCACTTGCATGCGTTGAGCACGTTGGGGCGGAATTCTGTTGGGGCGCAATGCGTTTCAGAGTCTCGAAGCGCTTCTAGCTCACGCACCAACAATCCATATCGAGAGTTGAGGAGATCCGTTGCGAGCCGAGGTGAAAGAGCGTCGCCAGCGTCGAATACAGCGCCTGTCTCACAGCTTGTCGATAGCCCGGGCCCAGCTGACCGCGCCGCTCTTCTTTCCCGAGCTCCGAGATCATGACGCACCGTCTCTACAGGTACCTGACAAGGCGGTAGATCATCTGCGATTGTTCTCGCTCAACGTTGCCCACGCCCGCCGCAACGTTCCCGTCAAGCCATACTTGGGGCGCCGCAAAGCGCTGCGAAATCTGGACGAGATTGCGGACACCCTCAAGCAGCTGACACCGGACGTCGTAGCATTGCAAGAGGTCGATGGGCCCTCTACCTGGAGCGGCAACATCGATCACGTAGCCAAAATCGCGCAAAAGGCTGGCTACCATGAGCATTATCGCGGCGATCACAACGCCTTCGGATTTGGCCGATTCAACATGGCTTCCGGCACGGCTTTGATGGCTCGTCAGCCGCTGCTCGATCCAGCGTCGCATCGTTTTGCGATCTCTTGGCGCGACACCAAGGGCTTCGTCGTAGCCTCGGTAGCGGTTCCGATGTGGGACGGCCTGGCGATCGACGTGGTGTCGGTCCACCTCGACTTCCTGGTGCCAGCGGTACGGCGGATGCAGATCCGTCGCATGGTTGAGACTCTGTCAGAGCGTCAGCGACCGCTGGTCGTGCTCGGCGATCTCAACTGTTGCTGGCAGTATGAGCCGGCGTCGATGGAGCTATTGGTTCGAGAGCTCAAGCTCAGCGCCTATCGGCCTGATTCTCGTGCGCCGACCTATCCCGCGCACCGCCCACGCCGGCGACTCGACTGGATTCTCGCTTCGCCCGAGCTGGATTTTTCTGGATATCATACGGTGCACGCTCCGCTGTCGGATCATCTCGTGCTGGTAGCTGACCTGTCGCTAGCAGCCGCCTAAGCGCCCAAAACATGGTGCGGTGGCTGCCAGAAGCTGCCTAGAAGCCGACAGCAAGCGGTCCTGCCGCTACTGTATCCATGTCCGATCGTTTTCGCCCTGCACTTTGACTGGGGCAGCTCGCATATTGGAACAACGCTTCGAGGGCCTAGACATGCGTCGGAATTGCCTGTTCTTGTGTCTCCTGCCGATGATCGCAGTCTCGCCGGTCTTCGGCTTTTTCCCACCGGAGCCGTCGGCTGAGCTGGCGGCGAAGGAGATCGCCGTGCCTGGGCTAGAACCTGATCCCGCGCATCTGAAGCTGTCGGAGCTGACACCGGAACAGGCGGCGAGCCGCGGTCGTCTGCTGCAGGTACTCGGAGGAGCGCCAGAGCCGCCTGGTAATGGGGATAGGCATCGCTCGGTCGGCGCATGCGTTCCAGGAGGAAGGCCAGGTCGTAGGCAAGGCCGAAGTCGGCCGGATGGATGAGGCGGGCCTTGGTCAACACCTCCTGGGCCTCGGGCCATTCCTTGGCAACGATGAGGGTGCGTCCCAGGAGGTGAAGGCTGCGCGCGGCCCAGCTCGAGAATCCTGCTGGGTCGTACTCGGGCGCCTGGACCACGTCGCCCATCGTGAGCGACTCGCGTAGCTGCTTCCGGCGAGGATCGGGGTCCAGGGCGGAAGCGAGCTCCAGGCGTCGAAGCCATCGCACCGACT
>JBCCEE010000013.1:0-43745 GCA_039030415.1 Acidobacteriota bacterium
CGCCGAAGCGGCGCATCTGTCGTTGCGCCGCCTCGTGTCCCGGATGATCGGCAAGGCCGGGATAGTACGTTGCCGCGATCTTTGGGTGCTGGTCGAGGAAGGCAGCGATCTGCATGGCGGAGGCGTTCTGGCGATCGACCCGCAGCCCCAGGGTGCGCATGCCGCGGTGCAGCAGCCAGGCGTCGTGGGGGCTGGGGCAGCCGCCGAAAATCTTGAGGTAAGGCCACACCTGATCGATCCACGCTTGGCTGCCGATCGCGGCGCCGGCGATGAGGTCGGTGTGCCCGCCCAGGTACTTGGTGGCGGAGTGGATCACGGCGTCGACGCCGAGCTCGATCGGACGGGTGTTCCAGGGCGACGCCCAGGTATTGTCGGCGAGGGTGAAGATGCCATGGCGCTTGGCGATCTCGGCGACCGCCGCGAGGTCGGTGATGGCGAGGGTCGGGTTGGCCGGCGTCTCGACGTAGATCAGCCGGGTGTTAGGGCGCAGCGCCTCTTCAAAGACGCCGGCGTCGGCCGGGTCGACGAAGGTGGTCTCGACGCCGAGCGGCGGCAGCACGTGATCGAACAGTTCGGTCATGCCGGCATAGAGGCAGTTGGCGGCCACGACGTGGTCGCCGCTCTTCACCATCGCCATCACCGCAGTAACGCCCGCCGCCATGCCCGAGGAGAACGCCAGCGCCGCTTCGCCGCCCTCGACGTCGGCCAGCGCCAGCTCGAGGGCGCGCGTCGTGGGGTTGCCCCAGCGGGTGTAGAGGTGGCTGGGGGCCTTGGCCGCGCACAGCTCGGCGCCATGGGCAGCGCTGTCGAAGCGGAAGGTCGAGGTCTGATAGATCGGTACCGGGATCGAGGTGGTCTCGTTGGCCTCGAGTCCGGCGTGGACCAGCCGGGTCTCAGGGCCCCACTGGGGCTTCTTGGGATGGTCTTCCATCGGGGCGTTTCCTAATCGCAAGCAGGGCCGCCGCCGCGACCCCACGGGTGGATTGAAGTTGGGTTCGAGTCAGCAAGCGTAACCCGCCGACTGGGCGTCGATGCCTAAGATAGCATCGCCTCAGGGTTACTATGAGCACCGCTTCTATGAGCACCGTTTCCATGAGCACCGAAAGCAACTACCATCGCATCTACGCCGCGGTACGGCAGATTCCCGAGGGTCGCGTGGCGACCTACGGTCAGATCGCCGTGCTCGCCGATCTGCCGGGACACGCGCGCCAGGTTGGCTACGCGCTCAACGCCCTCAGGGACGACACCGTCCCCTGGCATCGCGTGATCAACGCCCAGGGGCGGGTCAGCCAGCGCTCAGAGCCTGGCTGGGAGGGCTATCAGCGCTCCCGCCTCGAGGCTGAGGGCGTCGTCTTCAACGAGCGAGGCGTGGTCGATCTCAAACGCTTCCGCTGGGAGCCCTAGACCAGCTCGCGGATGTACTTGTCCTGCAGCAGGCGCCAGAAGACGACGAAGAAGGCGGTGAGCGGGATCGCCAGAATAATGCCGGTGATGCCGTTGAGCGCCGAGCCCCAGAAGAAGATGGCGACGATGATGGCCATCGGGTGGAGGCCGGTTTGCTCGCCCATGATGCGCGGCGTCAGCACATAGCCCTCGATCGTCTGGACGATGGTGAAAACCACCAGCACCCCGAGCACCATGCTCCAGCCGCCGCCGTCCTGGAATAGCGCCAGCGGCAGGGCGACGCCGAGGCCAACGATGCTGCCAAGGTAGGGAATGACGTTCAAAAAGCCGAGCAGAATTCCAAGGATCAGGCCGTAGCGCAGACCGACGATGGAGAAGCCGATGGCGAACAGAATGCCCTGCAGGAAGGCAATGACGAACTGACCGCGAAAGAACGCCACGATGATCTCGACGAACTCATTTACCAAGTAGGTGATGTTCTCGCGCGTCTCGGCCTTGAGGAAGGGCAGCGCGGCGTTCGACCAGGAAGTGGTCTGTGATTTGAGATCGATCAGCAGGAAAAAGGCGATGTAGACCGGTAGGACCGCCCAGCCGGCCAGGCTTCCAAGGGCTCCGAAAACACCGGCGCCGGCTGACAGCGCCTGAATACCGACCAGTCGCAGCGCCGACAGCAGGGCGCCTTCCTTGCCTTCGACCGCGGTGGTCAGCTTGGTGACGATGTCGTACTCTTCGACCAGCTGAGGCCACCTCAGCTGGACCTGCTCCACGGCCGCTTGCCACCATTCCGGGATCTTCGAGAACAAGTCTGAGGTTTGCTCCACGACGATATCGCCCAGGGCCCACACCAGGGCGACGAGCGGGATCAGGATTGCCACGAAGACCGCGACGAGCGCGATCGGACTCGGCAGCTTGAGCTTGACCTCGAACCAGTCGTAATAGGGCTTGAGCATCATGGCGATGATGCCGGCCACCGCCAGCGGCAAGAAGACGTGCGAGAAGGTATTGAAAAAAGCGCCGACCAGCCACAGGAGCGCGGCCACGGCACATACGATGACGAACACCGACAGCACGGTGACCGCCGTGGCCAGCGTGGCGCGCTGCCGGTTGCTGAAGGTGAACTTACGTTCGGGCGCGGCCTCGAGCTGGGTCTCAGCTTGTGAGTCGGGCGAAGCGAGAGCGTCGTTCGAGCTGGCGTCAAAGGCCGAGCTGGTGTCGCCCACCGGCTGACGGGAATCGTTGGTGGCCATGGAGTCCTCTCGTTTAGCTGATGAGATGCCGCGATCATATCGTGCTCGACGGCACGCGGCGGCCTATTGAAAGTTCGTTTTGGGTCGGCGGGTTATTCAGCTCTCGCTCGCGGCCGTGTCATCGGTGTACTGACGCCAAGCTTCGAGTCCGCCCGCCAGCGGTCGCACCTTGCGGATGCCCTTACGCCTCAGCAGGAGCGCCACCCGGGCGCTCGACGCTTCGTTGGGTCACTTGCAAAACAGCACGACTTCCGGCCCCTGGGGAATCTCGCCGGTGCGGGTGTCGACGTCCTCGACCGGCACGTGTAGCGCGCCGGGAATACTCTCGGGCTCGGCTTCGAATTCCACTGAGTGGCGCAGGTCGACGACCACAATGTCCTCACCCCGGCTCATTCGCAGCTGGAGCTCTGCCGGCGTGATGCGGGCGATCCGCAGCTCTCGCAGGAAGCGCTGGCGCTGAATGTATTTCACTACGATGTAGACCACCAGAAGGGCTATCAGCACCGCGCCAACGCTCGAGCCGAGCTCGGTGATGCGGCTCGATAGCTCTTCCAGCTGATGACCAAAGGCGAACCCGAGGCCGCCAAAGGTGCCGATCCACAGCAGGGCGCCGAGTCCGTCATAGAGCACGAAGCGGCTGAGGCGCATGCCGAAGATGCCGGCTAGCGGCGGTGCTACGGTGTTGAAGCCGGGTAGGAACTTGGCCACCAGAAGTGAGCGCGCACCATGGCGCGCGAAGAGGTCTTCGGTTCTGCGAACGCACGAGTCGGGCTCGAGCGAGATGCGGCACAGCAGATTCAGCACCTTGATACCGCGCTTGCGCCCTAGCTGGTACCACAGCAGATCGCTGATTACCGAGGCGAGGACCGCCAGGCCGAGCGCCATCCCCAGGTGCAGTTGGCCGGTACGTACCAGAGCGCCGGCAGCGAGCAAGAATGGCAGAGCCGGCACGGGTAGCCCGATCTGCTCCGCGAGCACGAACGCGAATAGCACCGGATACTTGTAGCGTAGGATGAAGTCCAGGACGTCTTCCAAAGCACGGTCCTTTGCTCAGCTCGGTTTTCGGACGCAGGAATTCGGCGCATTGTATCCGCATCTGGCTGGTGGAGGAGACGCGGCAACCGAGCTATGCTTGTCAAGTGAAGACCATCGGCCGACATTTGATCGCAGAGTACTATGGCTGCGACGGCAAGCTCGCCGGCGATCCCGAAGTCATCCGTCGCAACCTGAGAGCGGCGGCGGAGCTCGTCGGCGCGACGGTGGTCGGCGAGGCCTACCACCGCTTCGAGCCCGATGGTGTCACCGGCGTGGTGTTGATTGCCGAGTCCCATCTCTCGATCCACACCTGGCCGTCCCGCGGTTACGTCGCGGTCGACATCTTCACCTGCGGCGGTCTCGATCCCCGGCCCGGCTGTGAGCTGCTCGCCCAGGCTCTGGCAGCCGAGCGTCTGCGCTATCAGGAGATAGTCCGCGGCCTGCCGGACGAGATCGCCGATGACAAGGAGCTGCTGCCCGACGACGTCCTGGTGGCGACGGACCTGGGAGAAGCGCGCCCGCTGCGCTGAATTGGCCGGCCGAGGACCACGCCAGCGCTGCGAGGTATCGAAGCCGAGACTCAGCCGCTGCGGCCGGCGCGCATGGCGTCCAGCATCTCGACCACTGCCTGCTGCATCCCAACCAGGGACGCACGACTGACGATCCAGTGACCGATGTTGAGCTCCTCGACCTCGGGGACCGCCGCAATGGGCACCACATTGGAAGACGTCAGGCCGTGGCCGGCAAAGACCCGAAAGCCAGCCTGTGAGCCGAGCGCCGCGGCGGCCGTGATTTTCTCTAGCTCGGCGTCCAGGGTCTGGGCACTCGCTTGGGTGTACGCATCGGTGTTGATCTCGAACCCCGGCACGAGCTCGGTACCGAGGCCACTCAGTGCAGAGACTTGATCCGGATCCGGATCGAGAAAAACCGAAACTTCGATACCCGCCGAGGCGAGCCGTTCGGCGGCGGCTCGAACCGGGTCGCGCCCCGCCACCACATCGAGACCTCCCTCCGTGGTGACCTCCTCAGGACGTTCCGGGACGAGAGTCACCTGCTGAGGCCGCAGCTCGGTGGCAATCCTCAGCATCTCCTCGGTCGGCGCCATCTCCAGGTTGAGCTTGCCGGCGATGCTGTCGGCGAGCCGCCGGACATCGTGGTCTTGAATGTGCCGCCGGTCGCCACGCAGGTGCACCGTGATCCCGTGGGCGCCCGCTTGCTCGGCCAACGCCGCGGCAGCGGTCGGCTCGGGGTAGGTCGTGCCGCGGGCCTGGCGCAGCGTTGCCACGTGGTCGACGTTGACCGACAGCAGGAGAGGGCGCTGCGAGCGAGGACCGCCGGGTGGTGCGGGAGTTGGCTGGGGCATGGTGCTTCAGCTCAGCTCAGCGACCAGCACGCGTTCGAGGTCGTCAGCCAGGCTCTCGATCGTCGTGCGATCGCTGCCTTCGATCATGATGCGTACCAGCGGCTCCGTGCCTGAATAGCGCAACACCAGTCGACCGTCGGCACCCAGGGCTTCCTCGACGGCGCGGCTTGCAGCGCGCACCGGCGGCAGACCCGTCAGTTCCGGTTTGCGCTGCACCGCAATGCTGCGCAACAGCTGCGGGAAACGCTCGAACCCACTCAGCATTTGCGACATCGGGCGATGGTGCCTCTGGCGCAGCGCGGCAATCTGGACCGCCGTTGCCATGCCGTCGCCGGTAGTGCCCTGCGAAAGGTTGATGATGTGGCCGGACTGCTCACCGCCCAGCACGATGCCTTCGCGGCGCATGGTCTCCACCACGATGCGATCGCCGACGTCGCAGCGCACGACTTCGATCCCCAAGCGGCGCAAGGCGACTTCGAGCCCGAGATTGGACATCGAAGTCGCCACGATTTTGTTGTGGGGAAGCTGGCCGGTGCGTTTGAGCTCCTGCGCCCACAGAAACAGCATCGCGTCGCCGTCGCAGACGCTCCCGGTCTCATCGACGAGGATCACGCGGTCCGCATCGCCATCGAAGGCAAAGCCCAGGTCTGCCCCGGCGGTCGCGACTTCCCGAGCGACGACCTCAGGATGGGTCGAGCCGCAGCCCGCGTTGACGTTGCTGCCGTTGGGGCTATCGTGGATCGTGGTGACGCGTGCTCCCAGACGCTCGAAGAGGGGGCCGGCGAAGCTCGACGCGGCGCCGTTGCCGGTGTCGAGCACCACGCTCAGCCCAGCGAGCGCCATCTCGTTCGGCAGGTGGCTGACTATCGCGTCGATGTAGCTTCCGGTTTCAGCAGGCTGAGCTTCGACGCCGGACGCTGCACCGTCACTCGCTGCACTGTCACTCGTTGCACCGTCGCCCGCTGATCGCTGAGGGAGGTTGTTCGTCCGCTCGCTCATCCTATTTTCGAGGTTGAGCTCGGCCTCGGGATCCCATTTGAAGCCTTCGCTGTCGATGAGCTTGATGCCGTTGTCCGGGTGCGGGTTGTGGCTCGCCGAGACGACGACGCCGCAGCTCGCGCCGCGGGTTCGAGTCGCGAACGCCACGCCAGGGGTGGGCACGACGCCGAGGGATCCGACCTCACAGCCGGCGTCGGTCAGCTCCTCCGTCAGCCAGCGGCAGATCGTCGGGGTGCTGTCGCGCGTGTCGCCTCCCATCATGACGCGGGGCTCGGCAGCGTCTGACCCTGGCTCTTGCCCCAGCGCCAGCTCTTGCCCCAGCGCCGCTCCCAAGATGCGAATCGAAGTTTCGTCGAGCGGTGGGACACCGAACGTGCCGCGAATTCCGTCGGTGCCGAAGTATCTGGGACGCTGCTGGCTCATTGGGCGCTACCCTCACTGGCATTGTCAGCCGACTGACTCGAGTCCTGCTGATTGAGGTCTTCGAATGAGATCGAAAGCTCGGGTTCTTCCATCGGCACCTGGACGTCGACGAACGTGGGCTCGATGACCTGGACCAGCGGGTTGGCGGAGACCACCCGTACCGAGTCGGTAAAGGTGCGGGCGTGGCCATCGAGGCGAACCGGCGCCGTCAGCTCGATCAGCTCGCGAACCTGAGATTCGGGACCTGAGACGGTGGCCGTTGGCGGACGGACGATCGGGTCCAGATGTCTGGCGCCAGCCGCAGGCTCCCCGAGCAGCTTGGGGATGATTCGAATTGTCGATTGAAGCTCACGCTCGACCTGGATGGTGAACCGGTTGGGGACGAGTGAGATGACCTCGAAGTCTTCCTGAGTGCGGACGTTGGAAGGACCCAGGTTGACGTCCAAGGGACCTACATGACCGAGCGGAAGGTCGACAATGACTTCGACATTGAAAACCGTCAGCTCAGTGATGTCGCTGGACTTGCCTCTCAAGCCGACTTTGACCTTGTCGACCAGGTTGTAGGAGATCATGTCTTCGCCAGGATTGTTGTAGGTCACCTGGGCGTCGACGACGCGCTCGCTGAGCTGCTCGGTTTCGTGCACCGTGAACTTGACCGCGACGGCGATCACGAACGCCAGCAGGAACATCGGAGTGTTGACGCGTCCGGTCACTTCGAGGGCACCTCCCCAGGCCGGACGTCGGACAGCAAGAATCGGTGAAGGTGATTCAACAGATCCTTGGATTCGAGCTCTTGGACGATCTCACCGCCAAAGGCGACGGAGATGCTCCCGGTCTCTTCCGACACCACGACCGCGACCGCATCGGTTTCCTCGGTGATTCCGAGTGCCGCTCGATGCCTGGTGCCGAGCTCCGTCGAGAGCTCGGCGCTTTGGGTCAAGGGTAGAAAGCAGGTGGCGGCGGCGATCCGGTCGCCCTGGATGATCACCGCCCCATCGTGGGTCGGGGTGTCAGGGGTGAACAGGCTGATCAACAGATCGACCGAGACGACGGCGTCGAGATCGATACCGTTCTCGATGTAGTTGCGCAGCCCTTCCAGCCGCTCGAAGACGATGAGGGCTCCTATCCGCCGTTCGGCGAGCGTCGAAGCCGCAAGGCTGATGGTGTTGAAGGTACCGGCGATTTTCTCGCGGTTGCCGAAGCTCCACAGCGAAGTCGTGCCAAACGTCGCCAGAGCGCGCCGGATCTCTTGCTGAAACAGCACGATCAGGGCCAGCGGCAAGATGATGAAAAACTTTTCGAGGGTGTTCTCGAGGGCAGGCAGATCTACCGCTTCGGCTATCGAGTGCAGGACGACCAGCACCAGGATGCCGATCAAGACCTGAACCGCGCGCGTGCCGCGAACCAGCAGCAGCAGGTTGTAGAGGACAACCGTCACCAGCAAGAGATCGATGAGATCTTGCCATCTCGACAGGGGCTGCAGCAGCTGCTCTAGGGTTTGAAGCGAGAAATCCATGGCGGCGAGGCAAACGCTGGAGCAAATCGGCGTTGGAATCAGTTGCGCTTTGCCAGAGCAGAATCTATCGCATTCCAGACGTCTAGGAATTGACGCGTTTCTGCAACATCGTGGACTCTCAGGATAGAAACTCCGGAGCTCACGGACCAGGCAGCTGCCGCCAGGCTTCCGCCGAGCCGCGCATCAGGCGGTGCCTCGCGAACTTGCGAGATGAAGCTCTTGCGGCTGGCTCCCACCAGCATCGGTCTACCGAGCTGAGACATTCGATCCAGCTCACGCAGCAGCAGGAGATTGCCCCGAGGCGTTTTGCCAAAGCCAATGCCCGGATCCAGAATGATCTGGTCGCTGTCGATGCCATGGGCGCAAGCAAATTGGAAGCTCTGGCCCAGCTCTTCCATGACCTCGCCGCTGACATCCTCGAAGTGGATGCCGGTTTGCATGGAAGCGAGCTCGCCCCGACTGTGCATGATGACGACCGGGCAGCCGGCTTCAGCCACGGCGGCCACGAGCTCGGGATCGGCCAGCCCGCCGACATCGTTGATCAGGTCGGCACCGGATGCGAGCGCTGCGCGTGCGACGGCTCCTTTGCGAGTGTCTGCTGAAAGCGGCACGTCGACCTCGCGGCGGAGTCCCTCGAGCACCGGCAGAAGACGGTCGAGCTCTTCGGAGACCGAGACGTGATCGGCGCCTTCGCCGTAGACTCCGCCGCCCGGTCGCGTCGACTCGGCTCCGAGATCCACCATATCGGCGCCGTCGCGGACCATTTGGATCCCGTGCGCGATAGCTTGTTCCGGGGCGAGCCAACGCCCTCCGTCAGAAAACGAGTCTGGCGTGACGTTGAGAATCCCCATCACTCGCGGCTGACGGTCGAGGACGAGGGTTCGTCCTCGCGGCAGCTCGAGCTTCCAAGAGCGGTTGGCGGTCAGGTGCGTGCCCTCGCGGTCCGCAGCCAATGCGCCTTCAAGAGGTCGCTGGTGACGGCAGAGACTCGCCGGTGAGTGGCGGCTCGTCCGGCTGGGGATCGGCCTCGGCCGGCGTGTCTTCGTCGTGACCGTTGCTGCCACTCTCGGCTCGCGTGGCGGCCTCTTCCAGCTTGAGCTTGAGGGATTGAGGCATCATATCGAGGCGAGTCATCTCCTCGATCAGCTGATACACCTCGTAGCCCTCCAGGGACTCTCGGTCCAGCAGCTCGTGAGCGATGCGCTCGAGCACGGCTCGATACTCGGTGAGTATGTCGCGTGCTTTCTCCAGCCCCTCACTGACGATGCGATCCACGGCCCCATCGATCTTGACCGCGGTGTTCTCGCTGTAGTTGGAGCGTTGGGTGTAGTCGCGTCCCAAGAATACCGGTTCTTCCTTGGAGCCGAGAGCCAGCGGGCCGAGCTCGGACATGCCCCAGTCGCAGACCATCTGGCGGGCCATCTCTGTCGCGCGGACGATGTCGTTGCCGGCGCCCGTCGTCACGTCTTTTTGAGTCAGCTCTTCCGCGACCCTGCCGCCCATCAATACCGCGATCTGACTCTCGACATACTGTTTCTTCAGGCTGTGCTTGTCTTCGGTCGGCAGCTGCATCGTCAGGCCGAGGGCGCGTCCCCGTGGGATGATCGTGACCTTGTGGAGGGGATCCGTGCCCGGCATGAACGCCGCGACCAGAGCATGCCCCGCCTCGTGATAGGCGGTGACTTCCTTCTCCTCGTCGGTGAGCATCAGGGTCTTGCGCTCGACGCCCATCACGACTTTGTCTTTGGCGTACTCGAAGTCTTCCATCTCGACCTTTTTCTTGTCGCGACGGGCTGCGATGAGGGCCGCTTCGTTGACCAGGTTGGCGAGATCGGCGCCGGCGAATCCGGGGGTGCCGCGGGCAACGACTTTGAGATCGACGTCCACAGCCAGCGGGACATTGCGAGTGTGGACGCGGAGGATGCCGAGGCGGCCGTTGATGTCGGGGCGGTCGACCACAATGGAGCGATCGAATCGTCCGGGACGCTGCAGCGCGGGATCGAGCACGTCGGGCCGGTTGGTGGCCGCGATCAAGATGACCCCTTCATTGGTCTCGAAGCCGTCCATTTCGACCAAGAGCTGGTTCAGCGTCTGCTCGCGCTCGTCATGACCGCCGCCAAGGCCAGCACCGCGGTGCCGGCCGACCGCGTCGATCTCGTCGATGAAGATAATGCAGGGAGCGTTCTTCTTGCCTTGGTCGAACAGGTCGCGGACTCGGCTAGCTCCGACGCCGACGAACATTTCGACGAAATCAGAACCGGAAATGGAGAAGAAGGGCACGTTGGCTTCACCAGCGATAGCGCGAGCCAGGAGCGTCTTACCGGTACCCGGTGCGCCCATCAAGAGCACGCCTTTGGGAATCTTGCCACCGAGTTTCTGGAACTTCTGGGGCTCCTTCAGGAACTCCACGACCTCGGCGAGCTCTGCCTTGGCTTCCTCGATGCCTGCGACGTCATCGAAGGTGACCTTCTTGCCGCCACTGTTCAGCAGTTTGGCTTTGCTCTTGCCGAATGAGAGCGCTTTGTTGCCCCCGGCCTGGAACTGCCGCATGAAGAAGATCCACAGGCCGACGATCAGGAGCACCGGTCCCCACGTCAAGAAGATGGCGAGCAGCGGGCTGTCCTTGGGTTTCTCTGCCGAGATTTCGACTCCCGCATCGTAGAGGATGCGAGGAAGATCCTGATACTCAGGGTGCTGAGTGTAGAAGTCCGATTCCCCTTCAGGCTGCGGGCTGCCTTTGAAGCGGCCGAAGATCTCCCCCTCCTTCATCGTGACTTGCTCTACCTGGTCGTCTTCGACCGCGGCCAGAAACTCGCTGAACGTCAGCTCTTGGGTTTCTTGGGTCCCGCTCTGGACGGTTTGCCACAACAGCACGACGACGCCAAAGATGACGATCCAGAATAAGAGGGATCGGAATGTGGAATTCAAGACCTGCTACCTTTCTATCTAGTCAACGTCGAGGCTCTTGGCCTGTCGGTTCGAGTCTGTTCTGTCATGTCGTTCCAACTCTGCAATC
Source organism: Acidobacteriota bacterium (assembly GCA_039030415.1). Lineage (GTDB taxonomy): Bacteria > Acidobacteriota > Thermoanaerobaculia > Multivoradales > J023 > JAAELT01. The sequence goes on from JBCCEE010000013.1 coordinate 11,004, forward strand.
ACCACCGGGGAGTCGTCGGCGATTCGAAAACTGTCACTGATCGTCACTCCCGGTACCCATGCAATTTCATCATCTATTACGAGTAGCGGTAGGCGATCACGCTCGCGCTGTGGAACTCTTCGATCGATCAGTAAATCCTTGAGCTTTCGGGATCGAGTGTAGCCTAGGGGGCGAATTCGATCTCCGGCGCGCCGATTCCTCACGGTCACTTGGCGTTTGCCAAAATCAGCCAAACCAGTTCGTTGGGTATTACCGCGAAACATCCAAGAGGCGAGGGGTCCGCGCGTCAGATGGACAGTGAGGTCGAGCTCTGGAATATCAATCGACCCCGGCACTCCTACAGTATACGCGAAATCCCTAGCGGAAGATGCGTCTCGAGTCAGGCGAAGGGCCTGTGAGTCGCCTTCCCAGCGCCACCCGTCACCGCAATCGCAGCCCAGCCCAGACCCCGCGGCGAGCTGGCGCTGCAGCTCAGCGCGTGCGGCGGCGCTGGCGGGATAGGGCGCGCCAGCTTCGCGGTGCACGAGGGCGAGCGCTGGCGGGACCAACGGCGAAGGCAGAGCCTCGAAGGCGTCGCGGCTGAAGGTCACGCCAACCTCTCCGTCGATCCCGGTGATGCGGCGTAGTCCAAGTCGCTGCCTGAGACACCGTTCGATCCCTCGATTTGCCCGATTCGCCGCTTCCGCCAGACGGCACAGACGCGCCGCGACAATAGGGTCTTGGCGCTCGAGGAAAGGCAGCAGCTGAGCCCTGACGGCATTGCGCGGGGTCGACAGGTCGCGGTTCGTCGGATCGCAGGTCGGCTCGAGCCCTGATGATTCGAGGCCAGCGAGAAGGCTCGGGCGACGCAGGCACAAAAGCGGGCGTGCCAAACGCCCTCGTAGCTCTTGGATGGCGGCGAGCCCTTCGAGACCGCTGCCGAAGAGCAGCCGAAGGATGACGGTTTCGGCCTGGTCATCGGCATGGTGCGCGGTGACGATGAAGCGAGCCTCCAGCAGATCCGCGACGCGTTCGAGAAAAGCGTAGCGGTGGCGTCGCGCGTAGGCCTCGCGGCTCTCGGAGCGATCGTTCGACGATCTTTGGGGGGCTCTCCCGACAATCAATGGAACGTTGATCTGGGCCGCTAGGCGGCCTGCTTCACGAGCCCTCCGGCGGGAGTCGGCATCGAGTCCATGGTCGAAATGCGCGGCGCAAACTTGAAGTTGCGAGTCGCCCGCAATCTCGGCGAGGCCCCACAGGAGGGCCGTGGAGTCCGGTCCACCCGAGAAGGCGACGACGAGTCGATCACCAGGGCTGACCTTTGGGCCAAACCAGTTCGAGAGCCCTTCGATCAGAAGAGATGAAGGCATCGATCAGGGGCGAGCTCGTGTCGGGAGCGATGGCTGGCCAGCAGCCGGCTCAGCGCGAGCTAGTGCGTGAGATGTGGGAGATCGAGGCGTTTGGGGCTGACTGGGTGAGACTGTGATTCACAACGTTACTCACAAATTGTGAGATTCACAAACTGTGATTCACGAAGGGTCGGGTTGGCAACCCGTATGGTAGCGGTGAAGGGACTTGAACCCCTGACCTAGCGATTATGAGTCGCTCGCTCTAACCACCTGAGCTACACCGCCACATGAGATCTGTGAACCCTCAGAACTGCTGGTCTGCTGCTGATTCGAGCTTCAGCTCCTGCTGGAATCGAGCGATAGGGAGCTGTTCAAACGGCCCGTCGGTCTTTACCCGACAAGAAAATCAACAGTCAGAGCTACAGCCTAACCCTTCTATAGAAGGTGACGCAACCCATCACTTGCACCTCGAGCCGAACAGGGGTTCGGCGGGTCTCAGCAAGCTGAATCTACTGCTGCCTGGGCGTCAGCTAGCGGAGGACTTCTTGGCAGCTCCGGAAGCGGCCGAAGAACTGACGCATCGAAGCCGCTAGAGCATTGTCATTGAGGCGGTAGATCACGTTCTGGCCGCGCCGCTGGTCGATGACGAGGTCGGCCTCTTTGAGCACTGACAGATGCCGCGAGATCGTCGGCTGGGAGAGATCGAACTTGGCGACGATTTCGCCGACAGCATAGGAATGCTCTTCGAGCAGCTGCAGGATCTCCTGACGGGTTCCGTCTGCGAGAGCCTTGAAGACCTTTGTCATTCTGCGGTTGTTGGGCTGATTGTTGAGACCGTCCATGGGATGAACCTCCAGTGGGCTGTGAGGAGCTCGCCGCTCCTCGATGGTCGAGTTTCGACTCGAAATCGGACGCGTGACGTGTTTGGGGCGTGGCTCGAATACCTCTTAGGGCGGCCACAGTTTGAATCGTAACGCCAGCAAACTCGCTGATAGTTGAATCAGCGCGTGAGCTTGGCTGCCTCGATGCTCACTGCGTTGGCATGCTTGTACAAACTTCTCTATATTCGTAATTTAGTTCTTGTGGCTCGCTTCAGCTTTGCCGCAAGGTTGGCGGTCTTTTCCTGTAATTCGAGGCCTGGGGCCGTCTGGGAATGTGTTGAACCCGTCAGAACTGTGGTTTGTAGCGTCCCGCTGCGTCCACGCATAGAAGCGGTATGCGGCGTCGTTCGATACTCCCGGTTGGGCATCCTGGCAGCGGATGAAAGCATCCTCGAATCAGTCGTTGACTTCCTGAGTCACCTTCCCTATGATTTGGCGCCTCCGGCGTCCGAAGGGGGGTTAGCTCAGTTGGTAGAGCACCTGCCTTACACGCAGGGGGTCGCGGGTTCAAGTCCCACACCTCCCACCAGGATATTAGGGACTAACCGCCGCGAGATTCCACACTTCAAGAGTCTCTAAAGAGTCAGTCTCACAGTAGTTTCAAACGACAAGAGTTACGCGGGGCCGTAGTTCAGCTGGTTAGAACGCCGGCCTGTCACGCCGGAGGTCGCGGGTTCGAGTCCCGTCGGCCCCGCCATTAATCTCTTGATCGCTACCACCGCTCAGAACCTCGAAGCTCCGGCAATCCCTTCGAGGCCGGTCTGAGCAATTGGAGTCAGCATGCGCGACAAGATCAAGCTCGCATCATCCGCTGGAACGGGTTACTTCTACACCACGACCAAGAACAAGAAGCTCTCCACTGAGAAGCTTCGGTTGAAGAAGTACGATCCGAAGATCCGCAAGCATGTCGAGTTCGTCGAAGAAAAGCTGCGCTAGATTTTAGGCGTTTGGGACACCGGACACCCACCTAGAGTCCCGGTGAATCAAGTCTTCGCCGATGGCTTTGCTCAGCGCCTTGCTCGTACAGCGTCTTGCTCATACCTCGTCTTGCTCAGATAACGTGGCCGGGGCAATTGCCTTGGTGAGTCGAGGCGAACGCCTTGGTACCAAGGCCTGAGTCAATGAACGAACCGCTTGTCCCTGGGGCCGCGATGCCAAACTCAGAATCCATCCTGCTATATGGCGGGCACGTTCTGACCATGGCTCCGTCTGACCGTTCGCACGGTCAGATACCAGCGATCCTGCGCAATGCCGAGGTGCTCCTCGACGGCGGCAAGGTTGCCGCGGTGGGGCGGGCTCTCACCGTAACTCCTGGGACCCGACTTCTCGACGTCCAAGATCAACTGGTGTTGCCGGGTTTGATCCAGGGGCATATTCACCTGGGGCAGACTTTCTTTCGCGGCTTGGCGGAGAGCCGAAGGCTATTGGAGTGGTTGAAGGAGCGCATCTGGCCACTCGAAGCCGCCCACGATGACGAGAGTGCCTATTGGTGCACCTTGCTGGGGGCGGCGGAGTGCCTCCTCGGCGGCACGACCACAATTCAAGACATAGGCATTGGTCCTGGTGTCCGCGGCTACTTGAGGGCTTTGGTCGACTCGAGGCTGCGAGCCGTAGCGGGACAGTGTCTCATGGACGTTGGCGATGGCCTGCCGCAGAATCTCTGTTACGACACGGACGATGTGCTCAGCGAGACGGAGCAGCTCGGTGACGAGTTCGACGGTGCCAACAACGGCCGGTTGCAGTACGCGATCAACCCTCGCTTCATCCTCTCGGGATCTGATGAGCTGTGGAAGGGCGTGCAGAGCTTGTCGTCGCGTCGTGGCTGGCCGGTGCATACGCATGCCCTCGAACAACGGGCCGAGACCGAGCTGGTTCGTTCTCTGAAACAGGGGCGCGACGAGATCGAGTATTTCGCTGACTATGGCATTTTGGACACGGACTTCCGAGTCGCTCACGGTGTTTGGCTGGAGTCGCGCCACCTGCAGGATCTCAGCAGACGGAAGTTCTCGGTGGTTCACTGCCCAAGCTCCAACCTGAAGCTCGGCTCAGGCGTTGCGGATGTCGTTGGGTTGCGCAGCGCCGGCATTCCGGTTGGAGTCGGTTGCGATGCGACGGCCTGCAGCAATCGCCTCGACGGTTTCGAAGAGCTGCGGCTCGCGGCTTTGCTACAGATGGAGCGGCATGGACCTGAAGCGTTTTCCGGAAGAGATGCTCTAGACCTGGCGACTCGTGAAGGGGCCGAAGCGATTGGCGCCGCGCAGAGCATCGGTACCCTAGAAGCCGGAAAGCGGGCTGACCTCGTGGTGCTGGACGCGTCTCAGCCAGAGCTTTGGGCAGCGAGTCAAGCCGATCTGCACGACATCGTGGCCTTCGGTGCCTCCCGGGCTCAAGTGCGTCATGTCTTTGTCGACGGCGAGCATCTGGTGGAGGACGGCAAGCTGACTCATCTCGATCTGGAAGCCGTCAGCCGAGAGGCTCATCGAGCTTGCCAGAGACTGCTGGCTCGATCCGGCGTCGAGCTTTGATCCGTTCGGTGGACGCCGCGTCACTGGCGAGGCAGCGAAACCGCAGCGGCCTGTGCTAGAGTTGCGTCCTTCCTTGCTGAATGCCGGCCGCCTCCGAGCAGTGACTTGGGATCACCTGCAGGTCACCTGCAGATCACCTGCGTAAGTCTCGAGGCCAGACGGTTGGCTCTTCGTTGAAAGAGTCGTAGTACGCGAGCCTTCGTACCGATCTTGGCTCGTACCAAACGCTCGAAGTTTCGAGGCCGCATCTCCTTTCCTTTCTCAAAGAAAGGACGAGAGATGAAATCCTGTGATGCGTTCGTACTCTTCAGAAGATGCCTTGCGAGACAGTGCAGCGAAGACTGGCATGAGTTTGTTGATCGCTATGGGCCGCGCGTTCGGCGGATCGTCTCGACAGCGCTGCGTCAGGGTGGCGTGGAGCCCTGCAAGCCGGACCTGGATGAGCTGGTTCAGGAGCTGTACTTCAGGCTGCTGACGAAGAGGCGGTTCCGCTTCGAAGCGCGCAGTGATGAAGAGCTGTGGGGTTTCATGGGGCGAGTCGCATTCAACCTCGTAATCGACCAGCAGCGGGCGAGGTCGGCAAAGAAACGGCAGCCCTCGAGATACAGCCCTGCGGCAAACCCTCGCTCTACCGGCCTGGTGGGGACTTCCGATCCGGAATGGCGCCTTCTCGGCAAAGAGCGGCGTGAGATCTTCCTCAGGAAGTGTCTAGAGGTCACGCGCTGCGACCGCGTCGTGGTGGAGCTCCAAGTTTTGGCCATGGCCCTGCTGGAAGGGTGGTCCAGTCACGAGATCACGACCCAGATCGAAGGGTTCACGGCCCGGCAGGTGGACTGTCTCGTCCACCGTTTTCGGCGCCACTTGGCGAAAGAGGGGATTCGACTGCCTCGGCGCGTTGGCTTGACCGCTGCGGCCCCCGGTTGATTGCAGGCGCTAGCTGCTAAGGTAGCCATACAAGAGACTCGGGACCGTTGGCCGTCCGGCGCTTGCGACACTTCGTTGACGCCGACAAGCCACATAGATAGAATAACTCGAATAGTTTAGGTGATACTTGAAATTCTGGAGCTATGTCGGCATTGGCACTGCGTTAGTGTCAGACTGCGTTAAGCGCCAGACTGCGCTAAACGCCAGCATGCCGACATCGCAGATTGTGAAATCGGGTATCGCAGAAATGCAGCTCTCATCACCGCGGGTGCCAGGCCTGTTCGAGGCATGACCCACCGGCTAGACACAGGACGACAGGAGAACTCGATGCGACGCGCAATCATCAGTCTGGGAATATTGGTGCTGCTCGCAGCCACCCCTGTTCTCGGCCAGGAGACGATCATTGGTTTTGTCGATGGCGCCGACGGTGACTGTGATGGCCCCGGCTCGCCGTGTAATGCCGGCACCGGCATCGTCGGAGTTTTTGGCTGGGCACTCGCCACGTCGGGGGTCCAATGGGTGATCATCCAAGTCGACGGCGTCGACATTGGGCAGGCTGCCTACGGCGTTCTGCGTCCTGGAGTGACGCAGGCCTTCCCTGGGTTTCCCAATTCGAACCTGCCGGGCTGGTCATTCAACATCAACAGCACCCTCTGGGAAAACGGGCAGCACACCGTCTCTGCCAAGGTAGTGACCTTTGCTGGAACGACTCGAGTCATCCACTCGAAGGACATCTTCTTCACCAACACTACCCATCTCCTGCGTCCTTTTGGCGCGATCGACACGCCGGGGCTCAACGAAGATGTCTTCGGAACCTGTGAGCGAGCTGTGTGTGGTGATGGGTTGTGCCAGACGGGGCTGCGAGAGAACTGCTTGACCTGCCCGCAGGACTGCAACAGCCAGGAGCTGGGCTTGTTCACGGACTTCTGCTGTGGTGACGGCGCGGGCCCTGGTCCGGTCGGATGTGACGACCCCCGCTGTACCGATGGTGGCTTCGCCTGCGATGACGAAGAGCGGATTCGCTACACGGTCGTCAGCGGTTGGGCGCTCGACCTGGGCATCACCGATGAAGATGAAGGGGTGCGGTGGGTCGAGCTCGAAACCAACGAGGCGATCGTCGGCAACACGCGTACCGCGTGTACCTTCGACCGCATGGCTGGCGGACTCACCAACTGCTACGGCCTGCCTCGCCTCGACTTGGAAGGCAGTTACCCCTTCGTGCCGAATTCTCCCAGCGCGGGTTTCCGATTCGTCTTGGACGTAGGTGCCATGATCGTCAACGATTTGGCGCCGAGAGGCAGCAACGAGCTGAAGGTCCGGGCTGGTGATGTCTCGAATCAGTCGGAAGATCTCGACACGGTGTTCGTCAACTTCAAGTGCGCGGAAGAATTCAGTGAGCCGGCGTTTGGTCGCATCGAGTCGCCTCGCGAAGGTCGTCTCTACAATGGGCTTCTGACGCTCGAAGGTTGGGCGCTCGACGGTGAAGGAATCGAGCGCGTCGATATCTATATCAACGGTGAATTCATTCCCGGCACGATGTTTGGTCCTGGCCTCGGGACTCGGCCGATTGTGGCGTCGGAGTATCCTGGTTTCGAGGATAGTCTGGCGCCAGTCTGGCGGCTCGAGAACTTCGACACGACGACTCTGAACGACGGCTTCCATCAGATCGAGGTCGTGGTCGTCGACGAAGAAGGGGACAGCACCTTCATCGGTGGCGAGATCACGTTCCGAGTCGCCAACTTGGCGAGCCGAGCCAGCCAGTAGCTGGCGAGTCGGGCCAGCGAGTAGCTGGCGAGTCGGGCCAGCGAGTAGCTGGCGAGTCGGGCCAGCGAGTAGCTGGCGAGCCGTCTCGGATCGACTCGTAGGCTCTATCGGCAAGCGATCCATCGCAGTAATCCACTGCGATCGCTTGCCGCTTCGGCTGCCAGAAGCCCCGCGCTAGCCGCATTTACAGGGTATTTACACCCTATGGCGCTTGGGCTCCGCTAAGCTCCTGGCGTTTTGGAGCAGCGTATGAAGATCTTGGTAGTCGAAGACGATCCCATGTTGCGTGACGGGCTGGTCGACTTGCTGACCGGCGCCGGGCACGACGTGCAGTCTGTTGCAGACGGGGCGGAAGGAGCCCGCCTGGGGCGAGAAGAGACGTACGACCTGGTCTTGCTCGATCTGATGCTGCCCAGGCTCGACGGCATCGAGGTTTGTCACCGCCTGAGAACGGTCAGACCGATGCTGCCGATTTTGATGCTCACCGCTCGCGGCGCTGAAGAGGACAAGGTGAAGGGGCTGCGGGCCGGCGCTGACGACTACGTGACCAAGCCATTTGGCGCTCGCGAGCTGTTGGCACGCGTCGATGCCTTGGGTCGGCGAGCGCGCGCTGCGCCTTCTGAGCCCGAGATCATCGAAGCGGACGGCTGCGTATTCGACCTCGGCCGATGCGTCGCCAGTCGCGACGGAAACGAGACTTCACTGACCGCCCGGGAAGTCGGTATCTTGCGCTGGCTTTACCGACACCGCAATCGAAGCGTCTCTCGTGCGGAGCTTCTAGAGCAGGTTTGGGCGACGGTCGCTACCTTGCAGACGCGAACCGTCGATATGACCATTGCCAAACTGCGTCAGAAGATCGAGCAAGATCCTTCCAAACCTCGCGTCATCGTGACGGTCACCGGGGTTGGCTACGCTTGGGGTGCTGAGGGTGACGCTTGAAGCGGCCTTACTTTCAGCGCATGGCGACCGCACTGCTGCTCACGGTCGTCGCGGTGGCGGTTCCGTGTGGAGCCTGGTTCTTCGCCGGTAGCCATGGTGTCGAGCGGCGGGCCCGACTCGAGAACGAGGCGGTCTATTCTCAGGCCCACAAGAAGGGCGTGAGCCTAGCCGAGCGTTTGGCGACTCAGCTCGAGCTGTTGCGGGACGCTGAGTCTCGCCGGGCCTTCTACCACTACCAAAATCTCTATCACGATCCTGCGGTCGCTTCAGAAGGGGCTTCTATCTCGGTCTCTCCCCTGGCTCAGGGGCCAGCAGACTCCTTGATCGAAGCTCATTTCCAAGTCGACGATACGGGCACCCTCACGCTGCCGACGTTGAACGATGAGTTCCCCGAGCTTGGCCTGCATTCGAGCCACGGGGCACAGTGTGGCTTGTTTGGCCAGCTGAAGGACATCACCTTCTTTTGCGCCTTGGAGGGGGCGGCGGCGACGTTGACCTACGGTCCGCGTGACGTCGTGTCGTTCTCTACGATGAACGATGGCCTGGGTAACAGTGGTCCAGCTACCCTTGTCGAGCTGGACGCCCGCGCTTGGCGCCAGCATCTCGAGGCCAATGCGGTCTATGCCGACCTTAAGTATGGCAAGAAGGCTGGGCATCAGCTCTTTGGGGAAGGGAAGGACGAAGGGACGGTCGAGATCAAGATCGGCCCGATGGTCTGGTACACCTTGCCGGTCGGAGACCGGCAAGGACTGGTTGCTCTGCGCGGCCTCGAGACCCCGGCGGGGGTCTGGACTCAAGGTTTCGTCGTGGCGCAATCCACAGTGAATCACTACCTGGAGAGCGCCCATTTTGGGGCTGTTTTCCGTCCCGCCCACAAGCATCGCGGCGAGGTTCATGGTGAAGTCCGCTCGCCGGTCGCTGGAACCCCTTGGGAAGTGGTCCTCGACATCTCCGAGGCGCTCGAGAATACGGTCGCTCAAACGGCTGCCGATCGCCAGCGTTTCCTGCGGCTGTTTCTGCTCGGGACCTCGGCCGCGAGCCTGGCAGGCCTGCTGGTCATTTCGATGATGTTTCAGTCGGAACGGTTGGCCCAGCAGCGATCGCGCTTTGCTGCTTCGGCGGCGCATGAGCTGCGCACTCCGCTGGCGGGCTTGCGCCTCTACGGCGAGATGCTCGGCGAGGGTTTGGGCGATCCTAGCCGTGCGCGGGACTATGCGCGACGGATGGCGGGTGAGGCCGAGAGGCTGGGGCGCGTGGTCACCAACGTGCTCAGCTTCACGCGCCTAGAGCGCGAATCGGTGACGCTGAATCCACGTTTGGGAGACTTGGTGCTGGCCGTACGGGAGATCACGGCTCGACTACGACCCGCGCTAGAAGAGAACGGCGCTCAGGTGGAGCTCGATCTGGCTGACACACTGCCGTCTGTCGCCTTTGATCGAGACGCGCTGTCTCACATCTTGCAGAATCTGCTCGACAACGCCGAAAAGTACACGCGCGAGGTCCAAGATCGCAGAATCAAGATCGGCCTACAGCAGGAAGACTCGCATGCTGCGCTGTCGGTGGCCGACAACGGCAATGGGATCCCGCGTGAGCTCCGGCGTCGGCTGTTTCGTCCGTTCGTCCGGGGCGCTCATCCTGACGCACCGGAAGGCTTGGGACTCGGTCTGGTGCTGGTCAAAGAGCTGGCTCGGGCTCAGAATGCAGGGATCAGCTATTCCGATGCACCGGACGGAGGCGCTGTCTTCACGCTTCGCTTCCCACTTTGAACCCTCGAGGCCGCGTTGGCCAAGCGACACCTCGAGAGTTTTAGGCTGATTCGGCGAGATCGGTAGCGAGCATGCCGCCCACCCCTGTTGCGTCGCGTCTTCTAATCGTTGCCGCCGCCATGCTTTTTTCGACCGGCGGGGTGGCGATCAAGGGCTGTGCTTTGTCGAGCTGGCAGATCGCTAGCTTCCGCTGTGGCGTCGCGGCGATCGCCATGGGGATCCTGGTGCCTCACGCCCGCCGGATGTGGAGTCATCGCACTCTGCTGGTCGGTGGTTGTTATGCGGCCACCCTGACGCTCTACGTGTTGGCCAACAAAGCAACGACCGCTGCCAATGCAGTATTTCTCCAGTCGACCGCGCCGCTCTATGTGCTGTTGTTGGCGCCTTGGCTTCTCGGCGAGCGTCGACGCCAGCGCGATTTCTGGTGGATGGCTGGGATGACCTCAGGAATGCTGCTGTTCTTTGTCGGCCAAGAAGCGACCAGCGCTACCGCCCCAGACCCGTCGCGCGGCGATCTCTACGCGGCGGCTTCGGGCTTGAGCTGGGCCTTGACGGTCATGGGGTTGCGTTGGATAGGGAATTCAGGTGAGGATCAGTCGTCGGCAGCGGCAGCGGTCGTTGCGGGCAATGGCCTGGCCTTCCTGATTTGTTTGCCGATGGCATTGCCTGTGAGCTCGGTCACCATGGGTGACTGGGCCATAGTCGGTTACCTCGGCGTCTTTCAGATCGCTGTCGCCTACGTCCTGCTGACCCGTGCGATCAGCCACGTCAGTGCCTTCGAAGCGTCTCTCCTCTTGCTCATCGAGCCCATTCTCAATCCTGCCTGGGCATGGCTGTTCCATCACGAGGTACCCAGCGTATGGTCTTTGGCAGGAGGTTTGACCGTACTTGGGGTAGCCACGCTGGAAGCCTGGTCGAATCGTGTCGAATCTTCGCGAAAGTAGCCGCATGATTGGAATCTCGAAGCTCGACAACCCGATCCAAAACTATGCTTGGGGCTCTCGTCATGGGATAGCTCGTTTTCTCGGGCGGCCCGTCCCTTCAAAGGAGCCGGAAGCGGAGCTGTGGATGGGAGCCCATCCGAAGGCACCGTCGCAGGTTTCGATAGCCGATGGGACCCTCGGTCTAGACCTCGCTATTCGTGAGGCACCGCAAGACATCCTTGGGGCCGAGGTCGCGGCGCGTTATGACAACACGCTACCGTTCCTGTTCAAGGTTTTGGCGGCCGGCCAGGCGCTGTCGATCCAGGCTCATCCCGATGCGTCTCAAGCCCGGGCCGGGTGTCGCCGGGAAGACGAGGCTGGGCTCGAGCGTTCTGACGCACGTCGCAACTATCGCGACGCTCATCACAAGCCGGAAGTGCTGTACGCGCTGACTCCCTTTTGGATCCTGCGAGGATTCCGGACGCCCAGCGAGATCCTGGAGCTCATGGAGCCCCTTGGCCTGATCGAAGCGCTACCCGGCCTGGCGTCGGCGCTGCGAGCCGGCGACCTGCGTCGCTTCTTCTCCGATTACCTGGCGCTCGATTCTCGCGACTGGCTTGCGGCAAGCGCTCCGGCGCTGGACCGCATCGCGCGAGCCTCCCTGCCCGATGACGTCGAGTCCTGGGTACTGAAACTCGCCCGGCAGTTCCCCGGCGACTACGGGATACTCGCGCCACTCTTTCTGCATCTCCTGAAATTGAAGCCAGAAGATGCCATCTTCACGGGGCCTGGGGTCCTGCATGCTTACCTCGATGGTGTCGGCATCGAGCTGATGGCAAACTCCGATAACGTCGTTCGCGGCGGCTTGACCCCCAAGCACGTAGATCGCGACGAGCTGCTTTCGATCCTACGTTTCAAAGCCGATCCGCCAACCCTCTTGAGCTCACGGAGCGTAGCCGGTGAGCGCATCTTCGAGCCGGTGGCGGACGAGTTTGCACTCTCGGTTATCGAGGTCCAGGCGAGCGCGCCCTTTCGAGTCGAAGGTCGCGGGGAAGCGAGCGCGGAGGGACGACGGTCCCGTTCCGCTGAGCTGTTGCTCTGCGCGGCGGGATCTGGGCAGATTCGAGAGAGTCGAGGCATTGAGCACGACTTTTCCCAGGGCGATTCGTTCCTGGTGCCCGCCTCGTGCTCCGCCTACCGGATCGAAGGCAGCGCGCGGCTGTTTCGAGCCACGGTGCCGGACGGTGAAGCTCTGGGGTGAGTCCCGATCGCCAAATATGATCAAGCGCTCCCAAGAACGGTCAGCGTCGCATGATCTGATCGACCTACCGCTCGAGGGTGCGGGCGACCTGCCGCAGGCCAAGCGCTCCGGCGATCTCGAAGCGATCGGCTCATTGGATCGGCGCCGCCGTCCTCCCCGCCAAAGCAAGAGCTGGCTCTGGCCGATTCCACTGATGGCGTTCCCGATCGGCGCTCTGGTCGGTTATTTCTCGAGCGCGGAACCGCCTGTGGCATCGATCTCGGTCGAGCGGGTCGATTTTGGCGAGGTCCGACTGGACCTTGCCGGTGAGACGCGGATCATCAGCTTCCTGAATTCCGGCGAGGAGCCTCTTTGGCCCAGCAGCGTGGTGGTTCGAGGGCAAGCCGCAGCAGAGATCGAGGTGCTGGCCGATGAGTGTGTGGGACGCGAGATCTTGGCGCAGGCGCAGTGCGAGCTGCAGCTGCTATTCCAGCCGGCCCAAGATGGGCCGCGTCGCGCCGAGCTTCGTTTCGAGAGTAATGCCAGCAACGGTCCGCAGAGCGTTCCGCTGATCGGGGTGGGAGTTCGACCCCAGCTCAACGTCGAGCCTCTGGAGATCGATTTTGGGCGTCAGGTGGTCGCTCGCGGCGGTGCTCTGGCGGACCTGAGGATCGACAACCGCGGCACGGCTCCCCTCAAGCTGGAAGTCCTCGACATCGGAGGTGCGGCTGCCGACGAGTTCCTGCGAGTCTCCGACGACTGTGTCGGGCGCTATCTGGCGCCCGGGAGTCGCTGCAGGGTGCGGTTGCGCTTCGTACCTGGTGCCGTCGGGATACGGCGTGCGACGGTTCGGGTGGCGAGTGACGCGGGTGGTGAGCCGGCTGTGATCAGCCTGTTGGGTACGGGTCTTGATCGACGTCCCATCCTCAAGCTGGATGCCGAGCGGGTCGATTTCGGCGGTTGGCCAGTCGGCGTGGAGAGTGCCGCGCAGAGCATCAACCTTTCCAACGAGGGGGAGAGCTCTCTCGAGATCAAGAGGGTCGAGCTCGCTGATTCCCCTGGAGCCTTCTCGATCCTTGCGGAGAGCTGTAGCAGGGCGCCAGTCGCTCCGCGATCCGGGTGCGAGATCCAGCTTCGCTTCAAGCCTGGTGATGAACGCTCCACCCAGTCGTATCTGGTGATCGACATCGGGAATCGCGAGCCGGTACGGGTCAGCCTGTCGGGTATCGGCACGGCGCCTCACGCGCGCTTCGAACCTTCACGCCTGAGCTTCGGAGCTGTTGGCATTCAGCAGCGGAGCGCTGCTCGAACGTTGCGCATCGCCAACCCTGGCAGCGCTGGCCTACAGATCGGTGAGATCCGCGTCGACGGCAGCGACGCCGGCTCGTTTTCCTCCAAAGGGTGCTCCGGGGACGAGGTGCGTCCCGGAGGCGCTTGTGTCGTCGAGGTCTTCTTTCGCCCGCGCCGGGCGGGGCCGCACCGTGCCGAGCTGCTCATCCGCCACAACGCGGATGATCGCCGTGGACGGATCCGGCTCAACGGTCTCGGAGCCGCGGCGTCTCTGACGGCTGTCCCTGCGGAGCTCGAGCTGGGAAATGTCGCTGCTGGCGGTGCGAGTCGCCAGCGCCTCGAGCTACGCAGCGCGGGGAGGGCGAGCCTCGAGATTCGAAGACTGCGGCTGACCCGCTTGGGCTCTGAATTCGAGATCGTTGAAGACCGCTGCTCTAGCACCGCGTTGGCACCGTCCCAGTTTTGTGGCGTGACGATCGTTTTTCGCCCGACCCGACCGGGGTTCCGCAGCGGAAGCCTGGAGATCGAGCACAGCGGTGGGACGACGCAGGTCCCGATCCGCGCAACGGCCACCGATTGAAGCGGTTGCCGGCCTCAGTGCAATGGTGAAAAATAGGGGCAAGGGGTAGCGGACAGAAGGAGATTGCGATGCTCAGCTGGTTCGGCGGTGAGGATGACGTCGGCATCCTGATCAACCGTAAGCGTTATTCGAAGGCTGCCAAGGTGCTCCGCACGCAGCTCGCCGAGCGGCCCCAGAACGTCCACCTGCGTCAGCGTCTTGCCGACGTCCTTGTCCTGGGGGATGACTCTGCTGGCGCCCTCGGCATCCTGGCCGAGATGGTCGATGAGTTTGCCGAGGCCGGGTTCGATGCCAAGGCGATCGCGGTGCTCAAGAAAATGCAGCGCATCGAGCCCGAACGGCGAGACATCGAGCAGAAGCTCACCGAGCTGATCAAACGGCGTGATCACGAGGTCTGTCAGCTAGAGGAGCCAGCCGAGGTTCCGCAGCAGGCGGCCGGGGAGGCGTCGAGCCCAGCCGTCCCCGATGCGGCGAATACCATACTGCCGGCGTTTCACCGTTCGCCGCTCTTCAGTACGTTCTCGGCCGACGAGCTGCTGGCGGTGATCCGGGGTCTCAGTCTGCTGACGTTCGAGGGCGGCGAGATCATTGTTTCGGAGAACGAGCCGGGCGATAGCCTGTTTGTGGTTGCAAGCGGCACGGTACGCATCTATGCCCGCGACGGCTCTGGGCGCAATAATCAGGTCCGGTTGCTCGAGGAGGGCGAGTTCTTCGGTGAGATCTCTCTGCTCTCAGGCAAGCCGCGTACCGCCTCGGTAACGGCAGCGGTGCCGACGGAGCTGCTCGAGCTCGACCGCAAAACACTCGACGGTATCGCCAAGCAGCACCCTCAGGTACCCAAGGTGATTCGAGACGAGTTTGATCGGCGGACCATGAGCCCCGAGGAGCTCAGGGCTCGCGGTGCCCTGGCAGGTCGTAGCAGCGAAAACTGAACGGATAGGCATGCCGCTCATCGGCGGGATGGTCCTGCTCCGAGAGCAGGCGCCAGTGCCGAGTGTCGACCGGCGGAAAGACCACGTCGCCTTCGACCTCGGCGTGAACCTGGGTTAGGTAGAGGCGATCGGCGCGCGGTAGCGCCTCGATCAGGACGCCCGCCCCTCCGATGACGAACGCCTCGTCGTCCTGCGCTGCCAGGGTGAGCGCCTGCTCCAGGCTGTGGACCACTTCGACGCCCGCCGGCTGGTAGGCGGGATCTCGAGAGAGCACGATGGAGCGCCGCTTCGGCAGCGGCTTGCCGATCGACTCGTAGGTCTTGCGACCCATGATGATCGGGTGATTCAGGGTGAGCCGTTTGAAGTGCTTGAGGTCTTTCGGCAGGTGCCAGGGAAGCTGACCGTCTCGCCCGATCACCCGGTTTTCGGACATGGCGAAGATCAAAGAGGTGCTCATACGGCAATCGGGGCACGAATCCGTCGATGCGGCTTGTAGCCTTCGAGGCGAAAGTCGTCGAACTCGAAGTCGAGCACCGACTTCACTTCGGGATTCAGGCGCATGAATGGCAGGGGCCGCGGTTGACGCTCCAACTGGCGATCCGCCTGCTCGATATGATTGAGATAGAGGTGGGCGTCGCCCAAGGTGTGCACAAAGTCGCCGGGTTTCAGGCGGGTCGCCTGGGCCATCATCAGGGTCAGCAGCGCATAGGAAGCGATGTTGAAGGGTAGCCCCAGGAAGATATCGGCACTGCGCTGATAGAGCTGACACGAGAGCCGCCCCTCGGCGACGTAGAATTGGAAGAGCGTATGGCACGGCGGCAGCGCCATGGCGTCGACTTCGGCGACGTTCCAAGCGCTGACGATCAGGCGACGGGAGTCTGGCTGCTCGCGAATCTGCTCGACGACTCGCGAAATCTGATCGACGTGGCCACCTTCTGGCGTCGGCCACGAGCGCCACTGCACGCCGTAGACTGGCCCGAGCTCGCCGTGCTCGTCGGCCCACTCGTCCCAAATCGAAACGCCGTGCTCATGCAGGTAATCGAGGTTGGAGTCACCGCGTAGGAACCACAGCAGCTCGTGAATGATCGATTTCAGATGAACTCGCTTGGTGGTCAGGAGCGGGAAGCCGTCACGCAGATCGAATCGCATCTGGTGACCGAAGATGCTGCGGGTCCCGGTGCCCGTGCGGTCGGTCTTGACCGTTCCATGGTGGCGCACGTGGCGCAGCAGATCGAGATAAGTCTTCACGCGAGATTCCTCTCAGGACCGGCCGAATTGTACCACTGTGCACGGTGGGTACCGCGGAGGCTCGCTCAATGATCGGCTGGAACCAAAGCCGGTGACTTCACGTAAGATGAACTGTCCGCCCCCACCCATCGATCCGGAGAAGAACCATGGTTGAGCAAAGAAAGAGCGGTTTTAGGAGCGCCTTGGCTTCCGTATTCAGAGGAGTTGATCTGGCCAGGCGCCTCGTGGTCAACTTGATATTCCTGGCACTCCTGGTCCTGCTGGTGGCCTGGTTGGGCGGCGACGATTCGCCCTCGGTACCGGATTCGGCGGCGCTCGTGATAGCGCCGCGTGGCGTGCTCGTCGAGCAGCTGACCGGCGATGCCGTCGATCGCGCGATGGCGAAGCTCACTGGCGACGAGATCGTCGAGACGCTGAAGCAAGATCTGATTCGAGCGATCGAAGGGGCTAAAGACGACGACCGCAACAAAGCGCTGTACCTGGATCTAGGTCAGATGCAGGGAGGCGGGCTCGACAAGCTTCAGGAGGTCCGCGCGGCAATCGATAGCTTCAAGGAAAGCGGCAAGCCGGTGATCGCCGGAGGCGATTTCTTCGCCAAGTCGCAGTACTACCTGGCGTCGGCTGCGGACGAGATCTATCTCCACCACATGGGGGTCGTCCTGCTCGAAGGCTATGGTCGCTTCCGCACTTACTACAAGAATGGTTTGGATCGCGCTGAGATCAACTGGAACGTCTTTCGCATCGGCGAATACAAGACCGCGGTCGAGCCCTACCTCTTCGAAGGCATGTCCGATGCAGCTCGCGAGGCCAATGAAGAGTGGATGGGCGACCTGTGGGACGCCTACCTGGCCGATGTCGCAGCGGCTCGCAACCTCACTCCGGAAGGCCTGAAAGCAGATATCGAGAGCTTCCCGCAGCACCTCGACGAGGCCTCTGGCCAGGCCGCGCAGGTCGCCCTGCAGCTCGGCCTGGTCGATCATGTTGGAGGGCGCGACGAGGTCCGTGACCGTTTGATCGAGCTCGCTGGGGAAGACGAGTCGACGCACTCGTTTCACCGCATCGGCTACAAAGCCTATCTCGAGACCCTCGATGAAGAAGATCTCGGTAGCGGCGACTCCAAGGTGGCGGTACTCGTCGGTCGCGGACCGATTCTAGGCGGTAGCCATGCCCCTGGCTCGATCGGCGGTGATTCGATGTCGAGCCTGATCCGGAAGGCTCGGTTCGACGAAGACGTCAAAGCCATCGTGCTGCGGGTCGACAGCCCTGGCGGCAGCTCGCACGCCTCGGAGTTGATTCGACGCGAGCTCGTCTTGGCACGCGAAGCCGGCAAAAAGGTGGTCGTCTCGATGGCCAGCGTCGCGGCTTCCGGTGGTTACTGGATCTCGACCGCCTCGGACGAGATTTGGGCCAGCCCGAACACCATTACCGGCTCGATCGGCATCTACAGCATGTTTCCGACTTTCGAGACGCCCATGGAGAAGCATTTGGGTGCTCGGGTCGACGGTATCGGCACGACCTGGATGGCGGGTCTTGGACGCCTGGACCGGAAGATCGATCCCCGTGCCGCCGACGGGATGCGACTGATGATCGAGCAGGGCTATCGCGACTTTCTCGACCGCGTTTCCGAAGCTCGCGACATGACCGTCGAGGAGGTTGATGCCATTGCGCGCGGTCGCGTTTGGAGTGGTGCCGACGCGCTCGAGCTGGGGCTGGTCGATCAGCTGGGGGGTCTGCAGGATGCCATCGCTTCCGCCGCCAAGCTGGCGCAGATCGGTGAAGACGAGGAGTATCGCGTCGAGTACCTGGAGCGTGAGCTCGATTTCAAAGACGAGATGCTGCGCGATCTCCTGAGCTGGGCCAGCGTCTGGTACAAGCCCGAGATCCGCAGCGGCCTGCGTCCGCGATTCGAGACCCTGGTAGCCAACTTCCTCCGCGAGCAGGCGGAGATGTTGAATCACTTCAACGATCCGTACGGTATCTACGCCCACTGCATGTGTGAGGTGGAGTAGGCTGGCTCAGAGCTCCTCGGACAGTACGTGATCGAGATCTCGCAGCAAGCCCTCAGCGTTGTCGCGCGTGAAAGGCAGCGGTGGCTTGATCTTGATCACGTTGTGGAGCGGGCCGTCCGTGCTCAGCAGATATCCCCGCCGCTTCATCCGGTCGACAATCCTGCTGGCCTCGTCGGCAGCAGGTTCCAGCGTATCCGGGTCTCGTACCAGCTCGGCTCCCAGGAACAGCCCGAGGCCCCGGACGTCACCGATGATCGGATGGCGTTCCCGCAGCCGCTCCAAGCCGGCCAACAGACCCTGGCCGACCTCTAAAGCACGGGCCTGCAGGCCTTCCTCCTCGATCACATCGAGCACCGCCAGGCCGACCGCGCAGGACACCGGATTGCCTCCGAAGGTGTTGAAGTACTCCATACCGTTGGCGAAGGCTCGGGCGATCTCCGGCGTGGTGATCACCGCCGCTAGCGGATGCCCGTTGCCGATAGGTTTGCCGACCGTCACGATATCCGGCACGACGTCATGGCTCTCGAACGCCCAGAAGTGCGAGCCGACCCGGCCAAAGCCGACCTGGACCTCGTCCAGGATGCAGACGCCACCGGCCGCGCGCGTGTGCTGGAAGGCGTGTTCGAAGTAGCCTTCAGGGGGCACGATCTGTCCACCGCAGCTCAGCAGCGATTCGCTGATGAAGGCGGCAAAACCGTGGCCCGATCGTTCGAGCCAAGCGATCGCCTCAGCAACCTCTGCGGAATACTCACGCCCGGCATCGACGCCCTGCGGTAGTCGCTGGCGGTAGGTGTCCGGCATGCGGACCTTGCGGACGTGTGGCGGCGTCCCCGCGCCCCCGGGGCCATCGTGCTTGTAGGGGCTGATATCGATCAAGCAGCCGGTGTGGCCGTGATAGTCACCGTCGACCACCGCGATTCCGTGCTGCCCGGTGTAGGCGCGGGCCAGCCGCAGGGCCAAGTCGTTGGCCTCACTGCCGGTACACACGAAGTAGCAGACGCTGAGCGGATCCGGCAGGGTGGCGACCAGGCGCTCCGCATAGTCTGCGAGGTGATCGTGCAGATAGCGGGTGTTGGTGTTGAGCTGCTGCATCTGGCGATGCGCGGCATCGACGACCCGCGGATGACAGTGCCCGACGTGGCAGACGTTGTTGACGCAGTCGAGAAAAGGACGCCCCTGATGATCGAAGAGGTACTGCATCCAGCCGCGTACGATCTTGAGGGGTTGATCGTAGGACAGGCTCAGCGAAGGGCCGAGGTGCCGACGACGCACGTCAACGATCTCTTCCGGCGATCGGCCGGCCGACTCGGTATCTGATCCCCCGCGCCCGCAGGCCAGGGCCAACCGCTGGCGGGCGAGATCAGAGTCGACGCCAGCGAGCCGATCCATGGCGTCCCAAGCCGGTCGCTCGCTGACTGCGACGTAGGCGTCTTCGGGGCGTTCGAGCTTGCGCCGTGCCGAGATCGTCACGCTCACCGCCAGGCGAGCCCGAATCGAGGCAAACAGGACGTCGAGCTCGGCTTCCTCGAGCGGACGAGCCGCATCGTAGCCTGCGACGACCGCAGCTATGGCCTCCAGAGGATCGCGCGAGCCCAAAGCGGCATAGGCAGCCGAGATCGCCAGGCCAAAGACGCGCTTGCTGTGGACCAGATCGCCAAAATCGATGAGCGCGGTCGCTCTCGGCTGCCCCGCGGCGTCTCGAACCATCACGTTGTGATCGTTGCCGTCGTTGTGAATCACCCCTTCCGGCAGGTCGTCGAGGCGCGGAATGACTTGCCGTTCGAAGTCGTCAAGGTAGCGGGCGGCCAGAGCTCGACGGCGTAGCGTTGGAATTTGATCGACTTGGGATCGCTGGTGCGTCGCTTGGCGCAGATCCCAAACCAGGTCGCGCCGGGCCGCAGGATGATCGAACGCATCCAGGGCGCCATCCACCGAGGCGATCAGATGCCCGACGCTGCGGAGTAGGTCAGGGCTACGATGTTCGATCTCGGCGAGAGGCTGCCCCTCCAGATAGGTGACCAGATGAGCGAGATGCCGGCTCCCACCGGCTCCTTCGATCTCCATCATCGCAGCGCCTTTCTCGGTGGCGCAGGGCTGCTGCACGGTACCGTCCGGAAGGCGCCCGGCGAGGTGCTCCAGGGCTCGGATCTGAGCCTCGAGTATGCCGGAAGGCTCCTCGGCGTTGGCGATTTTTAGCACCCGCAGCTCATTGTCGGCGTCGCGGATCAGGAAATTCTGACTGCGCTCTCCGGGCAGCGGCGAAATCTCCCCGCTGAAGCCGTAGTGGCGGCTCGCCAGCTCCAGAGCCTGTTGTGTCGTCAGATCCGGGATCGAGGTGTCGTTGTGCATCGTCTTGGGATTGGGCTGGGGCCTGAGATCAGAGCGAGCTCAGCTGCTGGATGATAGGGCGTGGGCCTGCGGAACGCCGGCGTCTGTCGACTCGACAGCGCTGCCCGACTCGAAAAGGCCGCCGATGGGCGGATGATCGACCGGGTTCTCGACCAGAGCGTGATGGAGCCAACGGACGGCTGAGCGTAGCACGGAGCGCTCGACCAGCAGGGTCTTGGCGAGGCTCGTCGCCCCGGACCACGAGAGGTCTTGGAAGGGCAAGCTGCCTTCTGAAAGGGCTCGTAGCAGAGGGAGGTCGACCTGCGGGCCTCCCAGAATGGTGATGAGGGCGAGCGCTTCGCGTTGGATCACGTCCAGCCCGTGGCGCCGGGCGAGGCGCTCGGTGAGCTCGCTGTGCTCGGCTCGCGTCACCCACGTGAGGGTGCGTCCCGGAGTTTCCCAGCTCGAAATCAGCGGCGGCTCGTCGAGCTCACGGAACATCGAGAGATGCGCGGGTTCGACGCTGCCGTCCGGGATTCGGAGCCTGAAGCGGACGACCCTCGCCATGGCGGTGATCGCCCGAGTCGTGGATTCCCGAGGGTCGCCGGCGTCGATCCGGGTGCCGCTACGGTCCGGCGCGAGGGAGTTGCGAATGGTCGCTGGGATGCCGCTGCGCACCAGGGGATCGAGAGTTTGCGGGTGCAGCACGCGGGCACCGTAGCAGGCTAGATCGGTCGCCTCGCCATAGGTCAAGTGAGGAAGGGTCGACGCTGAGGGCACCCAGCGTGGATCGGCGCTCAGAACGCCATCGACGTCGGTCCAGATCTCGACCTCCTCGGCGCCTAGCGCCATCGCCAGCAGAGTGGCCGAGAAGTCGGAGGCGCCACGACCCAGGGTGGTCGTTTGCCCCACAGAATCGCTGCCGATGAAGCCGGTGACCACCGGTATCTCATCAGCCCCCACGTTCCGCAGCCTGCGCTCGACGCGTCGACAGGTTTCCGCCGGGTCGACGCTTGCCCGGCCCGGCGGCCCAGTAGCGATCAGGCGGGAGCCATCGATCACTTGGGCGGCCCGCCCCTGGCGGCGCAGGTGCCAATTCACCAACGGGGCCGAGAGACGTTCGCCCGTTGCCAGGATCTGGTCGCGAGTAGAACACGGACACTCGCCAACCAGCCGAATGCCCTCGAGCAGACGCCTGAGGCGCTGCAGCGCTGCCGCCAGCTGATCTTCGGTGTCGCGGTGAGCCTCATCCGCCTGGGGTGACGCCAGGCATTCGAGGTGACGCGTCGCCAAACGCTCGACCAGCGGGGTCGCGGGATCGCCGGCGACCGCTCGCTCGATTGCCGCTTCGAGGGCATCGGTCACTCCGGCGAGAGCGGAGACGACCACGACGATCCGCCCGCTCTCTCGCGCCTGGCAAACGAGCTCCGCTACATTGGCGAGGCGCTCCGGCCCGTCGAGAGATGAGCCGCCGAACTTCAGAACGCGCATGATGCCCTCCCACAGCTCTCGGCCTGTACCGGTGTCAGGTGGCGTCCGGCGGCGCGCGCTCGTTCGAGACCGGCTTCGATATCGGCAACCAGGTCGGCGCTGGCCTCGATGCCCACCGACAGGCGAAGGAGCGAGTCGCGAATGCCGGCGCGATCTCGAGCTTCCGGATCCATGGCTGCATGGGTCATGGTGCTGGGGTGGGCCACCAGGCTCTCGACGCCGCCGAGGGATTCGGCCAGGGAGAAAAACCTCAGGCCGTCGAGGAAGGCCTCGACCTCGCGGCGGCCGCCGGTCAGCTCGAAGCTCAGCATGGCGCCGAAGGCGCTCTGCTGAGCTGCAGCGACCGCGTGCCCCGGGTGATCGGACAGGCCCGGGTAGTAGACGCGCTCCACGGCCGGGCTCTCCTCGAGGACGCTGACCAGCTCGGCGGTGTTCTCCAGGTGGCAGCGCATTCTGGCGTGGAGGGTCCGCAAGCCTCGCAGGGTCAGATAGCTGTCGAAGGGCGCGCCGGTCATTCCCAGGCAGTTACCCCACCAGGCCAGATCCTCGCCGAGCTGTTGGTCGCGCGCAATCACCGCGCCGCCCACCACGTCGCTGTGCCCGTTGAGGTATTTGGTGGTCGAATGAACCACCAGGTCAGCACCCAGCTCGAGCGGCTGCTGCAGTACCGGCGACAGGAAGGTGTTGTCGACCGCCACCAGGGCTCCCACCTTGCGGGCCTGGTGGCAGATCGCGCGGATGTCGGTGATGCGCAGCAGCGGGTTGCTAGGCGTTTCCACCCAGACCATCTTGGGCCGCTCGGCGATGGCGGCGGTACAGGCGGCTGGATCGCTGAGGTCGACGAATCGCACGCGAAAATGCTGCCGTCGGGCGCAGGCGCTCAGCAGGCGATGCGTTCCGCCGTAGCAGTCGAACGGGGCGATCAGCAGGTCGCCGGGGTTCAGCGGCTGCAGGGCCAGGTAGACCGCGGCCATGCCGGTGGCGGTCACGACCGCTTGGCTGCCGCCCTCGCTCGTCGCCAGCGCCTCCGCCAGCAGATCGCGGGTCGGGTTGCCGGAGCGCGTGTAGTCGTAGCGGCGGGGTTGATCGAAACCTTCGAACGTGAAGTTCGAGGACAGGTGGATCGGCGGTACGACCGCGCCGTGGTGCCGATCGCTGCCGAGGCCGGCGCGCACGGTTCGGGTGGCGGCTAGGGGCTCTCGGATGGCATGCGGTGTCGCTCTCATGACAGGCCCTCCTGCTGCCCGGCCGCGACCCGTGCCGCGGACTCGACGGTGGCCGATCCCGAGACGGTAGCCGATTCCGAGACGGTAGCCGATTCCGAGACGGTGGACGACTCCAAGAAGGGGCGCAGGATCTGGGTCAGTACCGTGGTCTCTTTCAGGAAGGCGTCGTGACCGTAGCGCGAGTCGATCTCGTGGATCGAGCCGTGCGCCAAGCGTTGCTGAAGCCCGCGTATCTGTTCCAGGGTGACGAGCTGATCCGAGGCCACCGCGACCAGAGCGGTTTGCGCGGTAATGCGCCGAGGGTCGATGCGATGCAAATCGAGCGACTCGGAGAGGCGCAGAAAGGCGTGCGGATCGAAGCGCTCGGCGAAGTCGTGCCCGCGGGCTTCCAAGTAGCTCTCCACCGGGAATCGGAAGCCGGTCGCCGAGTCTCGCGGGGGACCGCCGAAACGCTCGGCGAGCTCCTGGGGACAGCGGTAGGTGGTCATCGCCAGGCCGCGAGCCAACGCCAAGCCCTCGGCGCTGCAGCCGCGCTCCAGGGTCAGCCGCACGATGCGCCGCTGCAGACTGCGCCAGGCGGTCGCCATCGGGTGGCTGACGTCGGCGGCGCTGATGATCGCCAGGCGCTGTACCCGCTCAGGAAAGTGAGCGCCCAACGCGAGACCGACCATGCCGCCATAGGAGGCGCCAACCAGGCCGTGGAGCTGTGGGACCTCGAGCGCTTCGAGTAGCTGATCCAGCGCAGCCGCCTGATCCTGGGTGGTAACGACCGGAAACTCGGCGGGATCTAGGGTCGTTCGAGGTCCCGAAGAGGCGCCGTTGCCGCCGAGGTAGTCGAAGCTCAAGACCCTGAAGCGGCGGGTGTCGATAGCGCATCCCGGGCCGACCAGCGCCTGCCACCAGCCCGGCCGAGGGTCCTCGGCGGTCGCGGTGGCGTGCGAGGTTGCGGAGATGCCGCCGAGCACGACAACGACCGGTCCGTCGCCGCCCGTATCCTCGAACGCCAGACGCAGAGTTGAGGCGTGACGGGTATCGTGAGTGAGCGAGAAGTCGCTGCGCAGCTCACAGCACCGTACCCCGGGACGATTGGCATCGTCGCTAGCGGGCCGTGCTGCTGGAAAGCCGCCGAGCGAAACGGGAACGGGGGAATCTAAAGCTGTCATGAGGTGTCCTCCGTGAGTTTCGCTCATCGGAACCCTACGGAAGACCAGATGATCACGACCCCAACAGGTAGCCTGCAGTTCGCGACCCCTCATCTTTCGGTGAGCCGAAGCTCGCCGTAGGAGTTGGCACCTTGTGGAGTATTTTGCGGCTCCACCGGTTGCCCCGGCATCATCGGGCCTATTCCCTCAGCCGGTCTCGATGAGACGGTGAAACTCTAGAATCCGCCCGGCGGGCAGTCAAGACCATCGCGTCAGGACCGTGAAGGACGCGACGAGAAGCCTCCGCAACCGAATTCGATGCGACGGTGAGGCCGGCAGCGGAGGGCGGCCGTAGAAAGTTCGGTACGCGATGCGCTTCGCAAGCTGCCACTACCGGCCGACTCGGGTGCTTCGATGCCAGTGCCGTGTAACGCTGGTGTAAACTCTTCGGCCTCAGAAGACCCAACCTAGAGACCAAACGTAGCTTCTCTGTCGTTGAGAAGAGGAAATACTATGCCGCCTGCAATACTGGCCGATGGACCGACAGAGTCGTTTCCCAATCGAGTAGAGATCGCCCCCGGCGCCGGCGCGATGGGAATCGTCTATCGCGCTACCGATGTCGCGCTCGCCAGGCCGGTGGCCATCAAGGTCATGAAGGTCGACGTCGAGGAATCACCCGAGCTCAAGGGTGAGGAGCGGCGGAGATTTCTGCAGGAAGCGCGCGCTGCCGCTGCTCTCACTCATCCCGGGGTCACCACCGTTCACCGGATCGGCAAGATCGGCGGGGCTCCGTACATCGTCATGGAGTGGCTCGAGGGGAAGACCCTACAGGCCATTGTGAAGGATGATGGAGCCCGTCCCTTGGAGCAGGCTCTGCGTTGGGTCTACGAGCTGCTCGATGTCCTGAGCTACGCCCATGGCTACGGCGTCGTCCACCGCGACATCAAACCGGCGAATCTGGTGATCGTCGAAGGAGGCCGCCTCAAGGTCACGGACTTCGGGCTTGCCGTCCATCGCGGACGGGAGCTGGTCAAGACCGCGGCAGGGTCGGTCATGGCGACGCCGCAGTATGCCTCGCCCGAGCAGCTGGACGGTCAGAAAGTCGATCATCGCACCGATCTGTTCTCGACCGCGGTGGTGTTCTACAACCTGTTGACCGGTGCCATGCCGTGGGAAGGCAAGAATCTGACCGAGCTGTTCGCGGCACTCTTCAGTAAGCCCCCGATTCCGGTGCTCCAGCGGATGTCCGGTCTGCCGGCGGCGCTCGAGCCCTGGTTTGCGCGTGCTCTGGCGCGCAATCGCGATGAGCGCTTCGCTAGCGCCGATGAAATGGCCGCTCAACTGCGGCAAGCGCTCGAGCCACCCAAGACGAGCCGTAGCGGCATGACCCAGACGTTGATCAAGACTGAGATCATGACGGCTCCGGAAGTGTCTTTCGTCGCCGCGGGGGCGAGCCGCCCCTGGGAAGGCGTGCTGGCGCTGGTGCAATCGTGGCCCGCACAGGAGCTCGGGGTCGTCGAGTGCAGTATTTTTCTCGACAAGCTCCTGGATACGCCGCTGCACGTTCCGCCCTTCGCGGGCGCGGCCTTCTTCGGTGATCTGTGTCTCCTGGTCGAGGGCGGGGTGATCTTCGCCGCGGTGCGAGCGCAAGACGGGGCGGTCCTCGCCGAGGCCGACCTGCCCTCACGCGGAGAGGTGCGGCTGCACTCGACTCCCGCCAACTTCCAGCCCGGGACGATCACTCTGCTGGCCAGCGCCCTGCAGTCCGGCCCGGCGCGTCACCGCGGGCTCGATTCGCTGGTCGTCAATCTGCCGGCGTTTACCGGCAGGCTGCTGGCCAAGGGATTCGAAGGCGTCTTTCGCCTCGAAGAGTCCGGCTGCTTCGCGCTGTATCTGCTGCTCACCGGCCGCTCGGCCCTCGCCCTGGTCGGCGGCAGCTGGCCGCAGGATCCGCGTCAGGTGGGCTGGGAGAACTGGTTGAGCAGCGTCGAGGCGACGGCGAGCTTCTTCGACCGCTATGTTCGTCCGCCGTCGTTCTGGTATCGCCGTGGTTTCCGCCAGCTCGAGTGGAAGGTGGAACGCCTGGCCGAGCTGCCGCAGGGTTCGTCGACCGCCACGCTCGCCGCTCTGCTGGGGTCCGGGGCACAAGAGTCCCAGCGCCTACTGCGGGCCCAGCTCGCCGAGCCGAGCCGCGAGAGAGTCGGCTCCGTTCAGGCGGCGTCAGCTCCGATGAGCCGTTTCCTGGAGTGGATGCTGCAAGTGCTTCCGCAGCTCATGGTCCAGCAGCGGCGCTCCGATGCCTGGAAGTATCTCGCGGACTGGCTGCTGTTGATCGATCGCGCCTGGCTGCACGTCGACGTCGAGCGTCCGAGTAGCGGCAAGAGCGACTATTTCGATCTGATGACCTCGGATACGGATGGCAAAGTGCTCCATCTCGCGCGCCGTATCGAGACGGTCGACGGCGAGGGTTTCAATCGTTTCCTCGATCGCGTGCTGGCGGCCAAAGAGGCGCGTCGCAAGCGAGGCGATATTGGCGGCGTCTTCCTGATCAGTCAGCACTTCTCCGAATCGGTCTTGGATGCCTATCGGGCTTCGCTGCATCGCGGGCTGGGTAACCGGTTGCTGGGAATCGACAAATCCATGGGGTACGACGGCTTCGTGCGCACGGGCTCGCGTCGTGGCTTCCACCTGCTGCTAGTGGAAGAGCGTGACGGCGGATTCCAGCCGCGATTCGTCGAGTAGACGCCAACCGCCAACCGAAGAGAGAGCCCCGCCATGACCCGCCTCCGCAAGACCAAGCCAGTGATTCATCTCGCGGTGATCCGCGCTATCAGCTCGTTGCCGCTCTTGATCATCGGAACCCTCCACCTGATCGGCCAGGCCCCGCTGATGCCGATTCTAGAGGGGGCCGAGATCCCCTTCCCGACCTTCTTTGCAGCCATCGTCCCGATCCTTCAGGTGGCGGCTGGGCTATCGCTGCTGATCGGATTCTATTCCCGCCTCGGCGCCGTGACCGCTTTGGTCATCATGGCGGTCGCGATGTACGCTCACATGATGCACGACTGGGCAGACGAGCCGACGATCGTGCTGCCGATCGCGGTGTTCGTTGGCGTGCTGCAGATTCTCTGGGGCGGCGCTGGCGTCTTCAGCAGCGACATCGCGGCGTCCTAGCCGCGCTTCAGGCCTTTTGGCTGTCGATGGCGGCGCGGGCGGCGACGGGCAGGGCCTCGAGGAAGCTGAGGTCCATGTCTTTGATGATGTAGTCCGAGATGCCGGCTTGCCGCAAGCGGTCAGCGACCTGGGGGTCTGGATAGCCGGTCACCACCAGGGTGGGTAGGGACTCGATACGCTGTCCCAGCGCCTCGACGATGTCACCCCCGGTCATATCCGGCAGCACGTAGTCGAGCACCAGCAGTGCCAGGCGATCGTTGGCCTCGATATGCTGGAGCGCCTGGCGTCCCAGACGGACATCCTCTACCTGGAAGCCGTTGCTCTCGAGCACTTCGCGTTCCAAGATCGCAATCGAAGGCTCATCCTCGACGAGCAGTACTCGTGGCATGCTGATGTGGGTTCTCCTTGGAGCTTCGGCCGTCGGTGAGAACGGCGGGTTGCGACAACGCTACCGATCGTCGTCGCGAGATGGCGCTATCTTGCCATAGCTGTGTGACGGGCTAGATGACAGAGCTTCGGTGAGCCTCGCGATCAGGTCGTCGGGTGCGAAAGGCTTTTGAATGAACAGCGTCCGCGGCGAGTCGCCGAGGCGGCGACTGATCTCCTGCTCACTATACCCGCTGGTGAGCACGACCGGCAGGGCCGCCTGCAGCTGGCGGATCGCCTGCAGCGTCTCGATGCCGTCGAGCTGAGGCATCGTGATGTCGAGCAGGATGCCCGAGATCTCGTGCTCTGGATCACTGAGTCGATCGAGTGCCGCCTGGCCGTTGGTGGCCGTGATGACGCGGAAGCCGGAATCCTCCAGGATGTGAGTGACCACATCGAGCACGCTCTCGTCGTCATCCACGACCATGAGGGTGCGGCCGCCGCCTTCGATCTCGGCAGGACCCGTCGCCGAGACCAGAGGAACCGCCTGAGCTTGCGAGGCTGGCAGCAGCACCGTGAAGCGGGAGCTGCGCCCCTCGACGCTGGAAACCTCGAGCGAGCCGCCATGGCCGCGCACGATTCCGAGCACGGCGGCCAGCCCCAGGCCGCGCCCTGAGAACTTGGTCGAAAAAAACGGGTCGAAGATCCTCTCCAGCGTCTCGTCGCTCATGCCACAGCCGGTATCGGCGACTTGCAGGACGATATAGGAGCCTTCATCGAGGCGCTCATCGAGGAACCCCCGAACCGGCCGCGATCGATCGATCTCGGTCACTCCCGTGCTGATAGAGATCTTGCCCTCGCCGTCCCCCAGAGCTTCTGAGGCGTTGGTGAGCAGGTTCATCACGATCTGGCGGACTTCGGTGACGTCCGCCTCGATCGCCGGCAGCTCCGCCTGCAGATCGAGCTCGAGGGTCGCTTTCTTGCTGATCGACGCCTGCAGGAGGTCGAGCATGTCGCGCACGAGAGCGCCGAGGTCGATCGGTTCGACAACGAACTTGCCGCGACCCGAGTAGGCCAGCATCTGGTTGCAGAGCTCCGCGGCACGCTCTGCCGCCAGCTCGAGGCTCTCGATCGACTTGCGGCTCGGGGCGTCCGCCGGCAGCTCCCGCAGGGCGAAATTGGCGTTGCCGAGAATGCCGACCAGCAGATTGTTGAAATCGTGGGCGATACCGCCAGCCAGCACCCCCAGGCTCTCGAGCTTCTGCGCTCGCCGCATCTGCTCGTCGAGCTTGCGACGCTCTTCTTCCGCTTGCTTGAGCTCGGTGATGTCGACCGAGACCCCGAGCACCGACGGCAGCTCCGAGTCGGCCCGGGTGAATGGAATCTTGGTGGTCTGAAGGTGGCGAACCCGCCCCTCGCTATCGGTGACCTGCTCCTCGGGAATGACCTTGGCGCGACCGCTTTTGATGACTTCCAGATCATCGGCTCGAAAGCTCTTGGCCTCCTCTTCCGAGCTGGCGAATTCGGCGTCGGTGCGTCCCAGCAAACGGTCGACGGTGGTGCCATAGGCGTTGGCGACCGCCTGGTTGGCCAGGTTGAAGCGACCGTCGCGGTCCTTGGCGAAGATGAAGTGCGGTACGAGATCGATCACCTGGCGCAGCCGAGCTTCACTTTCGCGCAGCGTGCGCTGGTTCTCCTCGAGCTGGTTGAGCACCCGCATGCGCTCGAGCTCCGCGCCGGCTCGCGAGGCGAACAGCTCGAGCACCGACAGGTCGAAGGTCTCGCCGTTCAGCGGCTCGACGTCGAGCACCGCAAGGTGCCCGATGACGCTGCCTTCCGAGCTGAGAAACGGTACCGCGGCGTAGCTCTCGGCCCCGAGATCCACCAGGTCCTGGTCCCTAGCAAAACGCGACTGGATATCGTCGGCGTAAAAGCACGAGATGTCCTCGGCCACCACGCGGGCGCATGGGGTGTCGACCAGAGAGTACTCGAAATTGTCCAGAAAGCTGTCTTGGGCCCAGAAGGCCAGCGTGGCGACCCTCGAAGGTGGTGAATCCAAGCATTCGGTCACGAAGCAATAGCGCAGCCGCAGGGTCTGAGCGAGGCTCTGGACGAGCGCATAAAAGTAGTCGCTACCCGTCGTGACGGCGGTGGCCGTGACCACCGCCCGAATCAAGGCCTCAGAGGAGCTTGCGGGAGCTCCTCCGCTGACGGTCTGCTCGTTTACTTTTTGTGCTCCGCGACCCATCTCTTGTGGTCTTCGCGATTCTGGATCCAGGGTTTTCGCTCGAAGTAACTGTCCATCAAGTCGCGAGTTTTACCAGAGAGCATGACCAGGGCCAGCAAGTTAGGCAGAATGACAATGCCCAAAAAGATGTCGCCGAGATCCCAAGCGACCGCGGGAGCGATCAGCGCGCCCATCAAATGCATGCCGACGTAGACCAGGCGATACGGTGTGACCGCCTTGGAGCCGAGCAGGTACTCGGCGCAGCGATCGCCGTAGTAGCTCCACGAGATCGCGGTAGACAGGCCGAAGAGCAGCACCGAGATCAGCACGATGTAGTGGCCGAAATCACCGATCGGCTGCAGGCCGCGACGGAACGCCAGCATCGTGAGCGGCGCTCCACCTTCCGGCGCGTCGGCGTAGAGCACGGTGTAGGCGGTGCCGTCATCCGCCACCGCGTTGGCGTTGACGGAGCTCAAGACGCCGTTGAAGGGGCGCGTCTGCTCGACGTCGGTGTAGAACCTCTCCACCGCCACGTCGTGCCAGGCGAACTGGTTGACGCCGGCGGTGACCTGCTGGACGCCATCGATGATGCGGATCTCGTCAGGCGCCGGCCCTTCCTTCCAATTGCCCTTCTCGTTGGGGGCGATGTAGGAGATGTCGCCGCCCGTGAGCGTCAGCTCGGTGGGGACCCGCGCGTCCCAGGAGTTGGTCATGATGATCACCAGGGCGGTCATGGTGACGATCACGATGGTGTCGATGAAGGGCTCGATCAGGCCGACGACGCCTTCTGAGACCGGCTCGTCGGTCTGGGCCGCGGCGTGCGCGATCGGCGCCGAGCCTTGACCGGCTTCATTCGAGAACAGGCCGCGATTGACGCCCCAGTTGAGCGTCACCAGGAAGGCACCGATGCCGGTGCCGGCGACGCCGGCGGTCGGGTTGAAGGCCTCGCGAATGATCAAGCCGAAGGTGGGGAGCACCTGGTCGATGTGGAACAGGATGATGAGCAGCGCGCTCACCACGTAGATCGCGGCCATCACCGGCGCCAGAATGCCGGTGACCTTACCGATGCGGGTGATGCCGCCGAGGATGACCGCCGCAATGATCACCGCCGCCACCAGGCCGGTGACCAGGTTGGGGATGCCGAAGGACGACTGCACCGTATCGGCGACGGTGTTGGCCTGCACGGCGTTGCCGGTGAGGAAGGCGGTCGAGCCGAGCATGACGGCGAAGAAGATCGCCATCCAGCGCCAGTTCGGTCCCAGGCCGCGTTCGATGTAGTACATCGGACCACCGGAGACCGAGCCTTCGTAGCGTCCGACGTCTTCCTTGTTCTTTACCTCGCGAAACTCCTGGGCGAGGGTGACCTCCGAGAACTTGGTGGCCATGCCGAGCAGCGCCGTCATCCACATCCAGAACAAGGCGCCGGGGCCGCCCCAGTGGATCGCCCAGGCCGCGCCCGCGATGTTGCCGATGCCGACGGTGGCGGAAAGCGCGGTGGTCAGAGCCTGAAAGTGAGAGACATCGCCCGGCTCGTTGGGATCGTCGTACTTGCCCGAAGTCACGCCGAAGCCATGGAACAGATGGCGGATCTGGACAAAACGCAGCTTGAAGGTCAGGAAGATACCGACGCCCAAGAGGGCGATGACCTTGAGGGGGATCGTCTCGCCAGAGACCGGAATGCCAAAATTGTCGACGACGTGTTTGATGGTACTGACGATCTGGGCAAGTGTTTCCATGAATTCTCCGCCGGACGTAGTGGACAACTGGAAGGATTGGGGGTGGCGGGAGTATACAGTAGAGAAGATTTTTCATGACCTTTACACGAGTGGGTAATGGCCCACGAGTCGAGCCGCTCCACAGCCTGTCGGATCCCCGCCTGGCGGAGGCGGTCGACGAGAGCTTTGGACGCAGCTGGGTCCTGCTCGCGGGGACGCCTCCGCTGCAGCTAGAGCGCAGCGCTTCGATGACGCGGGTCCTCACCGGCATCGCCTCGCCGATGTGCAACGGCATCTATCGAGCCCGTTTCGGCGGACGCGACGTCGGTGCGCGCATCGAAGCGGCCCTCCAGCCGTTTGCAGCGCGGGACCTGCCGGCGTCCTGGTGGGTTGGGCCGGGCACCCGCCCGAGCAATCTGGGACGGCATCTGCAGGATCGCGGTCTGCGCAGGGACGTGGTGGTCCCGGGCATGGCGATCGAGCTGGCCGAGCTCGACCCAATCGATAGGTCCGACGCAATCGATTCGTCCGACCCGGCCCCGCCCGGCGGCCCCGATAGCTCGATCACTTGCGAGCGCGTCGTCAATCAGCGCCAGCTCGGTTTGTGGGTGGAGATCTTTCAGCGGGTTTTCGACCTGCCGGCGCCGGTACCTGAGCTGTTTCTCTCAGGCTTTGGTCGCCTGGGATTCGATCAGCCAAACGTCCGTCACTATCTGGCCACCCTCGC
>JBCCEE010000014.1:0-42388 GCA_039030415.1 Acidobacteriota bacterium
CTCGCGTTTTGCGATGACGCTGTTCCCGCTGCTCGCCGTGGTCGCGGCCTGGCCCTCTGTGCGGCCTCGAGAGACCCGAGGGACGGAGCTGGCGGCGGCGCTCGCCAGCGTCGTGCCGGCGCTGCTGTTCGTGCTCGGAATCGGCTTCCAGATCCGTGGCCTGATCACCATCGAGCGCGTGCTCGACGACGGCGCGAGGTTTCATCGGCAGCTCGCCGCGCTGGAAGACGAGGCTATCGTCACCGATGTCTGGTGGCTGGCGCTCGATGCGGTACCGGCCGAGCTCGAGCTGCCGATCTACACCGTCGAAGGGCTGGAAGAGCCTGGCGTTTGGCTCGCCGCGGCGCGCCGTCACGGCGTCGGTCGTTTCGCCTATGTCTCGCTCGAACCGCGGCTGCCGCCAGCGCTGGCCGAGCTGCCGGTGCTGGACGAGCGGCGCGTCGGCCCGTTCGTTCTGACCTCGTTGGCTGTCGAGCTCGAGGAGGCTCCAGCGCTCGCCGCCGACAGTTCGTAGAGCGGGCCGCGCTGCCGCCCTTCGACGCCGGACAGCAAGGCGAGACTGCGGCGGTCGACGTAGACGGGGCGCTGCGGCAGCTCCCGATCGACCCAGGCCTGAGCGCTCTCGGGTCCCAGTAGGAAGAGGTTGATCGAAGTGACGTCTGGTCTCTTGCCTTCAATGATCTGAAGGTAGTCGAGGATCGGCGCCAGCGACCATGCGCTGATGATCAGCGCTCCTGGGGCGGCCAACGCCAGGGCCGCTTCGCCCTCTTGCCGCGCCGAACGATCCTCAGAGAGGTCGACCTGGGGGTGGGTCCAGGCCGCGGACAGCACGACGATTCCAAGGATGAGCGCCTGTAGTAGGCGCCTGGCCGCCGCCGAGCTCCTCAGCCAGGACAGCATCTCGTGGTAGCCGGTGGCCAGCCAGATCGCCAGGATCAGGTAGCAGGGCAGGAACATGGTGCTCTTGTCGATCACTCGGTAGCTGGCGAAGAAGAGCGCGTGGACCGCGAACATCGCGCTCGAGGGCAGGGCCAGGCCTCGGTCCCGTCGCCACTGCACGATCAGGCCGAGGACGGCCGGGCCGAGGCCGAAGACGAAGAAGGCGTTCCACAGGTCACGACCCAAGCGTCCGAGCTCGACCGCTAGCTCGGCCGGTGGGTAGTCGAACATCAGGCCGGCGAAGGACCGTCCCGAGACCAGCCACCAGAGCTGGGCGGGCTGACTGAGGTCGAGGGGTTGGAAGGTGCCGTCTTCGAGGTAGTGCCCCGCATAGTTGAAGGCCGGCTCGCCGGCGGCGGTCAGCGGCAGGTAGAGGTAGACGGCGAGCCCGGCCAGACCGGCGACGGTGGCGGCGACTAGCGAGGCCGAATCGCGCGGGGTTCGCGGCCGGCGCATCAGCACCAGCAGGACGAGGCCCGGGACCAGCAGGACCGCGGCGGTCTGGTTGCCGGCCGAGACTGCCAGCGCGAAGGTGGCCAGCGCCAGGCGCTGCCAGCTGGGTCGTCGGCGCCAGTGGAGGAAGAGCAGCAGGGTCCCGGCCATCAGGGCGGTTTGGAGCGTGTAGACCTCGGCGATCGACGACATTGCCCAGAAGTACTTGGCGACCGCCAGCAGGCCGACGGCGCCGAGCGTCGCCAGAGTCGACAGCCCGAGCGAATGGGTGAGCAGGAGCGTCAGCAGGGCGATCGTCATGCTGCCTGCGAACGCCGACATCAGGTTCATGGCGCGGCCGGCGTCGCCGGGCAGACGGGCGCCGCGCCACACGTGGCTCCACAGCCCACCGAGCATCAGGTAGACCGGGTAGCCAGGGGCGCGCAGCAGGCCACCGCTCGCTGCCGCCGTGGTCAGCTCGGCGCTATCCAGGCCGTAGACGGTCGGGGCGGCAGTCGATGCGTAGAGGCAAAACGCGAGCAGACCAGCCAGGCTGGCTACGAGGCAAGCCCGGCGCAGGTCTCGAGGCGGGGTGCCCGTCTGGGCGGTGCTCGTCTGGGCGGTGCTCGTCTGGGCTGTCGGCTTGCGGACCTCCATTGGGAGGACTATATTGCTATGAGATCCATGACCCTACCGATTCGTAACGCGCGGCTGTTTCTCGCCCTCTTGATCCTCGGATCCGGAGTGGGTTTGGCGCCGCTCATCGCGCTCGACGCCGATCCGTTCTCTTGGAAGCAGTTTCTCGGCGCCTACACTGTCGACACCGACCTCTCGATCAGCAAGGACGACGGCGTCATGTCGGTGTCGTTTGGCGACATGGTGACCTACACCATCGAGGCGACCAACCTCGGGCCGGATCCCTCGACCGGCGCCACGGTGAGCGATACCTTCCCGTCGCCTGATCTCTCGGGCTGCAGCTGGACCTGCAGCGGCATGGGGGGCGGGTCGTGTCCGACGGGTCCGGTGTCTGGCGACATCAACGCCTCGGTCGACCTGCCGGTGGGCGCGACGGTGACCTTCCTAGCGACCTGCACCGTCTCGATGTCAGCCAACGGCATGGTCATCACCAATACCGCGACGATCGCGGCCGGTCCCGGTGAGATCGACGCCAGCTCCGGCAACAACACCGCGTCGGACACCGACACCATGGTGGTGCCCGTCGAGCTGATGACGTTCCAAGTGGATTAGGGCGCCGAACACCGACGTGCTGCTGTCGGTCGTCATCACCAATACGGACTCGCCCCAGGTCCCGGCCATCGTCGATCGGGTGGTGGCGTGCTCGCCGCCTCGGCACGAGGTCGAGATCCTGGTGGTGGGCTCGGACGCCGAGGGCTGGATCAAGGGCGATCCGCGCGTGCGCTGGCACCCGACGGTGGCAACGCAAGCCGGCGACAAGCGCAACGCCGGGGTCGGCGCGGCACGCGGCGAGATCGTGCTCTTTCTCGACGACGACTGCCTGCCCGAGCCCGGCTGGATCGAGCATCATCTGAGTCGCCACGAGGAGGGCCATGCCATTGTCGGCGGCTCGGTCACTTTCGACAGGCGTCCCTACCTGCGGCTCGCCGACAACGTGTCGGCCTTCCACGGCTTCCTGTGGTTCCTGCCACCGGGCACTCGTCCCTACCTCAGCAGCGCCAACCTCAGCGTCGACCGCAGGGTGTTCGATGACGTCGGCGGCTTCCCGTCCGGCTGGCAGCGCGCAGAAGATCTCGAGTGGACCCTGCGCTGCCGTCGCCACGGCTACGAGCTGTTTTTCGAGCCCCGAGCCGTCGTGTGCCACAACCCACGTCGCTCCACCTGGCGTGAGGTCCACCGCCACTGGCGGATCGACGCCCCGGACACGCTGCGCGTGCGCCTCGACCACGCCGACCTACTCGACACGCCGCGTCTAGCCGGCCAGCGCTGGGCGCTGCGCTGGGGCGCGCCGCTCGTCGCCCTGTGGGCCACCGCCCGCACCTACTCCCATCCGCTCTCCTGGTGGCGATTCGGTCACTGCCTACCCGTGGTCTACTGGACCAAACTGGTGTGGTGCTGGAGCGCGGCGTCCTCGTTGAATCCGCGTCCCGCCAGGAACGTCATGACTGAGCGAGGGACTTCAGTCCGTCGCGGGGGACCGCCGTGACAACCCATGCCTGGACTGGGCGCGACGACCTACCACCCACCGTCGGCCTGGTAGCAACCACCCTGGCCGTCTATTGGGGCATCTGGCATCAACCCTTCGTTGGGGACGACTGGCTGCGTCTCTACGCCTTGGAAACCCAGGGCTGGGCCGCGGTACCCGCGGCAATAAACGGCCTCTTCTTCCGTCCTGCCGCCGAGCTCTACCTGTGGGCAGCGCATCATCTGTTTGGCCTCAACCCGGCGCTCTACCATCTGCTGGCCCTCGCGCTCCACGCGGTCAACGGTCTGCTGGTGGTCAGTGTCCTGCAGCGTCTCACGCACGCGGCCTGGTTGGCCTGGGGTACTGGCTACCTCTATGTCGCGGCGTCCACCGTTCACCTCGAGCCGCTGGGCTGGATCGTCGGGATCTACGAGCTGGGCAGCGTGCTGTTTCTGCTGCTGGCGGTGCGCTGGTTCATAGTCGGTCGCGTCGCGCTCAGCGCGGTCGCCTACTTTGTGGCCCTGCTGTTCAAGGAATCGGTGCTGCTGCTGCCCGGCGTGCTGCTGGTATGGCGGCTCGAGACGCGTAGCCGGCGTCTTTCGATGCTGAACCCTCACCTCTTGGTGATGCTGGGTTACCTAGGCTGGCGCGTCGCCCGTGTTCTCGAGGGCACCGCACCCTCGCCGTTCGCTCTCGACTCCGAACACCCCTACGCGGTCAGCCTTTGGGGTCCTCACCTAGTCGACAACGCCACCACGTACGCCGGCTGGGCTCTGCAGGCATTCCTGCCGTGGTCGATTACGGGGCGTTTCACCCCGCTGATCGCCGTGGCGGCGCTGGCCGTTGGGGTCGTGTTCCTCACCCGCCAGCGCCGACAGGTTACCCGTTCGCTGCCCACTCTAGGGACCTGGGTGCTGGTGATGTTCGGCCCGCTGCTGACGTTGCCGAATCACGCCTTCCGCTACTACCTCTCGCCGGCGCTGCCGGCGATCCTGGCGCTCGGCGTTTGGGTGGCGGGTGTGCTCTGGGCAAGGCGAGAGACCGGTCCGCGTTTGGAGATCCTAATCCCGCTGCTGGTCTTCGCTATCGCTAGCTCGCTGAGCCATGCCCAGCGCACGCATCGCGTGATCGGGCCGCCTTGGCTGGCGGACGGCACGAGTCATCTCTTTGATCGCGGTCGGACGGTGCTAGCCGCCGAAGCGGAGCTACGGCAGTGGCGCAGCCGGTGGTTGGCGGGCTCGAACCTGGTGTTCTCGGGCGTTGATGTGTGGGCTTTCGGTAGGGATGCTGGCCCGCGTATCTGGCTCGACGATCCGACCCTCGAGGTGTTTGATGCGCGCTACGTCGAGAGGCGCGACGGAGGCCTGGTCGCCGTTGGCCAGCCCGAGACCTTGGCTGCACAGACGATGGCAGAGCAAGCGGGTGCGGGGCAGCCCGAGGACAATCATCATCGTGCCCTGGACCCCGAGCGCACCGTCTTCCTCGACGCGGGGGATCTCGGTCTGTGAGCGCCAGCCACGCCCCGACAGCGCCGCGCACCACCGTCGTGGTCGTCAACTACGACGGCGGCGAGCGTTTGTGGCAGTGCCTCGACGCTTTGGCAGCGGACGGTGAGACGGATCGTGAGCTGGTAGTGGTCGACAACGGACCGCCTGATGCGCCGGGTATTCGCCCTCGACTCGAAGCGTTTGCCGACGCTGGCCGCTGCGAGCTGCTGACGCCAGCGCGTAACCTCGGCTATGCCGGGGCGATCAACCTGGCGCTGGCGAGGGCAAAGGGCCAATACCTGGCGGTGCTCAATATGGACGTGGCGGTCGAGCCGGGTTGGCTCGATCCGCTGGTGTGCTTTCTCGACGCCCACCGCCATGTCGCGGCGGTCAATCCCGCCCTGCTGCTCGCAGGCGGCCAGTGCATCAACGCCACGGGCCAGGAAGTGCACGTCAGCGGCCTGGGCTTCAATCGTGGCCTCGGCGCTCCGCGCGCTGAGCTTCCAAGCGCCCCCTTCGAAGTGGCCGGGCTACAGGGCGCGGCCTTCGTCGTGCGTCGCGACATGCTGCAGGAGCTTGGCGGCATGGACGCCGCGGGCTTCCTCTACCACGAAGACGTCAACCTCTCCTGGCTGCTGCGCCTGGCGGGGCACGAGCTGTGGTGCGTGCCGGCGTCGGTGGTGCATCACGACTACACGCTTTCGATGCAGCCTCAGAAGTTCCACTACCTCGAGCGCAACCGGCTGGCGCTGCTCGCCGCCTATCCCAGGCTCGCCACCCTGCTGCTGCTCAGTCCGTGGCTGCTGGCCACCGAGCTCATGGCCTGGGGATTCGCCGCGCTGCGCGGCATCCCCTTTGTGCGCGCCAAGGCCAGCGGCTACGGCTGGCTGCTGCGGCGTCGTGGCGAGCTCATGCAGCGTCGCCGCCTGGTCCAGTCGCTGCGTCGCGTCGGCGACCGGAAGGTCGTCCGACACCTGCGCTTTGGCTATCTGTGGCGTCAATTCCTGGTGCTCGGTCGCGAGCGCTAGCCTTCGAACGGTCGTGTCGCCGAAACTGATCTACAATCTCGAAGCAGGAGCCGCTGCGCTGAGGCAGCGCCCGCGCCAGGAGCCGCCGAATGTCCAGCAAATCGTCGTCCAAGAAGTCGTCTTCCAAGAAGAATGGATCGTCCGCCGCCGGTAACGCCCGCCGCGCCAAGTTTCTCGACGATCTGAGCGAAGCCTACAACCTGCGCCGCAAGAGCCTGGTGCTGCTCACCGGCGACGTCCACGGCTCGTTCTACAACTCGGTGGACGACGACTACGTGTCGTTGGAGCAGGCTTTGGTCGGCGAGCTCGGCAGCAAATTCAACCTGATGCGGATCGACATCGCCTCCGGCGTCGGCTTCTACGACATTGAGACCGAGCTCGAGGTGATCCGCATCAGCGAGTCGACGGACGGTAAAGAAGTGCCGGAGTCGCGCCGCCAGCTGATGAAGGAGCTGATCGACCGCAGCCGCCATAATCCGCTGCAGGCGTTGGTGCTGCTGCGGGGCATCGCGGACGCTTTTCAGCGCGCGCGCCAGGCCGGCGAGTCGATCCGGCCGCTGTGCCTGGTGCTGCAGTACGCCGGAGCGCTGTTTCCGAACGGAGACTTCACCCGCCTGTCCGAGCTCGATCGCCAGCGCCTGGTGCTGTTCCTGCACTGGGCCAACGATCCAACGTTCGTCGACGGGCCAGATCTGTTGATCCTGATCAACCCGGTCAAGAGCGAGGTCAACGCCAAGATCATCGCCCTGCCCGCCGCCACGCACCACGAGATCCAGCTGCCCGAGCTCGACGAGCGCCGTCGCTTCGTCGACTGGTTCCGGCGCGACCACAAGAAGCTGCGCTTCGAAGGCGGCAAGGACAAGTTCTGCGAGGATTCCGCCGGCCTCACCCTGACCAGTATCAAAGACCTGCTGGAGGTGGCGTCCCGCGGCGGTAATCGGGTGCTGCGCTCAGACGTCGTGCAGGAAGTGAATCGCCTGCTCGAGGCCGAGCTCGGCGAGATCATCAGGATCAAGTACCCCAAGCACGGCCCCGACGACATCATCGGCTACAAGAATACCGGCGAGATCTTCCGCACCATTTTCGAGCGCTGCGAAGAGGAAGAAACGGCGGTGTCGGCGATTCTGGTCTCGGGCCCGAACGGCGGCGGCAAGACCTTTCAGCTCGAAGCCCACGCCTCGGCGTCGGGGCGGGTGGTGGTCGAGCTGGCCGGCATCCGCGGCTCCTTCTTTGGCGAGACCGACAAATTTTTCGAGCTGCTGCGCTGGCACATCGCCACCTTCGGCAAGATCCTCATTCTGGTCGACGAGGCCCACACCGCCTTCGGCTCGATCCACTCGGGCGAGACTCACAAGACCGAGAAGCGGCTGTCCGGCAACATCATCAAGATGATGGGCGACCCGAGCTTCCTCGGCAAGGTGCTGTGGGGGTTGATGACCTCCCGCCCCGACGAGCTCGACCCCGACATCAAGAGCCGCTCGCCGATCCAGATTCCGATCTTCGACCTCGAAGGCGACGATCGCCAGACTTTCGTGAACGAGATGTTTCGTCGCAAGGGCATCGAGCTCGGCGCGGACGAGCTGGCCGAGATCATCGACCAAACCGGCTATTACTCGGCGCGCGACTTCCGCAACCTGGTGGCCGAGGTGCTGGCGTCGCGGCGCAAGAGCCCTGACATCGCCGCCACCAAAGTGCTCGAAGGCTGGCAGGCGAGCCGCTCGATCGAGCGCGAGCGCGAGCTCCAAGAGCTCATCGCCGCCCTCCACTGCAGCTACCCCAAGCTGCTGCCGTCGCGACTGCAGGAGATGAGTGAGAACGAGATCGTCGAGCGGGTGGAGAAGATCAAGTGGATGCTGCAGCGCTAGACGGCGACTCCAATACCGACTCGAATACCGGCGCTGAGCCTGCGGAGGGCGAAGGCGGCCACCCGAATCTGACCTCGCGGATCCCCGAGGGCGGCACCACCGATCCGGACGAGATGCTCGATCTCTTCCTGGGCTGGGTCGCCGACCTCGGCTTCGAGCTCTACGAAGCCCAGGAAGAAGCGCTGCTCGAGATCATGGCCGGGCGGCACGTGATCCTCAACACTCCCACCGGCTCGGGCAAGTCGCTGGTGGCGATGGGCATGCACTTCAAGGCGCTGTGCGAAGGCAAGACCTGCTTCTACACCAGCCCGATCAAGGCGCTGGCGAGCGAAAAGTTCTTCGGCCTGTGTGATGACCTGGGGCCCGAGTACGTCGGCATGCAGACCGGCGACGCCTCGATCAACCCCGAGGCGCCGATCATCTGCTGCACCGCCGAGGTGCTGATGAACCGCGCCCTGCGTCAGGGCGGCGCGGCGGGTGCCGACTACGTGGTGATGGACGAGTTCCACTACTACGGCGATCCCGAGCGCGGCGTCGCCTGGCAGGTGCCTCTGATCGCTCTGCCGCGCGCCACCTTCCTGCTGATGTCGGCGACCCTCGGCAACACCGCGCCGATCGCCGAGCGCATCGAGAAGCGCACGGGACGCAAGGTATCGCTGGTGTACTCGGAAGACCGGCCGGTGCCGCTCGACTTCGAGTATCGCGAGACGCCGCTGCACGAGACGTTGGAAGAGCTGCTCGAGGCCGGCAAGGCGCCGATCTACATCGTCAACTTCACCCAGCGCGAGTGCGCCGAGCTCGCCCAGAGCCTGACCAGCGTCCGGCTGTGCGACCGCGACGAGCGCAAGGCGATCCAGAAGTCGATCGGCGACTTCAGCTACGACACGCCCTATG
Source organism: Acidobacteriota bacterium (assembly GCA_039030415.1). Taxonomy (GTDB): domain Bacteria; phylum Acidobacteriota; class Thermoanaerobaculia; order Multivoradales; family J023; genus JAAELT01. Next base: position 8,807 of record JBCCEE010000014.1, read on the forward strand.
GCAAAGACATCCGCCGCTACCTCGGCTTCGGCGTCGGCATCCACCATGCCGGCCTGCTGCCGAAGTATCGTCTGCTGGTCGAGCAGCTGGCTCAGCAGGGCCACCTCAAGGTGATCTGCGGTACCGACACCCTGGGCGTCGGGGTCAATATCCCGATCCGCACCGTGCTGTTCACCAAGCTCAGCAAATACGACGGCAAGAAGATCGCCATCCTGCGGGTGCGCGACTTCAAGCAGATCTCCGGCCGTGCGGGACGCCGCGGTTTCGACACCCAGGGCAGCGTGGTGAGCCAGGCGCCGGAGCACGTCATCGAGACCCGGAAGCGGCTGGCTCACCCCAAGAAGGGCAAGAAGGCCAAGCCCAAGAAGCCGCCGCCGGGTTTCGTCAGCTGGAACAAAGACACCTTCAACAAGCTGATCCACCATCCGCCCGAGATGCTGCAGTCGCGCTTTCGCGTCACCCACGGCATGGTGGTCAACCTGGTGCAGCGCGACTCCGAAGAAGACGTCGCCGAGCGCGACAACTTCGATTCGCTGCGCGAGCTGATCGAGCTCTCGCACGAGCCCGAGGCGCGCAAGCGCAAGCTGCTGAGCTACGCCGCCATGCTGGTGCGCTCGATGCACCGCTCTGGCATCCTCAAGATGGAGCGCGACAAGACGTCGAGCTACCTGTGGGCGGTGGTCAACACGGATTTGCAGTGGGACTTCTCGCTGTTTCAGGCCCTAGCCCTCTACATGGTGGAAGCGATCGAAGTGCTCGATCCAGAAGACCCCGAGTACGCGCTCGACGTCGTGACCCTGGTGGAGGCGATCCTCGAAGACCCGCGGCCCGTGCTCTACCGGCAGATCGACAAGCTCAAGGGCGATCTCATCGCGCGCCTCAAGGCGGAGGGCGTACCCTACGAAGAGCGCATGGAGAAGCTCGACGAGGTCACCCACCCCAAGCCGAGCCTCGAGTTCATCGACGCCACCTTCGACGTCTTCCGCAAGCAGCACCCGTGGGTGCGGGGTGAGGACATCCACCCCAAGTCGATTGGTCGCGACATCTACGAGGGTTACCACAGCTTCAACGGCTACGTCCGCAACTACGGCCTGCAGCGCGCCGAGGGCGTGCTGCTGCGCTACCTGAGCCAGCTCTACAAGACGCTGAGCCAAACCGTCCCCGAGCGCGCCAAGACCGAGGCGCTCTACGACATCATCGGTTTCTTCCGCACCATGCTCGAGCGCACCGACTCGAGCCTGCTGGACGAGTGGGAGAACATGCTCCACCCCGAGCTCGAGCTCGACGACGAGAAGCGCGAGGCGGCGCGGCGCGAGCTGCGGGCCTACGAGCTGCTGCACGATCCGCGCGCCCTGCCGGCCAGGGTACGCGCCGAGCTCCATCAACTGGTGCGCACCCTGTCGCGCCAGAACTACGAGGGTGCGGCGCAGTCGGTATGGCAGCTGGCCGAGCACGAGGACGATCGCTGGCCGGCGGAGCGTCTCGAGGCCGCGATGGAGCCGTACTACGAAGAGTACGACGAGCTGATGTTCAACCACGAGGCGCGCCAGGCCAACAACACCCGCATCGTCCAGACCGGGCCGCGCAACTGGGACGTCACCCAGGTGCTGGTCGACCCGATGGGCGAGAACCTGTGGTACATCGACGCCCAAATCGACCTCACCGACCCGCGCAGCTTCGAGGGCACGCTGCTGAGGTTGCGCCGCATCGGTACTTAGGTAGGGACCGTGCCAGCTGGATACTCAGGCACACCGCTAGCCCGCAAGCTGGGCATCAAGCCGGGAATGCAGGTCGTGGCGCTGGGGGCGCCGGACGACTACCGGTCGCTGCTCGAGCCGCTGCCTGAAGGCGTGACCCTGGTGGATGAGCTGCCGGCAGGTGGTGAGGCCTGCGCGTTCGTCCACTTCTTCACCAAGCAGCGCACGCAACTGCAGGTCGAGCTACCGCGGCTGAAGGCGGCGCTCGAGCCCGACGGTATCCTGTGGCTGTCCTGGCCCAAGAAAGCCGCCAAGGTACCGACCGATCTCGACGGCAACGTGGTGCGCGAGCTCGGCCTCGCCAGCGGTCTGGTCGACGTCAAGGTGTGCGCCGTCGACGCAACCTGGTCGGGCCTGAAGTTCGTCTACCGCCTGAAGGATCGCTGAGCGAGTCGCCTGCGCGCGCTAAACTCAGGGGTAACCCTGAGGAGATCCACGATGTCGGTTTCAAGGCTCGAGCACATCACCAAGATCGGGGTCGAGGACATGGGCGATCTCGCCGACAGCCTCGACGACCCGCAAGTCCTGCGGCTGGAAAATCTCGATACCGACCTGCGCCCGCCCGCCTCGGCGCTCGCCACCACCAAGCAGGCGGTGGACGACGACGACGCCAACAGCTACCTGCCGTTTTTCGGCCTGGACTCGATCCGGCAGGCGGCGTGCGAGCTCGTCGGTCGCCAGAGCGGCAACGCCTACGATTGGAAGACCGACTGCGTGATCTCGGCCGGCGGCCTGTCCGGCGTGCTCAACGTGCTGCTGGCGACCCTCGAGCCCGGTGACGAAGTGCTGATGACCGACCCCACTTACGTCGGCCTGATCAACCGCGTGCGGCTGGCCGGCGGCGTGCCGCGTTATCTGCCGCTGGTACCGTCGCCCGAGGGCTGGCGGCTCGACGCCTCAGCGCTCGATCAGATCGCGCCCGGGCCGGTGAAAGTCGCGCTGATCATGAGCCCTTCGATGCCGACCGGGGCGGTCCTCACCGAGGACGACTGGCGGGCGATTGTCGATTGGTGCCAGCGTGCGGATTGCCTGCTGATCAACAACGCCGCCATGGAGCGCATCCTGTTCGACGGCCGCAAGGTGATTCACCCCGCGGCCTTCCCCGGCATGCGTGAGCGCGTCGTCACCGTTGGCTCGGCGTCCAAGGAGTACCGCATGATCGGCTGGCGGGTCGGCTGGGTGGTGGGGCCCGCTAGCGTCGTCGCCGACACCGCGCGGGTCAGCATCAGTAACGTCGTGTGCCAGACCGGCATCGCTATGGACGCCGTCGCCGCCGCCATTCGCGATTCCGACGACGGCATCCGCGCCAGCGTCGACACGTGGCAGCGCCGTCGCGATCTATTGCTCGAGGAGCTGGCCGACTTCAAGGTCATCCCGCCGCACGGCGGCTGGTCGTTCCTGATCGACGTCTCGCCGCTCGGTCTCGACGGCCCCACCGCCTCGCGTCGCCTGCTCGAACGCGGCAAGATCGCCGCCACCGCGATGGTCAACTGGGGCACTGAGCACACCCGCAACTACGTGCGCGTGGTGTACTCCAACGAGCCGCTGGAGCGGCTGCGCGGCGTTGGGGAGCGGTTCCGCAGGGCGTTGACCTGAGATTCAGGCGGGTCGTGCGACCGCGATTTGAGAGAGAACGCCTCCGGGTTTCGCGTTACCGGGCAGAGGGGAATCTGCCCGGATGTGACAACCCTTAGAAAGGAGGCGACATGTCTGTAAAGACCCAAGTGCGTGCCGGCGGTAGTCCGTGGGTCAGCTAGCGAGGCGTCAGCAAACCACGTTCAAGGAGGCATCATGTCTACCAAGACTCAGGTTCGAGCCGGCGTCAATCCCTGGCTCGACTAGCTTCTGAAAGCTGAGTGTCGAGGCAGCCCGTCTCGGGCTGCCTCGAGCTAGGAGCTCGTTGAAGCCAGGGTTCGCAGGCTCGCGGTACGTGCCTTCGTGATGTCCGCGACGCTGCTCGCGGTGTCGGGTTTGATCAACTGGGAAGCAGCGGCTCACAGGTCGTTCTGATCAGGCAATGAGGTGAAACTGGGCTTGGGGACCTCGAATCGAGCTAAGTAGTTGGTCTGTTTGACTGCCCAAGCCCGTCCGCGCGCCGCGCACACGCCCTGGGCAATTTGCCAAGCCCGTTCGCGCCCGGCGCAGACGCTCTGGGGGATTCCCCGGCCCGCTCGCGTCCGACGCAGACGGCCTGGGGGATTTGCCAAGCGCACTCGCGCCCGACGCAGACGGCCTGGGGGATTTGCCAAGAGCGTTCGCGCCCGACGCAAACGCTCTGGGGAGCACTGCTTGCCCGTTCGCCCTCGACGCGGACGCTCTGGAGGACTAGATGCTGCTGGGGGCAACCGGTCCGTGCGGCCACCCGCGTGATCGTGGCTCCGCCGGGCCGAGCTCATCGAGTAGAGGGCACCGCACTCTGATGTCTTGTATGCGAATAGTCGTCAGAACGACGCGGTTGCGCCCTTGACACATCACGGAGAAGGCCAAACGACCCTCGTTCTGAATCTCGGGCATTGCTCAGTAGCAGGATCGACCCTCGATCGGGGTTCTCAGCACCGCTGTAAGGGCCAAACGACCCTCGTTTTCGCATTCTGTTTGTCGAAACAGCCCAAACGACCCTCGTTCTGACAGCTTAGATTATCTAAGCTGTCAGAACGAGCGTCTATTGGCCTTGATGTGTCGCGATAGACACGGATCGAGGGTCGCCTCGTCTCTCTGCCGCGGCTTCTACTTTGATCGAGGGTCGACTCGCCTACTTGACGGAGCTCTGGACCTCAATCGACGGTCGTTTAGCTTTCCTGACGGAGCTCTGGCCTGAATCGACGGTCGTTTAGCCTCTTTGCCCAGGTTAGAAACCTTGATCGAGGATCGATTGGCCGTCGGTCAGATGCGCTTCGAGCTGGCGCTGGCCAAGCCGTTGGTATGCCCTGCAGCCGAGCCTGGTGGTGGTGGCCGGAGCTGTTGGAACGCGGTTCAGTAGAGACTAGTGCTCGGCCTGACTGAAGACGTCGTCAATTGTCGTAGCCGCGAACAACCGGCTCGACCAGGCAAGCAATTGTTCGCTGTCGGCAGTGTGGATGCGCCGATCGATAGCAGCATCGAGCGAGCCGAACTTGGTCTGTAGCAGGCGGTGAAAGAGCTCGCGCTCACCCTTGAGTTTCCCTGCGCGCTCGCCTTCACGTCGACCTTTCTCGATACCTTGCTCAGCGCCCAGTCGTAAGCCTTCCTCCCGGCCTTCGTCTCGCCACTGTTCAGTCCACGGCTGCATCTTCACCTCCAGGTAGGTCCTGAATTCCTCCAGGTCTCTTAGCTCCGGTACCTCGGCGCCCGGAATACGAGCAGGAAGCACGACCTTCGACAACCAGGCTAACACGTCTCGTCGCAATTCGTTGTGTTCAGGCGACGCGAGCCAGCTCGCGAAGTTCTCCACCATCTGAGTCAGCTGTGCGGCACCGTGATCTTGCTCTACCCTGGCGATGCCCGCCACCACATTGTCGAGCAACGATTCCAGGGTTTCTAGCGGCAGGCGCTTCTCATCGATCAGGCAATAGCTCAGTGAGGGTAAGTGTGCTGCCAAGCCCTCCGGCACCGGTTCGATCAGCTCGCGCACCTCGAGCGGTGCCCACCACTCTGGATCGCCGTTGTAGAAAACTATCGGCAACACCGGTGGCAGCTTCTCGCCTCGCTTCAACGGTTGCTCCTTCAAGAGACGCTGGTAGAACAGCGCGACGTAGACCAGCATGCGTAGCGCCATATCCTGATCGCAAGACGACTGTAGCTCCAGCAAGATGACGACATAGAAATCTCGCTCACTCCACTTCACCCGCCATACGACGTCGCTTGTGCGCTCTTCGAACTGGCCGGCCAGCTGCCCCGAGATAAAATCAGACGGCAGCTTCTCCAAAGTGTCGAGATCTAGCTCGTCGACCCACGGTTCATGAATAAAGCCACGTAGCAGGTCGCGGATGGTACGCGGGTGGCTGAACAGCAGCCGATGGCTGCGATCGAGGGCTTTGTGCAGCGGTTTACGACGCTCCGAGTCCATAGTCCATCCTCCAGGCGGTTGCAGCGTCTGCTGAGACCGCATGGACTGCGAGCAAACGCCTCAACCTATAGAAGACGGAAAGTGAGCTGCCAATCTTCTTCGGTCAGACAATTTTTTTTGCGTTGGCAATCCTCATTTCCATGAGAAGGACTGAAGGTCCAGCAAGGGGAGCGTTTCAAGGGCGATACGAGAGGGCGACGTGAGCACCTCCAGAAAAGCCAAGGGCCCGACCGAAGCCGGGCCCTTCAGGCGAGAGGAACTGGAGCTCTCGAGCTAGCGTGAGGCTTCGAGCTGCTCCAAGCGCTGCGTCAACTCGCCGATCTTGGTGTTCAGCTGCTCGATGTAGATGTGGGCCTTTTCGAGCTCGTTCAGCATGCCGCCCGTCTTCTCAGACAGATTCCAGTCACCGTTCTCCTCGGTGGGTCCCACGGCAGGAAGGTAGCTGTTCTTCCACATGGACTCGGCGTGCTCCTCGATGGTCTCCAGTTCGTAGCCGGGCTGGAAAACGAGGTCGCAACCTCCACCACAGGTGTTGCCGGCGGTGGTGAGGGTGCCGGCGGTGGTCAGGTTGCCGTTGGCGTCCAGAGTCGCCAGTACCTGGGAGCCCTTGCGGAAGGTGATGTTGCCGTTGGCGTCGATCTGCAGCTCCTTACCTCCCGAGTTGTTCTGGCTGATGGTGAACATGCCGTTGCTCGAGGTGCCGACGTTCCAGCGCACGCCGGACGTGCTGTGCTCGAAGGCCACGTGGGGGTTGGAGTCGGCCAGAATGTGTAGGGGGCGCTTCGGATCGGTCGTGCCAAAGCCGATGTAACCTTGGCTGGTGACCACCAGATCATCGGCGTCGGTAGCCGCATCGTTCACGATGTGGAATCGGCCCTTTGGCTTCCGGATGCCCAGGGCGACGCTGCCGTCGGCCGTGACGCGCAGAGAGTCCGTCGGTGCGCCGGGCTCGATCACGAAGGGTAGCAAGTTGCCGGCTGTGACGTCGCGGACGAAGAAGTTCGTCTCGTTGCCGGCCACGTCCCAGGTTTGGGCGTCGAATCCCGAAGAGCCATCCTGCTCCAGGCGCATGGCGGGGGTGTTGCCATTCATGAGATGCAGATTCGTACCTGGGGTCGAGGTGCCGACGCCGACCTGTCCGGCACTGTCGACGTAGAGGGCGTTGTCCTGCGCGCCAGCCTCTACCAGGAATGGCGTCTGGTCGGCGGTGTCGTCATAGATCGCGAAGTAGTCGCCGCCTCCATTTTCAGAGCTGTTGATTTGGAGCTGCCAGTCGTTGCTCGGGAAGCTCTCTTCCACGCTCGTGTCGGAGAACTCGATCCGAAGGTTGTTCGCCTTGAGACGCAGGTTGGTCCGGCCGAAGCTCTCCGTAGTGGTGCAGTCGTCACCGATACAGATGGAGCCGGTGACCGTGAGGTCGTCCGCGATCTGTTGGGTCTTGTTGGCGAAGCCGAGGTCGCTGGTGCCGAGGCTGGCTGTGGGCACCACGAAGGCACTCTGGGCGACGGTGAACGAGCCATTCTCGACCTTTCCCTGGGTAGCAGCGGATTCCGCGGTCTTGCTCCCGCTCCGCTGCTGCCCTTCGCTGACTACCGGGGCACCGACCAGCTGCCAGGTGTAGCTGCCATCGGCGAGGATCTCGCCGGCAGCATCGACGAGCCCGAGGGTCGCGGCCTCGCCGGCGTCGAACTCGTAGCGGTCGACCTGGCCGTCACTGGAGACAGTGAGCGTATAACGAAGCTCCGGATCGGCATCCCAGCGGATCGTGGAGCTGTCGATTTGAGCGTCGGCGAGCACCGCAGACGCTGCACCGGCGAGAAGCAAAGAGAACATGGCGCTGCTTTGGATGAGATTCATGATGAAGCTCCCTTTTGAACCCCCGAGCCTTCCGACAAGGGCAGTTGAATTTCGCAAGAGTTGTGGTGTGTCTTTCACCCTCCTATGCGCCTAAATCGGTTGGCTTGAATCTTTGAGAGTGCTCTGACCTGCGAAGTCGGTCGCGCCTTCGCCTCTTGGGATCTGGCGGACTCGAAGATAAGCTAAATAGTTAGTCCATACGACTCCGCCAACCCCGTTTGCAGCCGGTGCAATCGCGTCTGGCGCTGGCCAAAGCCGTTCGCACCGGCTGCAACCGCGTCTGGCGCTGGCCAAAGCCGTTCGCACCGGGTGCAATCGCGCCGTTCGCTCGCTCGAGGCGATCGCACGCCGTGTGATCGGCTTAGATGATGTCTCTAGTTGGCTCGCGCCAGGTTTGGACTACCTGCTGGATGGACTCGATTTCCCCGGGAGCTCCCCACGGCCGGATCTCTGGCGATAGGGGGTGGCCGAGGCAGTCGGCCGGCGGCTCGAAGTCGGGATTTTCAGCAAGCTTCTAGTGTTTGGCTCGGCTGAAGATGTCATCGATCGCCGTGGCAGCAAGCAATCGCGTCGACCAGGTAAGCAGTTGTTCGCTGTCGGCTTTTTGGATTCGCTGATCGACCGCATCATCGAGACGGCCAAATCGGGTTTGTAGAAGACGACGGAGGAGCTCTCGCTCCCCTTTGAGCTTTCCTGTGCGCTCGCCCTCTCGTCGGCCTCGCTCGGTACCTAGTCGAATGCCTTCTTCCCGCCCTTGCTCGGTACCTAGTCGAATGCCTTCATCTCGCCACTGATCAGTCCACGGCTGCATCTTCACCTCCAGGTAGGTCCTGAACTCTTCCAGATCTTTCAGCTCCGGTACCTCGGCGCCCGGAATCCGAGCAGGAAGCACGACCTTGGACAACCAGGCTAGCACGTCTCGTCGCAACTCGCTGTGCTCCGGTGACTCTAGCCAGCGCGCGAAGTTCGCCACCATTCGAGAGAGGTGCGCAGCACCATGGTCTTGCTCAACACGCGCGATGCCGGCCACTATGTTGTCGAGCAACGACTCCAGCAATTCCAACGGTAGGCGCTTCTCATCGATCAGGCAGTAGCTCAGTGAGGGTAAGTGTGCTGCCAAGCCCTCCGGTACTGTTTCGATCAGGTCGCGCACCTCGAGCGGTGCCCACCACTCGGGATCGCCGTTGTAGAACACTATCGGCAACACCGGTGGTAGCTTCTCGCCTCGCTTCAGCGGTTGCTCCTTCAAGAGACGCTGGTAGAACAGCGCGACGTAGACCAGCATGCGTAGCGCCATGTCCTGATCGCAAGACGACTGTAGCTCCAGCAAGATGACGACATAGAGGTCTTGCTCGCGCCACCTCACCCGCCACACGACGTCGCTGGTTCGCTCCTCAAACTCTCCAGCCAACTGGCCTGAGATGAAATCTGATGGCAGTTTCTCCAGCGTTTCGAGATCCAGCTCGTCGACCCACGGCTCGCGGATGAAGCCGCGCAGCAGATCGCGGATAGTGCGTGGGTGGCTGAACAGCAGGCGATGACTGCGGTCTAAGGCTTTGTATAGCGGCTTGCGCGGTTCCGAATCCATGTCTGTCCTCCAGGCGATTGCAGCGTCTACTGGAGACCGAATGGACTCCGAGTAAACGCCTCACCCTTTAGAAGACGGAAAACGACGCGCCGATCTTGTGCTTCCAGGCAATTTTCTTGTTTTGGTCCTCGGAGGTCCCAGTCGACACTCTGGTCGCCTTTTGCCGATTTACCGGCTGGTTTGACGCTCGAGCCCCTCGACGCTACAGTCATCGCAACCATGACTCTGGTCATCAACTGCATCGTCAATCCTGACGAACGTCGTCGCTTCGATGAGCTTGTCCTGCCGCGGCTCCAACGTCTTACGCCCGACCCGTTCGTCCTTCGGCATCTCGAGTCCCCCGAGTCGCTCGCGGACGGTGACGACCACCCACGCCTCCTGCTCTCGGGCTCCGAGCTCTCCGCCGCCCAGCAGAACCCTCGCGACGACGAGCTCTGTGACCTGATCCGAAGCTTTGTCGACGCCGGCAAGCCGGTGTTCGGCATTTGCTACGGCGAGCAGATGCTGGCGCGCGCTGTCGGGGGACGGTGCCGGCGGGCGGCGGTGCCGGAGTTTGGCTGGAAGCGGGTGGCGATACGACCCAACCCGTTGTTCCAAGGGCTCGACGAGCTGATTCCGGTGCATTCGCACTACGACGAGGTCTATGACCTGCCGCCGAGCTGCGAGCGCATCGCGTGGACGGACGACTGCGCGGTGCAGGCGTTCCAGCTGCGGGATCGGCCGGTGTGGGGCGTGCAGTTTCACCCCGAGATGTCGTACGACGAAGGCAGCCGCATGATGCGCGGCAATCTTCGGACCGAACCGCTGGCGCCGCGCCACTATGTCGACGAGCTGAAAGACCCGGCCCGGGTCGATGACAATCTGAAGCTATTCGAGAACTTCTTTGCCGCCGAGCCGGTCGCGGTCGGTGCGCGCGAGGCGGCGGCGGTGGCGGCGGGTTGATGGACGACCCTACCGAGCTGATCGCCGCGCAGCCGGACGAGATCCGGGTCGAGGTCTGTCTCGACTCGGCGGACGCCGCGGTGGCGGCTCAGCGCGGCGGGGCGGACCGGGTGGAGCTGTGCGACAACCTGATCGAAGGCGGCACGACGCCGAGCGCCGGCATGATCACGGCGGCGCGGCGGTCCATCGACATCGGGCTGCAGGTGATGATCCGACCGCGCGGCGGGGACTTCTGCTACTCGCCGCTCGAGCTCGACGCCATGATGCACGATATCGCCGTCGCCCAGGACCTCGGCGCCGACGGCGTGGTGCTCGGCGTGCTGAGGCCCGACGGCACGGTCGACCGCGAAACCTGCGCTCGCCTGATCGAGGCGTCGCGGCCGCTCAGCGTGACGTTCCACCGCGCGTTCGACATGACCCGCGATCCACTGGCCGCGCTCGATACGCTGATCGAGCTCGGGGTCGACCGCCTGCTGACTTCGGGACAGGAGCCCTCGGTGCTGGAAGGCACCGAGCTGATCCGAGAGCTGGTGACGCGAGCCGGCGATCGACTGACGGTGATGCCGGGCTGCGGCATCACGGCGCGCAACCTGCGCCGCATCCTGGCCGAGACCGGGGCGCGCGAGATCCATGTCGTCGCTACGGATTCCGCCGAGAGCTCGATGGAGTATCGCAATCAGCGGGTGTTCATGGGCACCGAGCTGCGCTCGCCGGAATACCACCGCACCGTGACGTCGGCCGCCGGAGTGCGGGAGCTGGTGCGCCGCGCTGGCGGCGACTGAAAGTCTGAGCGACCGAGGCCCGAACGTGCAGCTCCATCTCGTCGACTGGCTGATCCTCATCGCCTACGTGGTGTTCGCGGTGGCGGTGGGCCTGCGCTTCGCGCGCCGCGCCGGCAGTGACGTCAACGAGTTCTTCCTCACCGGCCGCTCGCTGCCCTGGTGGCTGGCCGGCACTTCGATGGTCGCCACCACGTTCGCCGCCGACACGCCGCTGGTGATCACCGGCTGGGTGCGCGATCATGGCATCTGGAAGAACTGGCTGTGGTGGAGCTTCGCGATCACCACGCTGTTCGGCGTGTTTCTGTTCTCGCGCCTGTGGCGACGGGCGATGGTGGTCACCAAGGCGGAGCTCGCCGAGCTGCGCTACGGCGGTCCCAATGCACGGCTGCTGCGCATCTTCCTGGGCGTGCTGCACTCGGGCTTCACCAACACCATCATCCTGTGCTGGGTGCTGCTGGCGGCGTCGAAGATCATCGACGTGCTGTTCGACGTCGACAAGGGCTGGGCGCTCGCCCTGGCGTGCGCCATCGCCCTGTCGTATTCGCTGCTCGCCGGTCTGTGGGGGGTGGTGTTGACGGATCTGGTGCAGTTCGTGATGGCGATGGTGGGGGCGATCGCGCTGGCGGTGATCACCTGGCAGGCGGTGGGTGGACTGGGCGGGGTCATGGCGGCCAGCGTCGCCGGGCCGCAGCTAGATCAGATTCTGCGTTTCCTGCCGCAGCCGGGAGCGGCCAGCCCGTTCGATGTCGCCTTCTGGACCGCGCCGGTGGCGATCCTGGCGGTCAACCTCGGGATCGGCTGGTGGGCCACCGAATGGGTCGACGGCGACGGTCTGACCGTGCAGCGGGTGGCGGCGTCACGCGACGAGCACCAGGGGCGGCTGGCGGTGCTGTGGTATGCGGTGGCCTACTACGCGCTGCGGCCGTGGCCGTGGATTCTGGTAGCGCTGGCGTCCCTGGCGGTGCTGCCGAATCTCGAGGTGCGGGCGCCGGTGGCAGGGGAGGTGACGGCGGTCGATGCGAGTCAGGTGGTGATCATGACGGGGCCGGAGACGGCGGACGTCTCGCTGCGACCCGACGGCAGCTCGGACGACTGGCATCCTCTGACCGGTGGGCGCGTCGCCGTCGGCGACGAGGTGGCGGCCGGCGAGCTGCTGGCCCGCACCGATTCCGAACGCGCTTACGTGGTGATGATGGCGCGCTATCTGCCGGCGGGACTGCTCGGCCTGGTGATCGCCTCGCTGATGGCGGCCTTCATGTCGACCATCGACACCCACGTCAATCTCGCGTCGTCGTTCTTCGTCAACGACCTCTACCGGCGCTTCCTGGTGCCCGCCGCCGCCGCCCGGCACTATGTGTGGGTGGCGCGCTGGACCTGTATCGGGGTGATGGCACTGGCGGCGGTGCAGGCCTACTACGCCGAGTCGATCAGCGACCTCTTCACGTTCTTTCTCGCCTTCTTGGGTGGCGTCGGCCCGGTCTACCTGATGCGCTGGCTGTGGTGGCGGATCGACGCTCGCACCGAGCTGGTGGCGATGCTGACGTCGGCGGCGGTGACCATCGGCATCACCGTCCTGCCGATCTCCTGGCGACTGGGCTCGCTCTCCCCTGGCGGTGAGCTGCTGCACGAGGGCCGGCTGCTGGTGGTGATCGCGGCTTCCCTAGCGATGGCGGCACTGTCCCTCGCCCTCGGTCCGCGGCCGGACCCCGGCTCGCTGGTGGCGTTCTATCGCAAGGTGCGGCCGATCGGCTGGTGGGGGCCAGTGCGTGAGCTGGCTGGACCGGTGGAGACCGGCGCCAGGCCTCGGCCGGTACTCATCGGCGTGATCAGCGGCCTGGCCTTGATCTACGGTCTGCTGTTCGGGGCGGGGCATCTGCTGCTGACGGGTTGGGGAACCGGGGCGCTCGGTTTGGCGGTGGCGATCGTGGGTGGCCTCGGAGTGCGCTGGAGCCTCGGGCAGCTGCCGCCGGTGCCTGCCGACGGTACTTTGTGACGTGGCGCGCCAGGCAGTGACCTGGGTCGATAAATCGACGCTCAATTCGGCTAGAATCAGCTCCTAAAACCCGCTGGTGAAGCGGCGTCACGTGGGGGGCGCCGTGATACAGATCGACAGCTTCTGTAATCTGGGCCGTAATGTCGTTTTTTTAGTCTGTAAGTAGACCGGCTTTCCGCCTCCGCTTTCAGAGATTTCGACGAACGATCCTGCTGTCAGGCGCCGCCGGCGGCAGCTGTAGCGACTTCAAAACAGCGATCACGACGCCGTTCGATGAACAAAGAGCTTCAGGCCGTACGAGCCATCAAACCGCTGATCCGGCGCCACCCCTGGGCAGTCGCCGGAATGGTGGTGCTCGGGCTGCTGGAAGCGCTCGCCGAAGGCATCGGTATCAGCCTGTTCATTCCCTTCCTGTACAGCCTGGATCAATCGGGTCTCGAGCCGGCAGCCGAGGGCTCGCTGTCGCAGATCCTCAACGGCCTCTTCGCGAGCGTGCCGGCCGACAATCGCCTGCTCTTCATTTCGGGGGCGATTTTGGCGCTGGTGTTGTTCAAGGGCGCGGTGTCGTACAGCAACGGCTTGCTGTTCGGCTGGGTCGACACCCGGCTGAGCCATCATTTGCGCAGCCGCGTCGTCGATCAGCTGCTGCGGGTCAGCATGCGGTTCATCGAGCGCACCAAGTCGGGCAAGCTGTGGAACGCGCTCGAGAATGAGACTTGGACGACGGCGGACGCGGTGTCGACCTGGGTCGGCCTGATCATCAACATCACCACCGTCGTCATCTTCACTTGCGTGCTGCTGCTGATCTCCTGGCAGCTGACCCTGGTGGTCGCGCTCGCGCTGTTCGTGATCTCGGCTTCGGTGCAGCTGTTGACGCGGCGCATCGAGCGTACGGCACGGGCCAGCCTCGAAGCCGAGCAGACGCTGTCGCAGCGAATCGTCGAGCTGTTCGCCGGCATGCGCACCATCCGCGCGTTCAACCGCCAGCGTCATGAGCAGCGCCGTTATGATCGCGCTTCGTGGCAGGTGGGCCGTCTCGGCTTCAAGCAGGAGCGACTCACCGGGTTGATCGAGCCGCTGTCCGAAGTGCTGGCCGCCTGTCTTTTGATCGGCGTGCTGTTCGCCATGCTGCACGACAACGCCGGCAACCTGCCGGCGGTGCTGGTGTTCATCGCCGTGCTCTACCGCCTCCACCCGGAGGTCTATGGGCTGGATGAAGGGCGCGCCGAGCTGGTCGGCAAGCTACCGGCGATCGAGCAGGTGATGGGCTTGCTGAGTCGCGAAGACAAGCCGTTCGTGCACTCCGGGCCGCGATCTTTCGATGGCCTCGAAGACGCGCTCGAGCTCGAACGCGCGTCGTTCGCCTACGAAGCCGACGAGTCGCCGGCCATCTCCGACGTGTCACTGCGGATCGCGCGCGGTGAGACCACCGCCCTGGTCGGACCTTCCGGTGCCGGTAAGTCGACGCTGATCAACCTGCTGCTGCGCTTCTACGAGCCGACGACGGGCGAGCTCACCGCTGACGGCACGCCGGCCGAGCAGTTCGACCTGGGATCGTGGCGCGAGAAGATCGCGGTCGTCGACCAGGACGTGTTCGTGTTCAATGCCACGGTGCGCGCCAACATCGCTTACGGCAAGCTGGGTGCCAGCGAGGCGGAGGTCCAGGCAGCGGCGCATCAGGCCGACGCCCACGAGTTCATCCGCTCGCTGCCGCAGGGCTACGATACGGTGGTCGGCGATCAAGGGGTGCGGCTCTCGTCGGGCCAGAAGCAGCGCGTCGCCCTGGCTCGCGCCATCGTGCGTCAGCCCGAGATTCTGATCCTCGACGAGGCGACCAACGCGCTCGACAGCATTTCTGAAAACGTCATCCAGAAGTCACTCGCCCAGCTGCGCCGCGATCGCACGGTGATCGTCATCGCGCACCGGCTCTCGACCATCGAGCAGGCCGACCAGATCCTGGTGATGGATCGCGGCCGTATCGTCGAGCGCGGCACTCTGGCCGATCTGCTCGAGAACAACGCCCTCTTTGCGCGTCTGTATGAGCTACAGAAGCGTCCCGCCTACCTCGAGGAAACCGCGTAATGGGCGCTCAGTGGGACATCGTCCACCTCGACCTCGCTGAGGGGCTGGCGCCGCCTTCTACGGGCGGACGCGGCGTCTTCGCGGTGCTGTGGTGGCGGCAGATCCCCTTGGGTCAGCTGCAGATCGCAGCCGGGCGGGAGTCGATGACGTCGGGCGAGCTCGCCACCGAAGTGCTGCAGGCGATTACCCCGGCTCTAGAAGGCTACCTGGCGGGCAGCCGGGCGACTTTGCCCAGGCGGCTTCCGGACGCAGACCCGTGGCGTCTGCTGCGCGTCGCGCTGTCGCTGCTCGACAGCCTGGCGGTCCAGAACCGTTCGCCGGAGTCGACGTCGAGCCTGCCGTCGATCAGCGTCGTGGTGCCGACCTGCGATCGGCCGGACCGTCTGAGCGCGTGCCTGCGCTCGCTGGCGGCGCTCGAAGAGCAGCCGCTGGAGATTCTGGTGGTCGACAATGCACCGTCGGCAGCGACGCGTGACGTGGTCGAGAGCTTTCCTGGCGTGCGCTACCTGGCCGAGACGCGCCGCGGCTCGAGCGCGGCCCGCAATACGGGGGTGCACCACTGTCGCGGCGAGCTGGTCGCTTTCGTCGATGACGACGAAGTGGTCCATCCGCAGTGGCTGAGGCGTCTGCGCGCCTGTTTCGCGGATCCCGAGATCGCGCTGGCCACCGGGCTGGTGCTGCCGAGCGAGCTCGAGACCGAAGCTCAGCAAATCTTCGAGCAGCGCTACAGCTTTGCTCGCGGGTATGTCACTCGCACGTTCGATTCCGAGCTCTACCGCAGCACCCGCAACCGTGGCGTGCCGGTGTGGGAGATCGGCGGCAGCGGCAATATGGCGATTCGCCGTCGCGTCTTCGAACGGCTCGGCGGCTTCGACGAGCGCCTCGGCGCCGGCCGCGCCGGCGGCTGCGAAGAGCTCGAGCTGTTTTACCGGGCTCTGGCGGAAGGCTGGAGCTGCCGCTACGAGCCGCGCGCCGTGACCGAGCATCAGCACCGTCGCTCGGCCGAGGAGCTGGAGCATCAGCTCTATGCCTATATGCGCGGGCATGTCGCTTCGGCCTTGGTGCAGCTGGCGCACACCCGCGACCTCGGCAACGTCCGGCATCTGCTGTGGACCCTGCCCAAGGTCTACGCCGGCTATGCGCTGCGCTGTGCTCTCGGCGACCCGGCCTATCGGGCACGCCTGCTGGCGAAGGAGATCGCAGGCAGCTTCGCGGGCCTGGGCTACTACCGCCGGCATCGCCATCTGGCGGCACATCCCGGTCTGGGTGAGCAAGGTCTGTCGGGCGAGCACGGTCTGTCGGGCGAGCACGGTCTGTTGGGCGAGCACGGTCTGCTAGGCGAGCACGGTCTGCTGAGTGATCACAGGAACGAGTCGAGCGTGTTGGGCGAGCCGTCGACGGTCGGGGCTCCGGCCAGTACGGTGGCGGGTGGGTGAGCGCACTATGACTCCTTCACGACCCTCGAACGGCCCCGAAGTCTCGGTGATCATCCCGGCGTTCAACGCCGCTGAGACGCTGCACGAGCCGCTGGCCTCGCTGCACGCCCAGACCTACGGCGACTGGGAAGCGATCATCGTCGATGACGGCTCGACCGACGACACCCTCAGGCTCGCCGAGCGTTTCGCGGCCGATGATCCGCGCTTCCGGACCCTGCGCCAGGACAACGCTGGCGTCAGCGCGGCGCGCAACGCTGGCCTCGCGGCCGCGCGAGGCGAGTGGCTGCTGTTTCTCGACGCCGACGACACTGTCGCCCCGGAGTACCTCGAGCGCATGATGGCGGCGTCGGCGGCTGATGACAGCCTGGAAGCGGTCTACTGCGGCTGGGCCTCGGTGTCGCCGGACGGCCAGCAGGTCTGCACCAATCTCCCCAAAGAGTCGGGGGATCTGTTCGAAACGCTGGCGGTGGACTGGCGATTCGCCATCCATGCCTGCGTCGTCCGCAAGGCGCTGGCGGAGGAGGTCGGTGGCTTCGAGACCGAGCTCGTCACCAGCGAGGACTGGGATTTCTGGCAGCGCATCGCACGCCTCGGAACGCGCTTCGGCGCGGTGCCCGAGGTGCTGGCGTTTTATCGCATGCGACCCGGCTCGGCGTCGAAGCAGGCGCACCGTATGCTGGCCGACGCCCTGCGCGTTCTGGAGCAGGGTCAGGTGCCCGACCCTCGCGTGCCGCGGCCGCATCCGGTTCACCCTGAGGGGTTGGCGGAAGAGCCCGAGATCGTGACCCTGCAGCGTTTCTATTTCCTATGCTTCTCGGCCGGTTTGGTAGCCGGCACTGGCGGTGACGCCAAGCCGCTGCTGGAGCTGCTCGAGGACGAGACGTTCCCGAACCTCGATCCCTATCTGACGGCGGATTGGATGGTCTCGGCGGCGATGGACGCCAGCGGCCGGCCGGTGCCCGAATGGGGTGAGGCGTGGCGGGACGCCGAGCCCAGCGCCATCGATTTCCTCACGGCGCTCGAAGCTCATGCCGAGGCGCCCGGCCTGGCCAGCAAGGCCAGCCGCACCGCACGCCTGTTGGTGCGAGCGAGGATGGCGCGGGTCAGTCCCCTGCATCTGCTGGCGGCGCTGCCGCCCAAGGCGCTGTTGCGCTTGATGTACGCCAAGGCTTCCGTCCGGCGTGGCGTGGGCGAGGTCGGCGGTCATCTCAGGATGTGGCTCACCCATGGACTGCGGATGATGCCGCGCTTCTACCAGCGCTACCGCAAGGTGCGTCAGCGCTACCTGCAGCCGGAGAGCCGCAGCTCGCTGGACAAGTTCTTCCAGCAGAAGGCCGATCCCTGGGGTTATACCAGCGCCTACGAGCAGACCAAGTACGAGCAGACCCTCGACCTGGTCCCCGAAGGCAGCGCCAGGGTGCTGGAGGTGGGCTGTGCCGAAGGGCATTTTTCGGCCCAGCTGGCGCCGCGGGTGGGTAGCCTGCTGGCGACCGATATCTCGCAGGTGGCGGTGGACCGCGCCGCCGAGCGCTGCGCCGAGCACGACAACGCGCGCTTTCAGACCCTCGACCTGTCGAAAGACGCGATCCCCGGTAAGTTTGACGCCATCGTCTGCAGCGAGGTGCTCTACTACCTCGGGCGCCGCAAGCGTCTGGAGGCGGTCGCCGAACGCTTCGCCGAAGCTCTCGAGCCGGGCGGGCAGCTGGTGATGGCGCACGCCAACCTCACCGTCGACGATCCGGGACGCCCGGGGTTCGACTGGAGCTTCAACTACGGCGTCAAGACCATCGGCGAGACCTTCGCCGCCGAGTCCAAGCTGAGCTTCGAGGAAGAGCTGCAGACGCCGTACTACCGGGTGCAGCGGTTCGAACGGTCCGACAGTCCGCGCCGCCAGGCTCCGGCCATCCACACCGCGGAGTACGCGACGCCGCCGGCGGACGTCGAGCACCATATGGTCTGGAACGGTGTCGGCGACCGCCTGCCGATCCTCATGTACCACCGCGTCGCCGACGAGGGCTCTGAAGCCCTGGCGCCCTACCGCGTGACGGTTTCGGCGTTCGAAGAGCAGCTGCGCTACCTGCGGGATCACGGCTATCGCAGCATTGATCTCGCCGACTGGTACCAGTTCGTCGTCTTCGGCGGTGCCCTGCCGCGCGGTGCGGTGCTGATCACGTTCGACGACGGCTATCGCGATTTCCAGGACAACGCCTGGCCGCTGCTCGAGCAGTACGGCTTCTCGGCGACGGTCTTCCTGGTGGCCGAAAAGATCGGCGCCACCAACGATTGGGACGCCGAATACGGTGAGACCATCGAGCTGCTCGGCTGGCGCGAGCTGCGCCAGCTGCAGGCTGCCGGCGTCAGCTTCGGCTCGCATACCGCGACCCACCCTTGGCTGCCCTCGGTGTCTTGGCGGCAGGCGGCGCGCGAGATGCGGCGGTCGAAGCAGATCCTGGAGCAGGGGTTGGGCATTCCGATCAACGCCCTGGCCTATCCGTGGGGCGCCTTCAACAAGCCGATTCAGTTTCTGACCGGCGCCTGCGGCTACGAGTTCGGCCTCTCCACCGCCCCCGGCGTGTGCGAGGCGAGCCACTCGCTGCTCGCCCTGCCGCGTCTCGACATCGAGGGCTCGGACAGCCTCGAGGCGTTTGTCGCCAAGCTCGAAGGCGGCTCACCGGAGCCGACCGAAGGCGCCGAGTCACAGCTATTGCGCGCTCCAACCTACGCTTGACGCTATCGATCCGCACGAATCCCTACACGAACCCGAGATCTCACGAGCCATGGAACAATCGATCGATTCGATACCGATGATGCCGCCTCCTGACGAGGCGGGTCCGGCCGGCATGCGACTGGAGGGTGGCCGACGCTGGCTGCTGATGGCCCTGGTGCTCATCGGATTTGCAACTTCGGTGTACTACTTCAGCTGGTGGTTCCGTGATGGTCGGATCTATGATCCCTGGCTGGCCGTCTGTTTCGCGATGGCGCTGTTCTACGTAGCGGTGCAGGTCTATTGCGCCTGCTATGTCTACCTGCGCATCGAATCGCCGACCACGGCCCCGCCGCCCGACGGCTGGTCGGTCGACGTCTTCATCCCGGTTTACGACGAGCCCCACGAGATGGTGGAGCGCAGCCTCGAGGCGGCGCTGGCGATCCGCTACCCCCACCGCACCTTCCTGCTCGACGACGCGCGCGACCCGCGCTTCGAGGCGTTGGCCGAGCGGCTGGGAGTCGAGTACCGGGTGCGCGACGACAACCGCGATGCCAAGGCCGGCAACGTCAACGCCGCGCTGGCCGCCAGCGACGCCGAGTTCGTGACCATTTTCGACGTCGACCACATTCCCGAGCCCGACTATCTCGATTCGATCCTCGGCCACTTCCGCGACCCCAGCGTCGGCTTCGTGCAGAGCGCGGTAGGCTTCTCGAACGCCTGCGAATCGTGGGTGGCGCGGGCCGGGGCCGAGCAGTCGACCGACGCCCTCGGCCCAACTTCGATGGGCATGTACGGCTGCGGTGCGGCTCAGGTGTGGGGCAGCCACTGCACCTTCCGGCGCGCCACGCTCGACAGCATCGGCGGCCACCAGACCGGCCTGGCGGAAGATCTCCACACCTCGCTTAGGGTGCACGCCGCCGGCTGGCGCTCTGTCTTCGTGCCGTCGCTGAAAGCCCTCGGCCTGGTGCCGGGAGATCTGATGGCAGCCGCCAAGCAGCAGCTCAAGTGGGCGCGCGGGGTGTTCGAGATATTGCTCGAGGTCTACCCGCGGGTGTGGAAGCGTCTGTCGTTGACTCAGAACCTGGCCTACGCGGTGCGCTTCACTTACTACTTGATCGGCACGGTATTCCTGGCGCACTCGGTGATGGCAGCAGCGATTCTCACCTTCGGTCCGCTGTCGGCGCGCGCCGCGTTCAGTGAATACCTGCTGCACTCGATTCCGTTCGCCGCCTCGGTGATCCTGGTGCGTCGCGCGGCGCTGTCGGCATGGAGCGGCAGCTCGCCTTCGATGGTGTCGAACTGGCGAGGTTACGTGCACACTTTCCTGCTGTGGCCGGTCTACACGCTGGCCCTGGTTCTGGCGCTGCTGCGCATCCGCGTGCCGCACATCTCGACCCCGAAAGAGACGTCGCGCCGCACTCCGCCGATCCTGGTGGTGCCGCAGGTGACGCTGATGGCCGTTCTGCTGGCGGCGGTGGGCTCACGGGTAGTGCAGGGCTGGGCGACGGTCGACGTCTTCCCGATCCTGTTCGCTCTGGCGCTGGCGGCGATCCAAGTCTTTGCGGTGATCCACACCCGACAGCAGGCTCCGGCCCAGCACGACAGCTGACGCGCGTTGCGGCGGCTGGAGGTGACACAATAGGCGCCATGTTCGGCGTCCGGCATCGCGTGGCATCTTGGTGGGCCGCAGGTTTGGCACTCGCCCTGGTCGGCGTACCCTTCTTGGTCGGCGTACTCTTCCTGGCCGGTGGACTCTTGGGAGCCGCGAGCTCGAGCGCGCAGGAGGTGGCCGGCGCGGAAGTCGTGCTGCAGCGTCAGTTTGTCGAAGCCTACCGCGGCGGTGACATCGAGAGCGCGCTGCGGTTCGGCGAAGAGCTGATGGCGCGGCAGCCCCAGAACGCCTTCGTAGCCTACGATCTGGCGCGCCTGAGAGCGGCGCGTGGTGAGCACGAGGTGGCGCTCGAGTGGCTGCGCCGCTCGGCCTCGGCCGGTTTCGCAGAAGTGGCAATCGTCACCTCGGATGCGGACCTGGCGCAGGTGCGCGAGTCGCCGGAGTATCCGGCCATCCTGGATGCGATGAAGGCCAACCAGGCCGCGGCCTGGCGGGCGTTCGAGCGCCGGGTGGCAGAGCATCCACCCGAGCTGAGAGCGCCGCGGCGGCTCGATCCGGAAAAGCCTGCGCCGCTCATCCTGGCGCTGCACGGTCGCGGCGGTCGCGGCGGCCCGATGGTTCAGCTGTGGGAGGTCGTCGCTCGTCAGGCCGGCGCGGTGCTGGCGGTGCCCGAAGCGCTCCATCCCTACGCCCGAGGCTTCCAGTGGGGAAGCCAGGAAGAGACCGCCTATCAGACGCTGCAGGCCATCGAAGCGGCGGCCGCCAAGTATCCGATCGATCGCGAATGCGTCGTGCTGATGGGGTTCTCGCAGGGCGGGCGGCGCTCGATCTCGACCGCGTTCCGCCACCCGGGGGCGTTTGCCGGGGTAATCGTCATGGGCTCGGCGATGGACCGCGAGACGGCGTTTCCCGACGTCCCGGCCGCCGAGCTGCCGCGCTTCTTCTTCATGGTAGGCGGCGAGGACGGCGTCGTGCAGCGCACCCGTGAGACCTCGAAGCGCTTCGCCGAGCGCGGCATCGCCCAGCGCCTGGTGGTCTACCCGGGGCTCGGCCATACGTTCCCGCAGGATCACGTCCGGCAGATGAAGCGTGCCCTGCGTTTCGTGAAGACCTGCGGCGGCTAGCGGGCTTGCATCCCGAACGCCGCGGAGCTCGGCCGCGATGCCGGGCTGGCGTCATAGAGACCGTCATACGCCTGCCATGTCCCAGGTGATCTCTGGGCTGCAAAATCATACCTAGGGTTGAAAACTCGGCTGGGTGTTGGCCTCGGCCCGCTCAATTCCAGGGGGAGATGGCATGCAACGTTTGCGTCAGGGAGATTCACAGCCGATCTATGAGCTGGTCGATCTGCCGACCCTGCTGCAGCAGAAGGCAGAGCAGAGGAGAACCGGGCGACTGCGGGTCGTCGGTCCGGACGAAGCCTACGTCGACTTCTTCTTCGATACGAGGACGATCGTCTACGTTTCGCTGAACGGTCACGCCGTCGAGCGCGAGCGGCTGATCGGTACGCTGGCGGCGATCTTCCGCTGGCGGCGATGGAATCCGGAGCTCGCCGACGGAGTCGCGCCGCCGGTACGGCGTGCCGATCGGCTGGATGAGCCCCTGGCCGGCCTGCTGTTGAGGGTCGCGGTAGCCGAAGACGAGAGGATGCTCGAACCGGGCGATGATGCGCTGGCGGCTCCGAGCGAAAGGTGGCTGCCGTCGGACGTCGACAGGGAGGTGCAGCAGGCGCTGCGTCAGATCGTGGAGCTCGAAGAGGTGACCGGCTGGATGCTGTGCAGCGAGAGCGGCGAGATCCTCACGGCTGAAGGTCTAGAAGCGTCGACCGAGGACGTGGCGGCTAGCGTTCTGCGCCTAGCGCAGGTGGCGAGCCGCACAGCCCAAACGCTGCGGCTCGGGCGGTTGTGTCACGCGACGTCGGTCCTCGACGGTTTCGCTCTGCTGGTGCTGCCCGTCACTTCACGCTACTTGGGACTTCGGCTAGCAGCGGGCGTCCCGGCTCATTGGATCGCCGAGCGCGCCGAAGTGCTGCTCGGCATTCGCTCCGAAGCGGCCCTGGCGAGTGGGCATGCGACAGCCATGATGGCGCTTCAGGCGCAGCCTTCGGCAGCGCCTGAAGGGGCGGGCGATATCGCCGCCGTCCTGCAGCCGCTCAGCGATCGGCAGGACGTTGGGGGCTTGCTGGTTTCGACCGGAGGCGGTCCCTGCCCCTTCACGAGCCTACCCGCCCGGCCGGAAACGCTAGCGGCTTTGGGTGATGACTTCGAACGGACGTTTCGAGAGCTGGGCACGGTGTGGAGCGATGTTGGTGACGTGGCGTTCGTCTGCGATCAGGACTCCCAGCTCCTGCTCAAAAATCTCGCTGGCACCGGCACGCTGGCGATCCTGTGCCTGTCGGGAGTCAATCTCAACCTGCTGAACATGCCGGCCAACGTCGCCGCCCATGAGCTGACGGACATACTAGCGGCTGGCCCGACGATCGAAGCGGGCGGCTCGACTGTGTTTGGCTCGACCGTGTTTGGCCCGACGGTGGATAGCGAGGCGATCGCTCTCGCCGCGGAGCGCATCGCCGTGAGCTATCCCGATATCGTGGGCGCTGTGCGGCGTTTCGAGTCTGCGCTACCCGCGGGGCATGACCGTGCCGAGAGCCTGCAGGTTCTGGGCCTGCGCCTGGCGGAGACTTTGGTGGATCGCGCGCTGCTGCCGAGGCGTGTCCTGAGAGCGATCCGGCGCGTCAAGACGCTTCCAAGGGCTCTCAAATCCGTGGTCTGGCCGATCCTGCGCCGTTTCACCTGGGATATGGGAGGCGTCGGGCGCACCTCCTTGAGCCTCAAGGCCAATGCGTTCTGTGGCCTCCACCAAGGGGCCAGCGAGCCCCACGGCTGGTTCGTCCGAGGGTTGATCCTGGGTCTGCTCGGCAAGACCAACCTGCCGCAGGTCGCGATCGAAGAGACCCTCTGCCAGGCGACGGGGGACAGACGGTGCCTGTTCGAGGTCACGCCCTGCTGAGCTGGTCCGCGTGTTATCGCCGAAAGGCGTAGGACATCTTGAGGAACAGCTGGCGCGATTCGGGCTCGAGACGGTCACGGTCATCGAGCTCGCGATTGTCGCCGTAGCCGACGAAGAGGACGGTCTGCCAGTTGAGCTTGTAGGCGAAGACGGCCGAGCCCGAGAAGAAACCGGAGCGGTCGTCGGTGTCCTCGGGCTCTGCGTAGAGGCTGGGATCGCGTTCGGTCTCGACATATTGGCCGATGAGCCGCAGCCAGCTGCGAGCGTTGAAGGTGTAGACGCCGCGCAGTCGACTGACCTGGGCGGTGAACAGACGGCCGCTGCGGCCATCGTCGAGCTCGAGGTCGAGCCAGCGGCGGTTGGTCAGCAGTTGGAGCTCGATGTGATCGTTGGGGCGGAAGGTCGCCTGCACGTTGACCCGGCCGCCCTTGCCGAGGCGAGCCTGTGAGAAATCGATCTCGTCACCGATGACGCCATCGACGCGAAAGCGCGAGAATCGCTTCGTGGGGCTGATGTCGAAGGTGTAGATGAAGCGCGTACGCTCGAACAGTCGCGCGATGCGTTGGGTTCCGGCGTCGGTCTCGACGTCTGCGATCGCTCGGACCTCGTCGAACGCCAGGCGGAAGCGGCCGAAGAAGTTCTTCTTGCCGCTCATGCCGAAGCCGGGGGAGAGCTGACGGTAGATCAGACCGCCATCCTGGTCTTCCTGCCGATTGGCGATGAAGAAGGTGCGGACCCGATGGATGCGCTTCTCTTGCGGCCGGAAGGTGTAGCCGGTGTCGAAGAACGCTTCGCGGTAGCCGACCTGGGACACGAAGCCATTGTCGGCGCGGAATTCGTCGTCGATGTCGCGGTAGAGCAGGAACCAGTCTTCTTTGTCGGTGCCGCGACGCCACCAGGTTTCGAGGGCGTAGCCGGAGAGCTCGCGGCCGTCCCACTCGTCGGCCAGGTCGGGGCGGTTGGGCGTTTGGCTGGTGCTCCACAGCAGCTGGCCGGTGACCGTGTTGCGTCCGTTGGGGCGCCATTCGAAATCCGGGCCGAACACGCGGTTGTTGCCGCCCCCCTCGATCTTGCGGTCGCTGATCAAGAAGCTCAGGAACGAGCGTTCGCCGAGGTCGCGTCGCCAGCGTCCGACGGTCACCAGCGAGTCGAAGTCCTGGTCGGCGATCTCGGAGCCGTCGGTGCCGGGAATGATGACGCCACCGCCGCCTTGGTCCTCGCCGACCAGCAGAGTGTAGGCGTTGGCGCCGACCTTGCCGGTGACGCGAGCACCCCAGCGCGGAGCGGTGAAACTGCGGGTGTAGACGGCCCGGAGAGGCGTTCGGAAGAGGTCGATACCCTCCAGGAAGAAGGGCCGCCGCTCGGGAAAGAACAGGGCGAAGCGCTCGTTGGTGGCGATCTGGGCGACGTCGGATTCGACTTGGGAGAAATCGGGATTGAGGGTGGCGTCGATGACGGTGTCCGGGTTGGGTGCCCATTTGACGTCGAGTCCGGGCTCGAAGTCGATATCACCGGACGCCAGCGGCGTGCCGAGATCGCCGGTGGGCTCTGAAAGCTGCGCCGAAGTGAAGAAAGGTGCCACCACCAGATGGCCGCCGCTCGGCAGATTGCTCAGACCGTTCAGTGGCCGGGAGTTGCAGATGAAGCAGTTGACGTCGCGCGGCAGACGCGAAGTGAACATCTGGTAGCGGAAGTCGCGCGGATAGTTGCGATAGAGCATCACCCGCCAGGTCTGCGGGCCGCCACCGTTGCTGTCGTAGCGCAGCGAAGAGAACGGGATGCGGATCTCCAGGTTCCAGCCTTCGTCGGTGATGCGCGCCGCGGACTCCCAGTGGAAGTCCGGCGCGGAGTCTTCGCCGGAAGCGTCGGAGTTGATGGCGTCGTATTGAATGCCGCGCGGGTTGGCGAGGAACATCTGGGCGGTCTTGCCGCCGTTCTGCGTATCGAGAATGACACCGCCGTAGTCGGTGTTTGGCGGCACGTTGTCGCGATCGGCCAGGGGCGCGCGGATCTTGCTCGGCTCGGGGTCAGCGAAACGGAAGCCAGCATAGAAGTATTTCTCGTCGTAGCTCAGGTAGCCGAGATTCACCACCTCGGGCTCGACGTTGTCGCCGGGATTGGTCTCGTACCAGGTACGCACCGGCACTACGCCCTGCCAGCCCGGGTCGTCGAGCTCGCCATCGACGGTGATCGGTGCCGACGAGCGCGAGATGCCGAACGACGTTGCTCCGCTGTCCTCAGCTGCGGTGAAACCCGGCAGCAGGGCGAAGCCCACCATCGCGCCGGTGAGCAGGATGATGCGCGGCATCAGCAGCATACGGGTTCAAACGCAGACGGCGCTGCAGGGTTGCGTACCACCGTTACCGTCTTGGGTTTGCTTGACCTGAGCAAATCGGCCTCTGAGTTATGATGGATAGGAACAGCAGCTCGAGGGTTTTCTGTACAAGCCTTGCCGAGTTGGCTGAGTCTCAACCGCGGAGGTCAACATGCAGCTCACCATTCGCTTACCCGAGGATCTTGGGCGTCGCGTCAGAAAGCTTCAAGATCCAGAGGCCTTTGTCGCCGAGGCGGTCAGCCGAGCCCTTGGCGAGCGCGGTACTCGAGAGCGTCCTGCTGCCCCGTCTCGGTGGGCCAGGCTGGCGCAGCGGCTCGAATCCGATCCCAGGCATCTCGATGGTTACTCGACGCAGCTGAACCGCGCCGTCCGAGAATTTCGGGATGGCTCCGAGTTTCACCATGATCGGTGATCATGAGGTATCTCCTCGATTCCGATATCGTCACGGGCCTCTATGATCAGTCTGCTGCCAAGCATTCGGCATTCGTTGCACGATTGGCCTCGCTTGCGGACTCTGATGAGGTCTTTATCTCGATCCTGACGCTCTACGAATTCGAATACGGACTGGCGAATGCTCCCGTTGACAAGCAGGAGCTAGTGCGTCGAAAGATCGTCGAGGCTCAAAACGATTTTGGAGTCTTATCGCTGTCTGCGGCGGGCGCAGTGCGATTCGGGGCGCTGAAGAAAGCGCTGAGAGACCGGCGATCTTTGAGCAAGGAAAGCGCGAAAAAGTACAACATCGACCTCATCCTCGCAGCGACCGCTCTAGTGGAGCGGTGCACGCTGGTGAGCGGCGACGCAGTTTTCGAAGAGCTGAGGAAGGTACAACCAGACCTCGAACTGGAACGGTGGGCTTGAAGCACCCGCCCTGGTGTGAGCAGCTCGAGCGCTAGTCGCCCAGGCTCATCCCCATCTGCTCGGCAGCGAAGGCCCACTGGTCGGCGTAGTCTTCGATGCGCATCCAGGTCGGCTTGCTGCCGCCGTGGCCGGCGCGAGTCTCGACCCGCAGCAGGATCGGCGTGTCGCACTCCTGGGCGTGCTGCAGTGCGGCAGCGTATTTGTAGCTGTGCCACGGTACGACGCGGTCGTCGCGATCGGCGGTGGTGATCAGGGTCGGGGGATAGCAGGTTTCGGCAGCGACGTTGTGGACCGGTGAGTAGGCTCGCTGGGCCTGGAATTCGTCTTGGTTCTCGCTCCAACCGTAGTCGCTGCCCCACTGGTAGGCGTTGGCGCTGGCGGTGTGGTAGCGCAGCATGTCGAGCACGCCGACCGCCGGCAGCGAGACGCCGAAGAGGTCCGGACGCTGGGTGGTTACCGCCGCTACCAGCAGGCCGCCGTTGCTGCGGCCGTGGATCGCCAGCTTGGGGGTTTGGGTGTAGTTCTCGGCGATCAGCCACTCCGCCGCGGCGATGAAGTCGTCGAAGACATTCTGCTTCTCGAGCTTGGTGCCGGCCTGGTGCCAGGCTTCGCCGTACTCGCCGCCGCCGCGGAGGTTGGCGATGGCGAGCAGTCCGCCCATTTCGAGCCACATCTCCCAGCGCACCAGGTACTCCGGCGTTTCCGACACGTTGAAGCCGCCATACCCATAGAGCATGGTGGGATTCTCACCGTTGCGCTCGAGTCCTGGCCGATGGATCAGGAACATCGGGACGCGTGTGCCGTCCTTGCTGTTGAAGAAGACCTGCTGGGTTTCGTAGACGCTGGTGGCGCGGTCCGACGCGTCGCCAAACGGCGTTGTCTCGGCGCTCGCCACGTCGAGCCGAGTGATCTGAGGTGGGGCGGTGAAAGTCTCGAACCGAAAGAAGGTCTCGGGGTCGTCGATCGAGCCTTCGAAGCCGGTCGCGGTGCCGATGCCCGGCAGCTCGATGGCCCCCAGCTCCTGACCGTCGGCGGTATAGCGGATCACTTGACTGCTGGCGTCGACCAGGTATTGCGCGATGATCTGACCGCCGATGAGCTGGGCCTCGGCGAGTGCGTTGTCGGACTCCGGAACCACTTCTCGCCAGTCGCCCGGGGCGGGATTCTCGAGGTCGATCGCGATCACCCGGCCGTTGGGTGCCCGGTGGGTGGTGCGGAAGAACAGCTCGTCGTCGATGTTGCCGAAGAAGGTGTAGAAGGCGTCCCAGTCGTCGAGCAGGCGGACCACCGAGGAGCCGGGCTCGTCGAGCCGCCGGACATAGACGGCGTTGGTGGAGTAGCCTTCGAAGAGATTGAGGATCAGGAAGCGCCCGTCTTCGCTGACCGCGGGGTAGGGATCGTAGTTGTTGCCGTCGCCGGTGGAGTAGATGTGGCGGTCGTCTTCCTGCGAGCCGCCGATGCGGTGATAGTAGACCGAGACCTTCGCTGAGCCGTCAGCGGTGCCATCTTCACCCAGCGGGTAGCGGCTGTAGTAGAAGCCGCTGCTGTCCGGCGCCCAGGCCGTGTCGCTGAACTTCATGTGCCCCACGACGTCTGCCAGGTCTTCGCCGCTGTCGACGTCGCGCACCCGCCAGGTCTTCCAGTCGGTGCCGCCATCGGACACGCCGTATGCCACCAGCTTGCCGTCCGGGCTGGGCACCCAATCGGCGAGCGCCACGGTGGCGTCCTCGCGAAAACCGTTGGGATCGATCAGCGCTCGCGGCTCGGCGCCGAGGCCGTCGGCGACCTTCAGCACGTCGAGCTCCTGCTCGCCGTTGTTGGCTTCGAAGAAGTAGCGTCCGCCGCGTTCTCGAGGCACGTCGACTCGCGGGTAGCGCCACAGCTCGGTCATACGCTGGCGGATCTTCTCGCGGGCCGGAATGGCCTCCAGCCGAGGCTGCGCGAGAGCGTTCTGAGCCTCGACGAAGGCGCGCGTCGCGTCCGCCCCGAGATCTTCTAGCCAGCGATAGGGATCCGCCACCTCGACGTCGAAGTAAGTGTCGATATGGTCGGAACGTTCAGCGGGCGGATAAGCCACGGTCGACTCCTTGGCCGGTGAGCAGGCGTAAGCCCCTATGAGCGCGAAGACGGCGATCCACGCCAAGGTCGGGTTGAGGGCTCTGCGGTCGAGCGACGGATCCTGCGGCATGGGCGACTCCTGTTGGGAATGACGAACGGACGGTAGGTCGTCTGCGGCAGGTGAGCTTATCGCGTGGCCAGCTTGCTGCAACCGTCGTTCGCCCCGGAGGGGCGAGATCATGGCCCTAAAGTGCTAGCATCCGTTCATGCGGGAATTTGTGCCGCCGAAAGGCGTCGAGATCGAGCCGGATCCCGATCTCTGTCCCGAGTGCCATGGACGAGGCTGGAAGGTCGTGGCCGATGGTGGGGCGGGCTCTGCGACGCGCTGCGACTGCCAGAAGCGGGAGCGCGGTCGGGAGTTTCTGGCGCAGTCGGGGCTCCCCGAGCGATATCGGGGCTGCCGGCTGGCTACTTTCAAGACCAACCACAGCGCCAATCCCCGCGTGCGTGATCTCTTGACGCGGGCACACGAGATCAGCCAACGGTACGTCGACCGCTTTTTCGACCCCAAGCGGAGGCGATTCCGCGAGGCGGGCCTGATCTACATCGGACCACCCGGCGTCGGTAAGACGCACCTGGCCGCCGCCGTGCTCTCCGAGATCGTCGAGCGCTACAAGGTTCGCGGCAAGTTCGTCGACTTCACTTCGCTGTTGCACCAGATCCAATCGACCTTCGACGAGAAGTCTTCCGACTCGAAGGCGTCGATCCTGTCACCGGTCATGAACGCCGAGCTCCTGGTGCTCGACGAGCTGGGTGCGCAGAAGCCCACCGAGTGGGTGCGCAACACGCTCTACCTGATCATGAACACGCGCTACACCCAGCGTCTGCCGACGATCTTCACGACCAATTACCGGCTCGACAGCCCGAATCAGCAAGCCGCCAAGGGCGGCGACCGAGTGCGGCGTCCGGATCATCAGCTGTTGACGACGCGGCTCTCCGAACAGCTGGTGAGCCGACTGTACGAGATGGCCCAGCCGGTGAATCTGACGATCAACTCGGCGGATTGGGACTACCGTCGTGAAGTCAAGATGTACCAGCACCGGATTGGCGGTTGACCGCTCGAGCTCCGGTTCGAACGCAGCGGGTTGATCATCTTGAGCTCTCAGCGTAGAGATCCGAGGTCGAACGTCCGGCGGCGCCGGCGCGCCCTGGCGCCGAAGCGACGCGTTCCGCGTTCGGCGCGTCGTCGGCGCCGCAGCTGGGTGGGAGCCGTCGGCGTCGTCCTGCTGCTGGCGGCGGCTCTGGCATCGTGTCGGCCGGGCGCTCCGCCGGTGACCGTACCGCCGCCGCCGAGGGTTGTGAAGATCCCGCGGGTCACCGTGCCGAGCCCGCCAGTGACGCCGGCCGCGGAGAGCGAGGCGGTATCAGAGGCCGCCGAGACAGACGCTATCGAGGCGTCCGCAGCGCTCCCGACCGGGCCACTGCTGATTCGGGTCGGCCTGGCGAGTGATTTGACCGAGCTCGACCTGCCGTGCTGCGACCGCCGGCTGACCCTGCGTGCCGGTAATGAAGTGCTGGCATTGTCCGAAGCGGTGCGGGTCTCGCCCTCGAGCAGCCTGCGTGATCGGGCGGTCTACCGGCTGCAGGTGGCAGCGTTGAAAGACGAACAGCAGGCTCGCGGGCTGGCCCGACAGCTGACCGAATCCGTCGGTCAGCAGGCCGATGCCATCTTTGACGCTGGAACCGACCTCTACCGGGTGCGGGTGGGACGGCTCGCCACCCGTGCCGAGGCGGAAGCTACCCGCGGCCGGCTCGATGCGCTGGGTATGAAAGGCAGCTGGGTCGCCACCGAGGGCGGCGACTTGAGCAATCCCGGGTTCGAGATCCAGCGCGGCGGCGAGACCCAGCAGGTGGCCGGCCGCTGGCTCGAGATCTCGGCACCGCCGGATGTTGGCCTACCCTTCGAAGGCGGTCGCTACCGTGGACAGCTGTTGATCTTCCTCAACGATCGCGGGCAGATGAACGTCGTCAACGAGCTCGAGCTGGAAGACTATCTGCGCGGCGTGGTGCCGAAGGAGATGGGGCCCGAGCTCTACAAGCAGATCGAGGCGATCAAGGCTCAAACCCTGGCGGCACGCACCTATGCGGTGCGCAACCTGAGCGAGTTCGCCGACGAGGGCTTTGACATCTGTTCGACGCCGCGCTGCCAGGTCTATGGCGGCATGGCGGTCGAGCATCCGATGTCCGATCAGGCGATCTCCGACACCCGCGGCCTGGTGGCCCTCTACGACGGTCGGCCGGCGGAAACCCTCTATGGCGCCACTTGTGGCGGCCACACCGAGAACGTCGAAGTCGTGTTTCCGCTGAAGCACGGGCCTTACCTGCGCGGCGTGCCCTGCGTCGAGGCGGGCGTCGCTCGATTGGCAGGCCACGGCACTTCGGGATCGCATTTCCCCGCGGGGCTCATGCAGCATCTATTGCCTGCGACCGAGAGCAAGCCCGCGCGCGCTTTGGCCCGACGCCTCGGGCGTCTCGCCGAGCTCGCCGATCTGGCGGTGCCGCGAGACCGTCTGCGCTCGATGCAGCGTCGCGAGGTCCTGCGCTACGCGATGTCCGTCTTCGACATAGCCCTCGATCAACGGCTGCGGGCGTCGCTCCCAGAGCTCGAGAGCCTGGTGGCCGAGCCGCCCGCTGATTGGCGTCGACGAGACCGCGAGCTGGCGAGCTTTCTGGCGGCGCAGCAGCGGCAGGCTGAAGCCGAGAACGGGGTGGTCACCCAGGCCGAAGCGGAAGACCTGCTGTTCCACCTCGCTCTCTACCTGCGGGTGGTGGAACCGCGCTCGACGCGCTTCCTGTCTACGGCAGGAGGGCAGCTCGAGGTGCGCACCGCGAATGGCTTCCAGAGCTTCGAGCTGCCTCAGGCCTTCTTGACGTTCCGACGCCAGGGTGAAGTGCTCCGGGCGCTGCCTCTCGAGCTGTTGGCCGGTGATCGCCTCGAGCTGTATTTTCGAGGTGGCGAGCTGGCGGCTTTGGTGCAGCCGGTGGATGCGCCCTCAGTGCGTTTTGGACACCGGGTTCCCAAGCAGAGCTGGTCGCGATTCGTCTCCGTCAACAAGCTGCGCTCGGCGGTGCAGGCGCGCTACCCTGGGTTTCCGTTCGAGAACTTCGAGGTACTGTCGCGAGGCGTTTCAGGGCGGGTCGGCAAGATGAGGCTGGTGGGCTCCGGTGGCCGTAGTCTGACGGTCGAAGGACTGGCCGTGCGCTGGACCCTCGGAGTCTGGGACACTCTGTTCTGGGCCGAGCCGATCGAGCGTTCCGATCGTGGCCCCGGCTGGCAGTTTCGGGGCAAGGGCTGGGGCCATGGGGTCGGCATGTGCCAAGCCGGCGCCTTCGGCATGGCGATGCGTGGGTTTACCTACCGGGAGATCCTCGGCCACTACTACAGCGGCATCAAGCTCGGTCGGCTCAAGCCCGGGCCGCCAAGACCGAGACCGCACGTCTGAGCGAGCACGTCTGAGCGGACGCAAAGAAAAACGGAGCGGCACCAAGCCACTCCGCGTATCGGAAAATCGAGATCCTGGCCTCTCCGCCATCAGGGGGGCGATGGGGTTTGAGGACGACGGAAAGGCCGGGATCCGAGCTCTGTCAACTCAAAACGGTCGTATCTCGAAACAACAGGTCGAGTCATGGAAGCTCGAGCTGTCGAAGAGTGAGACGGCGAAAATCAAGATCCTGGCCTTTCCGTCATCAGGGGGGCGATGGGGTTTAAGGACGACGGAAAGGCCGGGATCCGAGATCAGCTCATTGCAACTCTTCGTTTCAATTCGTTGGGTTCTAAACGCTTATCCGTAAACAGAGCGGCGGCTTGCAATCACCGCTCGTGCTGGTTTTGAAAGTCGAGATCCTGGCCTTTCCGTCATCAGGGGGGCGATGGGGTTTGAGGACGACGAAAAGGCCGGGACCTGAGCTCAATCAAACTAAAGTCAGTAACTTTCGTGCTGTCCTGTCCGATTCAATAGAGGACGCGAAATCGGCCCTCCGATCTGGTCATCGAAGTCAGAAAAACTTGGAAAAAGTTTGAGCATCCGGACAGAAGGCCGTGGAGTCGATCCGATCCGATACGATGATGCTCCCAGATCGGCAGGTATCCCCTTATGAAGACCCATGATTCAGCATGTCGCGAAGCGGCAGCTCGCGAAGCGGCAGCTCGCAAAGACGTGGCTCACTCCGAACATCCTCTGGAGCTCGATGGCGAGGCGATGCGCTCGCTGGTCGATCGGGCGATGGAGCGCATCGTCGCTCACCTCGAGTCGCTACCTGAGCAGCCAGCGGCCAACATCGAGGGAGGCGGCGAGCTGGCGCTCTCCCTCGCCGAGCCTCTGCCCGAGTCGGGCACCCCGTTCGACGAGCTGCTCGAGCTGTTGTTCGAGCGCGTC
Source organism: Acidobacteriota bacterium (assembly GCA_039030415.1). GTDB lineage: Bacteria > Acidobacteriota > Thermoanaerobaculia > Multivoradales > J023 > JAAELT01. The sequence continues at coordinate 42,304 of JBCCEE010000014.1, forward strand.
GTGCCCTGTTCGTTCAACACCGCGGCTCCTGGCTACTTGGCCTATATTCCGAGCGGCGGCCTTTTTCACTCGGCGGTGGCCGACC
>JBCCEE010000015.1:0-41883 GCA_039030415.1 Acidobacteriota bacterium
GGAAGCGAGGAGACCCTATCCCGCACGCAGCCCACTGTCTATGATCGCTGGCTAGTTCGATTCCAGCCGGAACGCTCGATTGACGGTCTCGCTGGATGGGCTGCGCGCGGTGCTGCGTATCTCGCCTTGGCGCTAGCGAGTCATACAACCTCCTGGGAAAAACAACTTTACGGGCAAAGCCATCGCAGATTCTGCTCAAACATACTCGCCCGTGCTCGCTCCACCAGCGCGACCTGCCAGCTCACAAACGCTGTTTCGAGACGGGATCTAGCTCGCATCTCAGAACACATGCAAGATCCTTCGACCCTGACCCGCAAGTTCCAGCTCGACACGCTGTGGAACGTCGCCAGCCTGGCGGTGCTCGCCGCTTCGGGGATCCTGCTGAATGTCGTCATCGCGCGGGCCGCGGGTGCCGAAGCCCTGGGAGTTTTCAATCAGGTCTTTGCGATCTACATCTTCCTGTCGCAGCTGTCCGTGGGCGGTATCCATCTGTCGGTACTCAAGCAGGTTTCCCACCATGTCGACGATCCGCAGCGCTGCTCGCGGATCACCGTGTCGGCCCTCACCGCCTGCTTCGCTCTATCGACAGCGGTCGGCCTGCTCACCTTCGGCCTGGGCGAGCTGGTCGGCCGCGCGCTGGGCAGTCCGGCGGTGGGCACCGGGATGCTGTGGATCGCCCCGGGGCTGGTGTTCTTTGCCCTCAACAAAGTGCTGCTCAACGCTTTGAACGGCGCCGCCGCCATGCGGGCCTATGCCGTCTTCCAGGCTCTGCGCTTTGTGCTGATCGTCGGGGTGGTCGTCGCGATCCTCGTGCAGGGTTGGCCAGCGGCAACCCTGGCGGCGAGCCTAACGGCTGCCGAAGTCGTCCTGACCCCGCTGCTGCTGATCACTATCCAGCGTCGGCTATGGCCGCTGCGGCTGTCAGCCCACCGCCAGAGCTGGCTGCGCGAGCACCTTTCGTTCGGCGCTCGTGGCTTCCTGAGCGGTGCCCTGGGCGAGATCAACACGCGCGTCGACATCCTGGTGCTGGGGGTCTTCACGTCAGATGTACGAGTCGGCATCTACAGTTTTGCGGCGATCCTGGCGGAGGGCTTCAGCCAGCTGCCGATCGTCCTGAGGCGCAACGTCGATCCCTTGCTCGGCGCGGCGTTCGCCAGCGGCGATCTCGAGCGCATCGGACGTCACGCCCGCGAGCTGCGCCGGGTGTTCGTCCCGGCGATGGCGGCGATCGGTGCGGTCGCCGTGCTGGGCTATCCGCTGGCCCTCGAGCTGCTGGTGGGAGCCGGCGACTTCGCCGCCAGCAGCCGCGTGTTCACCATCCTGATGATCGGCGTGGTCATCAACTCCGCCTATCGGCCGTTCCTCGGCATCTTGCTGCAGAGCGGCAACCCGGGGCGTCACACGCTGCTGGTGGCGGCGCTGGTGGCGGCCAACCTGATCGGCAACGTGCTGCTGATTCCTTGGCTCGGGCTCGACGGCGCCGCCTGCGCCACCGCCCTGGTGTTCGTGCTGGAGGCGCTGCTCATCAAGTGGGTGGCGGCGCGGGTCTGCGGCGTACCGCTCTAGGTCTGCAGCGATAGGTCTGCAGCGATAGGTCTGCGGCAGTACGGTCCGCGGTGGTAGTTGTATACTGCGGCTTGCCCGCTGCCTATCCCGACTCCATCGAACCATGCCTCAGTCGTCATCAACCGCCAGCGCGGCGCTGGCCCCCCGTGAGCTAGTGCCCGGCGAGACGCCCGAGCCGCAGAAGGAGCTGACGGTGGTGATCCCGGCCTTCAACGAAGAGGGTGCGATCGCCGACGTGGTGCGCGGGGTGCTGGATCAACTGGGTGACCTGGTCGCCGAGGTCGTGGTGGTCGATGACGGCTCGCGCGACGCCACGGCACAGCTGGCCAGTGAAGCCGGCGCCCGGGTGATCTCCAAGCGTCGCAATCGCGGCTATGGCGCGGCGCTCAAGACCGGCATCAGAGCCTGCCGAACGCCCTACTTCATCACTATGGACGCCGACGGGCAGCATCGAGCCCAGGACGCGCGTGCGCTGTGGGCGCGGGCCAAGGACAACCACATGGTGATCGGCAGCCGCCAGGGCTTGATCCACAGCGTGTGGTGGCGGATGCCGGGCAAGTGGCTGCTCAACCTGATCGCGCAGATCCTCGTGCAGCAGCGGATTCCGGATCTCAACTCCGGCCTGCGCATCCTGCACCGCGATACCGCGCTCAAGTATCTGCACATCTGCCCGTCGGGATTCTCGATGTCGACGACCACGACGATGGCGTTTTTGACCCGCGGCTACGACGTCGAGTTCGTGCCGATTCGGGTCGAGCGCCGCATCGGCACCAGCACGGTCAAGCTCAAGACCGGCTGGGATACGCTGATTCTGATCCTCCGCATCGCCACCCTGTTCAATCCACTGCGGCTGTTCCTGCCGCTGAGCTTCCTGGCGACGGTCTCAGGCGTCGCCTGGGGGCTGCCGATCGTGATCGCACGCGAAGGGGTCAGCGTCGGCGCCATGCTGGCGATCGTCACCGGCCTGCTGCTGTTCTTCCTCGGCCTGATCTCGGATCAGATCTCGCAGCTGAGGCTGGAGCGTTTCGAAGAGGCCGAGCCGAGAGGGTCTTCGGAGTCCGCGACCGTCGAGGCGTCAGCCAAGGCGTCGAGGCCCGGAACGATCCAGCTGCGGGAGTAACCGATTGAAAGATCGCTTGGGCAAAGCCCTGATGCGGACGCGCATCAAGACGGTGCTACCGCACATCCAGGGACGTCTGCTCGACGTCGGCTGTGGAACCAATGAGCTGGTCCGGGCCTATGGCGGCCCCGGCACCGGTGTCGATGTCTTCCCTTGGGAAGGGGTCGATTTGGTGGTCGAAGACAGCGCCGAGCTGCCGTTCGAAGACGGCTCGTTCGACACCGTGACGGTCATCGCGGCGCTCAACCACATCCCCGAGCGCGACCGGCTGCTGCGCGAGCTGCACCGGCTGCTCAGCGCCCAGGGCCGACTCGTCGTCACGATGATTCCTCCCACCATCTCCCGCGTCTGGCATTTCCTGCGCAGTCCCTGGGACGTCGACCAGAATGAGCGCGGCATGGTCGAGGGCGAGGTCTACGGCATCTCTGCCGGAGCGATGGACGCCATGCTCGCGGCGGCGGGTTTCGAGCGCGTCCACGCGTCCCGCTTCATGCTCGGATTCAACCGTCTTTCGACCTACCGAAGGACCGGCTAGATCATGTGTGGCATCTTCGGGTTCGCCCTGCCCGAAACCAGTACCGTGCCCGAGGCCGCGCTGCGGCCCCTGGTCGATAGCCTGTTCCTGCTCTCGGAATCCCGCGGCAAGGAAGCGGCAGGCCTGGCGTTTCGCGACCAAGACTCGATCCGCGTCTTCAAGCGCAACGTGCCGGCCTCGAGCTTCCTGCGCGACCCGCAGTACCGGACGCTGTTCGACGGTTTGGGTCACGGTGATTCGGCGTCGCTGGCCCTGATCGGCCATTCGCGGCTGGTGACCAACGGCAGCGAAGAGGCCCACCACAACAACCAGCCGCTGATCACCGACGGGGTCGTCGGCATCCACAACGGCATCATCGTCAACGCCGACGCGCTGTGGCAGCGCCTCGACGGGCTCGAGCGTCGCGGTGAGGTCGACAGCGAGATCCTCTTTGGCCTGATCTCCCATCACCTGGGCCAGGGCGGTTCGCTGCCTGAGGCGCTCGAGGCTACCTTCGAGCTCACCCAGGGCCAGGCGTCGATCGCAGCGCTGTTCGCGGATCGCGATCAGCTTCTGCTCTATACCAACAACGGCTCACTTTACGTCGCCCTCGATCCCGAGCAACGAATCTTTCTGTTTGCCTCCGAACGCCACATCCTCAGCGAGCTCTTGGCCAAACGCCGGATGCAGCAGCAGCTGGGTGCGCTCGACATCGAAAAAGTCCACCCTGGCCATGGACTATGCGTCGATCTGAAGACCCTCGCCGTTTTGCGCACGCCGACCCGGGAGGCCGAGAGCGCGGGGTCGAACGGCAGGGTCCCGGGACGCCGGATCGTCGACATTCTGGCGTCAGGCGCTCCCGCGTCGCCGGCACCGCCAGCCGCTCCGCCGCAGTTCCCGGCATGGATGGATCAGGAGTTTCAGCGCTTTCACCGCGCGGCGCAAAACTTGCGGCGCTGCAGCAAATGCGTGCTGCCCGAGACCATGCCGTTTATGAGCTTTGACGCAGCAGGGGTCTGCAACTACTGCCGGGGCTACCGCCAAGTCGAGCTCAAGCCCCGGAGCGAGCTCGACGCCCTGCTCGCCAATCTGCGTCGACCGGGCAGCGACTCGGACTGCCTGATCGGTTTGAGCGGCGGCCGCGATAGCACCTACGGCCTGCATGTGCTCAAGGCGGAGCTCGGCATGAATCCGGTCGCCTTCACCTACGACTGGGGCATGGTCACCGACCTGGCGCGGCGCAACATCTCACGCATCTGTGGCCAGCTCGGCATCGAGCACATCCTGGTGTCGGCGGACATCAAGCGCAAGCGCGACAACATCCGCCGCAACGTGTCGGCCTGGCTGAAGAAACCGGACCTCGGCATCATCCCGCTATTCATGGCGGGTGACAAGCAATACTTCTACGAAGCCGGCCGCATCAAAAAACAGCTCGGGGTCGAAAAGACGTTTCTGGGCGAGAACCTGCTCGAGCGCACCGACTTCAAGTCCGGCTACTGCGGCGTACCTTTAGCGCGCGAAGACGAAGACCGCGTCTACGTGCTGCCCGCTTCGAGTCAGCTGCGCATGCTGGCCTACTACGGCAAGCAATATCTCACCAATCCCGCCTACCTCAACCGATCCCTGCTCGATACCGCCTATGCGTTCGTGGCCTACTACTGGATCGATCGCGACTACATCAATCTCTACCGCTACGTCGCCTGGGACGAAGCCACGGTCAATCGCACGCTGATCGACACCTACGATTGGGAGACCGCCGTCGACACCGATTCCACCTGGCGGATCGGCGACGGCACCGCCGCCTTCTACAACTACATCTACTACACCGTTGGCGGCTTCAGCGAGAACGATACGTTTCGCAGCAACCAGATTCGCGAAGGCAAGATGGATCGCAGCGAGGCGCTGGCCAGGGTCGAAGTCGAAAACCAGCCGCGCTTCGAGACCATCCGCGAGTACTGTCAGACGATCGGCATCGACTTCGAGGCGGCGATTCGCAGAATCAACGAGATCCCGCGTCGCTTCCCGCTATAGCAGCGGGATCATCTCGCTTGCGCAGATACGAAAAGACCCAGGAGCTCAGCCCCAGGACCAAGATCAGCTGCGGGATGAAGGCGACGTCCGAGAACCACTTCGAGTAGTTGATACGGAAGTAGAAGATCGGATCGTCGGTAATCGGCCAGTGCTCCTGGACGTAGTTCACCGGCAGCCAAGCGCGCGACAGCAGGAACGCCAGGCCGGCAAACGCCCACAGCTCACGGCGGCTGGCGGCGCGCAGCTCCTCGTCCATCACCAGACCGACAAACATGGCCAGCGCTGGCAAAATCGTGATGCTCTGGCGCGACAGCGGTTGAATCAGCAGCACCGTCGAGAGCACGGCGAAGAGCGTCATCCCCAGGCCATAGCTCTGCACGCGCGGCACGATGCGCTTCCAGTGGTACACGGCGAGCAGCGCGATCGGGCCGAAGAACGACACGTGCATGACATAGAACACCAGCGGCCGCTGGGTGGCGCGCAGCAACGAGCTGACCAGGAACTGCTCGCGCAAGAACTGCCCCTGGTGGGTCATGATGCTGGTGGTGAGGTATCCCACGCTGAGATAGAGCAGCACCGCCAAGACGCCGCGCACCGCGGTCTGGCGTGAAAGGTAGCTGGTGGGCCGAGTGAAGTAGCGCTCGTGGTTGCTCAGGTCACGGCTGACAACGAAGACGTAGGCGAATAGAAAGACGGCGCTCAGCGCGAACACGCCATAGCCCCAGGGAGCCGGCAGAATCCACTCTCCGGTGAGCCCCTCGCGGAATCCGATCGCGGCAGCCACCGCCAGGCCAGCCGCGACTCCGAGGATCGACGCGATGCCGACCAGTCGAGGATAGATCTTTCGGGTGGGCTCGACCGTCTCACGACACAGGGGAAAGACGAACAGGACTAGCCCGAGATACATCAGGGTTGGCCAGGTGAAGGCACCGGCGAACGTCAGGAGATACAGCGCTGCGGAGTGGCCGACCAGGGCACAGTACAGCATCGCCATGGCGATGAAGAACGCCGTGACGTCGGTCAGTACCGGATAGTAGAGGGCGTACTCCAGCAGCGCACAGTTCACATAGAGAGCGATGAAGCCGAGCCAGCGCGCCCTGCGGCTGAGCCCGAGGTGGCGGCTGATCAAGGTCCAGAGCACGATCGAGCCGAGCACCAGCAGAGCGTTGTAGATCTTGAACGCGGCGATGATGTTGGCGTCTTCGAACGGCGTGCCGGTGGCCCGCATCAGCAGGTGTACGGCGATCGGCGGCAGGATGCGCCCAGCGTAGAGCGGGCCAACGCCTTCGTTCAGGATCTCCGGGAAGCCCCTCGCGATGGTGGCGTAAGAGATACCGTCGACCCCGAAGCCGCTGCCGAGCAGGATGATCTCACCCCAGAAGAAATTGGCGGTGAGCACCGCCAGGGCCAGCGTCAGCATCACCGCGAGGTCGCGACGCTGAGCCTCCCGGTCTGCGGCTGAGGAGCCCTCGGTTTGCGAGGGCGCGGTCGGTGCCGCGATCTCTGAGCGTTCCATGGCCGGGCGAGTATGTCACCCGGCCACGGTTGCGAGAACCACACGGCCCAACGGCAGCTCGCGCGGCTACCAGGCGCTGGCGTCTCCCGACTCGAAGCTGTCGGCAAAGATTAGTCCCGAGGTCAAATCGAGTGCGTTCTGGCAATCCAGGCGCGGGAAGCTGAGGCCGTTGGTGGAGTCGGTCACCATGATCGGTGACGACTCGAGCGCCGTCTCGAGCTCCTCCGGCGTCAGCGTCGGCGTGGCCTGCCGCAGCAGAGCGGCGCAGGCGGCGGCGTGCGGTGAGGCCTGCGACGTGCCGAAGAAGGTCGACGTCCCGCCGCCGACGCCGGCCGAGGTGATCGGCGCGCCGGGAGCGAAGAGGTCGGTGGTGGCGTTGCTGTTGCTGAAGCAGGTCACCTGATCCGCGGCGGTGGTGGGATCCGAGCAGAACACCGTGTTGGGGCCGAAGTTCGAGTCGTAAACCGCGCCGACCGAGATCGAGTTGGCGACGCAGGCCGGAGCTCCCATCTCGGTGCCCGAGCCCTCGTTGCCGGCCGAGACAAATACCGGCACGCCGAGGCTACGCAGATTGTCGACGGCGGTCGCCAGCGCCATGGTGAACGCGGTGGCGTCGTCGCACTCGCCGGGAAAGAGGGCAAAGGTGCCGAGGCTGGCGTTGACCGCTTCGACGTCGGGGAAGTTGGTGGCCACCCAATCGAGGCCAGCGACCACATCCGACGTGCAGCAGAAGCTATTGTTGTCGTCGAGCACCTTGACCGCCACGATGCCGGCATCCGGCGCGGCGCCGATCGACGCTACGTTGCCGGCGGAGGTGATGACGCCCGAGACGTTGGTGCCGTGGCCGTGATCGTCCTCGGCGCTACCGACACCACTCTGGGTGATGCCTCCACCCGGACAGCAGCCCGCGCCGTTGTCGCTACAGAAGCACTGCTCAGCCACCAGATTGTCGCTCAGGTCAGCGTGATCGGTGTCGTAGCCCGAGTCGATCACCGCCACGGTGGTGCCGGTGCCGGTCAGGCCGGCCATCTGCACGGTGTCGAACGACGACAGCGGGATCGACTCACTCAGGTTACCGCCACCGCCGACGTCGAGGTCGACGCGTCGCACCGAAGGCTCGAGCAGCAGCTCCTCGAGTCCGCGGCGGGTGATGTCACCAGCTACTGCTGGTACCGACGTGAACTGTCGCTGAAGCGCCAGCTCGCCAGCGGAAATGGCCGCCAGCACGCGTTCGCGCGCCGACGCCACCGCCTGTTGCCCGGCTTCGGACGTCAAGAAGGCGCCGCCTTCGAGCTCGGCGGACGCGGCTGCTAGATCAAAGGCGATCATCACGCGCACCGTCGGTTTCTCGGCCAGTGCGTCGAGCACGCCCTGGCTGACCACGGGGTTTGCGAACGTCGCAGACGGAACCAGGCCAAGCAAAGCCACAAGACCCAGTGGGGTTCGAGGAATACCGCAGAGGAATCGCAGGGACATTTCGGGGGCCTCCAGGTCATTCGATGCTCAATGAGGAGAGCAGAGATGAATCCGCCTCATCCATGTTAGCCCGATCCTAAAATCGCGGCGACGCACTCTCAATGGTCGGGGTTAGACTGTCAAAATGGCGGGACAGAACGTATCGACAGAACACCGCGGTTCGACAGGACGCACCGAGACGAGCCCCACGAGAGCACGACGTCGGCGGCCACTCGCTGCAGCGGTGGTCTTCGTGGCGCTGGTCATCGTCGGCAACCTCTGGCTGTTCTCGGGCTCGACGGTGCGCTGCGTCGAGATCGACGGTGACTCGGGGCCCGCGCTGCGCTGCGCCTTCGACGTCGCGGCTCCCCCCGAAACGGTCTGGCAGGCGCTGGCCCGCACCGACGCACCGCGGCCCTACTACTTCGACGCCGTGCTGCAAGCCGAGCTGCGTCCCGGCGGCCGCTGGCGCTTCGTCACCGACGACCTCGAGCGCCTACTCGCCGGCGGCGAGATCCTGGCTCTCGATCCACCACGTCGTTTCGAACAGACCTTTCGGGCCGCCGACCTCGACGATCCCTCGAGCCGCATCGTGGTCGAGCTGAGTGCGGTCGATGGTGGCTCCCGCGTCGTGCTCACTCACGACCGCTTCCCCCAAAAAACCACCACCTACCGTCGCTTCCTCCGCGCTCATCCGCTCGCGTTGAGTGCCCTCAAAGGCACCCTCGAAACTGGCGAGCTACCGCTGCGCGCTCGCATCTACACCTTGATCTTCAAACCCGGTATGAAGACGATGACGGTGCGGGCCGAACCCTGGTAGCTACTACCCCAAAGCCTCGAACAGCGAATCCACCATCGCACTGCGCTGCAGCTGTTCGTCGACGAGACGACCACGCTCGATCAGCGAACGGGTGTTGCGGCGCAGGTAGGCGAAGCCGGTCAGTGAATGACGCTCGAGCGTGCGCCGATAGCGACGGCTGAAGTACTTGGGCTGTCCGGCTGCGGATTGCACGATGAGCTGAAGGCAGCTGTTGCGGATCAACGATTTGAGTACCGCGTAGCGCGGGTGGGCAAAGCGCCGCGTGGCCAGCACGTCGTCGAGAAAGTGGATCAAACGATTGGTGAGGCCGTCGAGCGGGCGCCCGAGCTGCGCTCGACGCGAGAACAGCGTCTGATGTCCAGCCTGCAGATCAGCCGTGACGTCCTGCAGATCGTCAGCGAGCTGCAGGAAGACACCATAGGCGAAAAAGAAGTCGACCTCCTCGGGCTCGAGATCGCCAGCGACTAGATAGCCGTCGGCGAGCACTGAGGCGCCGCCCTTGGCGATGCTGAGCTCCAGGATACGCGCCTCACACAGCGGCTCTGAATCCTGCCTCATGCTGCGGGTTTGAGCGTGGTGAATGGCGAGCAGGCTTTGGAAGACGTCGCTGAAGCGTTCACGCGGCAGCGCCTCTTCGATCATGCCGACGAGTCGGAACACCGAGCGTTCGTGCGGACTGGTCGGCAGCAGGCGCTCGCCGGCTAGCCGACGCTCCAGGCGCTGGCAGAAGCTCCGCTTGGCCGCGGCGCTGGCGGTCGCCTCGTCGAGGAAGTTGTCGGTGTACGGATAGAGCATGCTGTAGGCGAAAATCGGCCGGGTGAAACGCAGCTCGCGATCGAGCAGCAACTGCCCCAAATGCATGATCCACACGTTGCGCAAGGCCTGTGACAGATCGTGGATCTGCAGCTCATCGTCGAAAGCACGCGCTTCGCGAGCGAAGCGGGCGGTGGCCTCGAAATAGGCGTCCGAGAAGATGACTTCGCGCTCGGCAGCGCCCAGCGCCATGACGTTGCCGCCGAAATCACGCAGTTGCTGTCGCAGACGATCACGCCAGGCTCGCCTCGACGCCAGAGAGTCTTCACCGGGGGTCGAAAGCAGCTCGGACTCCATGAGATCTGCGAATCGGTTCGTGTGCCGCTGATTGAGCCACTGGCGCCACCGGTTGACCCGCGGTCCGAAGCTCGGCCGGTGGCGTGGCGTGTGTAGCCAACGTCGAGCCGTTTGGGAGCACAGGCGTTCGAAGCGACGCTCGAAAGGGACGACCCCAGTCGGTTCGAGCGCTGAGGGAATCGGAAGCTGGAGGGCGTGCATGGCTTGGCTCACCCCCAGCCCTACGCGCCACCCCCTGAACTTGTTCCGCCCCAGCGCCGGAAATCTTCGCGCTAGCCGCCGAACGCCGCGCCAGCCACCTAGCCCGCCGGCTTGCTCTGCTCGATGCCGAAGAACGCGTAGGCTGCACCGACCGCGATGCCCAGCCAGCCCTTACCGAGCTCCGCGATGGCCGGCGGCAGAGAGCTGGCAGGCAGTTGGAGGTAGCCGAAGAGAAAGGCCGAGAAACCGGCAAACAGCCATACCAGCAGGTAAAGACCGGTAATCAGCTCCATCGGTCGCTTGTTCTTCTCGGCCAGATCAGGGTCCAGCACGCGCGCCGCTGGCGCCTGGCCCTTCTTGGTCACCGACAGCTCAGCGATCACCAGCGCCGACACCAAGCCGGCAATAATCGCTAGCGACTGCCCCATGGTCTCTGTGAAGTCTGAGGCCTTCAGACTGGTACACGTGTCTGGCGCGGCGACGCACTTCGCCACCGCGAGCCCTTGATAGATCAAATACACGTAGACACCGAGCAAGATGACAGCGACGATCGCTCCAAACACTAGACGCATGATCGACCTCCTGCGATTGAGGTGAACGGACCGCCCCCAGGATCACCTGATCCGATTTGTCTTGGCTCCAGGCTTTCATTTTACAGCGCGGTCGGCAGCGAAAACTCACCAGCTCGGACGGGTCGATCTGCAGGCAGGGAGAACGCCGAGACCCCTTCAAGACCAGTTCGATGTATCCCCTGATTCGAAGCCGTCCGCGAAGATACTGCCGCCCAGATATACCGCCCCTGCCCCTTCGCCACCGTCATCATCACCCCAGACTCCGATCGCCAGCTCTGCGCCGTCAGACGCCACGACATCACCAAAGGTGTGACCGCTTCGCGGATCCGCAGCGACCAGCTTCTTGGTTTCGACCCAGGTCGCGCCGACTCTACGGAAGAGGACAACCGACCCCGCGGCGCCGATACCACTGTGGCTATCGCGGCTCGCACCAATCGCCAGAGTGTCGCCTGCGAACGCGATACCGGCGCCGAAGTTCTCGCCGGCCGCGCCGGCGAACGCAGCGAGTTTCTGGCTTTGCGTCCAGCTGCCGCCGATCTGCTCGAAGACATAGGCCGAGCCGGAGTCTTCACCCGCGTCGTCGTCGTTGCGAGCCCCTACCACGATGGTACTGCCCCGAAGCGCGATGGAAGATCCGAAGATATCTCCTGGCGCGGCATCGTCTGCCACCAGCTTCTGAGTTTCCGTCCACACGCCGCCGACCTGCTCGAAGACATAAACCGCCCCATGCCCGGCGTGGTTCGGCGCGCCTCCAACGATGGTTGTGCCATCGAATGCTACGGAGGTGCCGAAGGCGTCGAGGTGGACGACATCGCTCGGCACCAGCTTGATGAGCTCGGACCAGGCTCCTGCGACCTCTTCGAAGACGTAGATTGCCCCAGCGAGGCACTGTAGATCGTCCGGACACGCGCTGTTGTCGCCCGGTGCTCCGGCGATCAAGGTTTCTCCCTCGATTGCCAGAGCGTCTCCGAATTCACCTAGAACCCGAGAATTGCTGGCGAATAGACGCTGCTGGAAGCTCCATTCGCCGGCGTCTCTGCGATAGATGGAGACCGCGCCGGAAAGGGCGCCCATGGTTGCGTCGCCCAAAGCACCCACGGCAATCGTGACGCCATCGGTGGCGACGGCGTTGCCGAAGAGGTTGAGGCTGACCGGCGGATCTTCTTCGAGCTTGATCTGCTCGATCCACTCGTCGGCGACCCGTTCAAAGATGTAGGCGGAACCGGCATTTTGAGCCGTAGAGCTCTCCCCCAAGGCTCCCACCACCATGACACTACCTTCGAGGTCGACATCAAGACCGAAGAACTGATTCGTCGACGGGTCGGCCGGCAAGATTTTGAGGGCCAGCGGGGTCTGCCCCCAAGAGAATCCTGGAGCCATCAGGAAGGCGAACAGTGAAACGTGCGTAGCGAGTCGGATCATGGTGAAAGTCCTCCACAGACGAAAGGGGTAGACGGTTCCCGAGGTCTGCCCTCTAAGCGGAAACTCGCTACGCTTCCCATCATCCATCCCCGCGGATCCCGGTGTTAGTCAGGCCACCGGAGCTGTGGCTATAATCGGAGACTCACACAGCGCTCTCGACGAACCAGCCGAACAGACTCTTCGTACCGAGTGCATCGGGCTCAAAAGGATTCAAAGGGCAGGTCCTTCCATGAACAAAGAACGACTCCATCTTCTCGAAACCATCCGGGACTCGTTGGTCGGTGAGGATCGCGCGATCGACGGGCCCTACGGCATGCGTCGGGTCACCTATGCCGACTACACCGCTTCCGGACATTCGCTTTCGTTCATTGAGGACTTCATTCGCGCCGAGGTCCTGCCGCTCTATGCCAATACCCATACCGAGACCTCGCGCACCGGCTACCAAACGACGCGCTTCCGCGAAGATGCGCGGCGCCTGATCAAACAGGCGGTGGGCGGCTCGGAGGACGACGTCGTAATCTTCTGCGGCTCGGGAGCCACCGGTGCGATTCACAAGCTGATCGACGTGCTCAATCTCCGCATTCCGGCGGACCTCAACTCACGCTACAAACTCGCTGAGCGTATTCCACTGGCCGAGCGGCCGGTGGTCTTCATCGGCCCTTATGAGCATCACTCGAACGAGCTGCCGTGGCGGGAGTCCATCGCCGACGTGGTGGTGATCGACGAAGACATCAACGGCCAGGTCGACCTCGCCCATCTCGAGCGCGAGCTCGAGCGCTACGCGTCGCGTCCGCTGCGCATCGGCAGTTTCTCGGCAGCGTCCAACGTCACCGGCATCGAATCCGATGTCGACGCCATCGCTGCCCTGCTGCACCGCTACGACGCGCTGTCGTTCTGGGACTACGCGGCGGCCGGTCCCTACGTCGAGATTGACATGAATCCGGACGGCAATGCGCTGCTGCGCAAGGACGCCGTCTTTCTGTCACCGCACAAATTCGTCGGAGGCCCAGGGACGCCGGGCCTGCTGATCGCCAAGAAGAAGCTGTTCAGCAATCAGGTGCCGGCGGTGCCTGGCGGCGGTACCGTGGCTTACGTCAACACCGAAGAGCACTGCTACCTCAAGAACATCGAGCTGCGCGAAGAGGGCGGCACGCCGGCGATCGTCGAGTCGATCCGCGCTGGCCTGGTGATCCAGCTCAAGGAGGCCGTTGGCACCGAGCTCATCCAGCAGCGCGAGCGTGATTTCATCCAAAGAGCGATCGCCAACTGGGAAGGTCACCCCAACATCGAAATCTTGGGCCACAAGGAAGCCGAGCGGCTGTCGATCGTGTCGTTCATCGTGCGCCACGGCAACGGCTACTTGCACCACAACTTCGTGGTCGCGTTGCTCAACGATTTATTCGGCATTCAGACCCGCGGCGGCTGCTCATGCGCTGGCCCCTACGGCCACCGCCTGCTCGGCATCGACCTCACCACGTCACGTGAATTCGAGCAAGAGATCTTGCGGGGGTGTGAGGGCATCAAACCGGGCTGGGTGCGGGTCAACTTCAACTACTTCATCTCCGAGACCACCTTTGATTTTCTGCTGCGGGCGGTACGCCTGGTCGCCGAGCAGGGCTGGAAGCTGCTGCCGCAGTATGCCTTCGACCCCATCACCGGCGAGTGGGAGCACCGCCATGGCCATCCCGCGCCGCCCATGGGGCTCGACGACGTCACTTACAAGTCGGGCAAGATGGAGTATCGCTCGCGGCGCGCTACCGACCCCGAGTCGGCGCTAGCCGATTACCTCGACGAGGCTCGCCAGATTTTCGAAGATGCCGGGCTGAATGACGATGACAAGGTACCTGAAGTGGCCGCGCCGTCGTCGGGTTTCGAGCGCCTGCGCTGGTTCCCGCTGCCGCAAGACATCGCGGGCGAGCTGCGAGGCCGTACCAAGACCCCGCCGGCGTCGGACCTGTTGCACCTGTGAGCCTCGCTCGCAATCGTTCCCGGCCGAAAGACGCCGACACGATTTGTAGGATTTTACCTACTTCGCCCAAATTAGGACTCTGGGTCCCGATTTGCTCGCTGATTCTGCTGGCGTGCGCCCTGCCTCTGACGGCTCGCGAGTTCGACACGGTGGTCGAGACCACCCACCGCAAGGTCACGTGGGACGACTTCAAGGGCAAGGCCAAGACTCCTGGCAGCGCCCGCTGGGACGATGGCTCGTGGGCGCACCTAACCTCAGCGATGGTGATCGAGAGCACGCGCATCGTGCCGCGGCAGGCCGAAGACGGCAGTTGGATCGCCGAACTGTCGCGATCGCCCCAGGTCTATGCGGTGATGGACAAGGACATGTCCGGAGCCGCGCCGGGAGCCAACAGCCCCGAGCTGCTGGCACACGAGCAGCTCCATTTCGACATCACCGAGGCCTTTGCCCGACGGCTGACGATCCAGATCGCCTCGCTCGTCGGCCAGGGCAGCACGGCGCCGAGCGCGGTCGAGGATCTCCAGCAGAAGCTGCAGTCACGCTACGACGCACAGGCGAGGGAGCTCCTCGCATATCAGAACAGCTACGACTCCGAGACCCGGCACGGCATCCGGCGCAAGGCGCAAAAGAAGTGGAGCCAGAAGGTCGGCGAGCTGTTCGCCAACGCTACCGCCGAGCTCGAGCAGGCGCGCGCCGAAGGCGTCTCGAGCGACTCATGATCGACGAACCGCGTCGCCATCGTCGCTACATGCTGCTGGTTGGCGCTGCGATTCTGGCGACGGCGCCGTTCCCCTTCATCGGCAGGGAGACGGTGATGTTTTGGGGCCTACCGCTCTGGCTGTGGTGGAGCTTCGGCTTCACCGCTACGCTCTCCGGTCTCACCGCCTACGGCATGCTGCGCCTCTGGCGCGACGACTCCGACAGCGCGTCCGGGTAATCCGAGTAGGGCGATGGATACGGCCATCACTGTCGCCACCGGGGGCTATATCGTCTTTCTGCTGGCGATGGGGCTGCTCGGCCGGCGCTCGATGCCGCGCCAGAACATGGCCGAGTTCTACCTCGCCGGGCGCTCGATCGGCTTCCTGGTGCTGCTGCTGACGCTGTTCGCGACCCAATACAGCGGCAACTCGCTGTCCGGCTTCCCCGGCAAGACCTATCGCTCCGGGCTGTCCTACATCATGAGCGTCACCTTCATGGTGGGCATCATCGCCGGCTTCTTGCCGTTCGTGCCGCGGCTAGCGGCGCTGGCACGCAAGAAGCTGTTCCTGACCCCGACCGACTACCTTGCTTACCGCTTCGGACACCGCGGACTCAACTACCTTTCCGCCCTGATCTTCTCGGTCACCCTGTGCAACTTCCTGCTAGCCCAGCTGATCGCCATGGGACATGCCTTCTCGGGCCTCACCGAGGGGCGCATTCCGCATTGGGCCGGGGTAGTGGGAGGTGCGCTGGTGATCTTGATCTACGAATGCCTCGGCGGCATGCGGGCGGTGGCCTGGACCGACGCCTTCCAGGGACTAGTGTTGCTGACCGGCCTGGCGATGGTGGTGGCGCTGATTATCGTCGAGATCGGGACGCCGGCGGCGATCGTCGCCATGGTGGGTGAAGCGGCACCCGAGAAGATCGAGAATCCGAGCCTGAAGACTTGTATCACCTGGCTCAGCACCTTCCTGCTGCTCGGTCTTGGCGGCCCGCTCTATCCCCAAGCCCTGCAGAGGATCTACGCCGCGCGTCAGCTCGCTGAGCTGCGCAAGGCGCTGGCCGTAATGGCGGTGATTCCGCTATTCGCCATCACCACCGTCGTCTTCATCGGCCTCACCGGCATCGCTCTCTTTCCCGGCCTCGAACAGGTCGACTCCGACCGCGTGACCTTCCGCGTCCTGGCCCACCTGGTGGAGCTCGAGCCGCTGGCGGCGATACCGGTGATCATGGTGATGATGGCGGTGCTGGCGGCCATCATGTCGACCGCCGACTCCGCTCTGCTGTCCCTGTCGTCCATTCTCACCAAGGACGTGGCGGCGCGTTTTCTGCGGCTCGAGGGGGAACAGATCGAGAAGCTCAGCCGCCTTGGGCCGGTGATCAGCGCCGTGGTGCTGTTCGTCTTCGGTTCGATCGCCGTCCAGCCGGAGCTGACGCTCTGGCGCCTGCTCGAGATCAAGTTCGAGATCCTGATCCAGATGTCGCCGGCCTTCATCCTCGGTACTCTGCACGAGCGAGACGCCCCGGGCAGCTTCGCAGCGCGCGACATCATGGCTGGCTTGGTCACCGGCTTGGTCGTCGCCCTCGGTTTGTGGGCGTTCGGCGTGCGGTCGCTGTACGGCGTACACCCCGGCGTGGTCGGCGTCTTCGCCAACTACTCTGTAGTGCTGATCAGCCGAGCCCTACGCTCTCGCGCTCGACCCTAGCAGCTCGACCTCCACTACAGCTTGCGGACTACGAGAGCGGTCAGATCGTCGTTCTGAGGGACTTCGCCCGCGAAGTCGACGACGGCGCGGTGCAGCGTCGCAATCAGCTCCCGGGCTGGCATGTCTTTGTGCTGCCGAATGAGCTCCTGGAGCCGCGGGATGCCGAATTGCTCCTCACGATCATTTTCCCACTCGAAGAAGCCGTCGGTCAAAAGCACCATGATGTCGCCGGACTGCATGGTGAATCGCTCGGCCTCCGGCCACGGTATATCGGGGATGATCCCGAGCGGGACGCTGTGGGCATTCTGTCGCTCGACGGTATCTGCGCCCGCCAGATAGCGCAGCACCGGTCCATGGCCGGCGCTCAGAAACGACAGCGTATCGCCTTCCAGGAAGCCCAGAACCGCGGTGACCGAGCGGCTGTCGCCCAAATCCTCGTAGAGCAGCCGGTTGACGCGCTCGACCACCTGGGTCAAATCTTCGGAGCTGAACGTCGTCGCGCGGAACAGAGAGCGGCATGCCGCCATCATCAGCGCGGCACCGATACCATGCCCGGTGGCGTCGGCCAGCACCAGAGCCAGCGAGCCATCCGGCAGCACGTAATGGTCCCAGAAGTCGCCGCCGGTATCGTCCGCCGGATCGTTCCACCCTGCGATGTCGAAACCCGGAAACGACGGATCGCCGTTGGGTAGCAACCCCTGCTGGATGGTCCGAGCCAGCTTCAAGTCACGCTCGATGCGCCGCTTCTCGGCGTAGTGCTCGAGCAGCAGGTGGCGCTGCACCGCCACGCCGACCTGGGCATCGAAGACCTTGACCAGCTCGTCGTCCCACGGGTCGAGAGGCGGAATGTTGTGCACCTGCAGCACGCCGACGATGTTCTGTTCGGTGTCGAGCAGGGGAAACGCCATCAGGTTGCGAGTCTCGCGGCCAATATCGCACTCGGGATCGAATCGCGCATCGCTCGCCGGGTCATTGATCCTGATCCGCGTCCCACTGGCTATCACCTCACTAGCGATCTGCTCCTGTGCCTGGTGACGCGCGCCGTTGCCGGCTTCTTCCGGCCGCCACAGAAGATCCTTGTCGCGATCGTAGAGTAGTAGCGTCGCGTGCTCGCATTCCAGCACCTTACTGGCCGCGCGCTCAACCGCCAATACCAGATGCCCGAGGCTATCCGTCGCCGATAGCTCGAGCGAAACCTCTAGGACCGCCTGCAGATCTGCAACATGCTTGGCGTGATCGACTTCACCCTGCCCGCTTTCGATGCCCTGCCCACTCTCTTGGCGCTGTTCCATGGCGGCTAACTATACGCGATGCCGCTGGACAGTATTCAGCGCGAAGTCGGCACCTTTCAAACGCAGGCACCTCTCAAGCGTGCGTTCGGGTATCAATCCGTACAACCAACCAGACAGCGATAGCCGCTAGGAAGCAGCCATAGAGAAAAGTCGCCTGGGGATTGACGGCCTCCCACAGCAAGCCGGCGATGAATCCGCCTGGCATGGCGAACAGCCCGATCGAGGTATAAAACGCGCCTAGGGCCGTCGCCTTGAGATGAGGTGGGCACAGATCGACGACGAAGGCTTTCTGCCCGCCGTCTACAATCGCGTAGCTGACTCCGTAGATGGCGAAGGCCACGATGACTCCGACCAGGCTGCTTGCGAAGAACAAGACTATCGACGTCGCCGCGAATAGCGAATAGCCTGCAATCAAGTAAGCCTTACGCCCGACCCGGTCCGAGAGGGCGCCCAAAGGCATAGAGGCCGCAGCGTAGACCAGATAGAACCCCGCATACAGCACAATGGCGCGGGTGTCGCTGAGGCCTACATCCCTAGCACGTAGGAGTAGGAACGCATACCCGAAGTGTCCCAGGGCAAAGACTGACGAGGCGACCATGAAGAGCCTCAGTCGTGGCGGCAGATCTCGTAGCCTCAGCCTGCTGAAGTGTTGGCCGGGGCGTTCGGCAGCGCATTCGACGACGCGCTCGGCAACACGCTGGAGCTCCTGACTCCCGAGGGTCTCGAGCGGGGCCGTCTCCTTGATCGCGAGTATCGCCAGGGTCGCCAAGGCGGCGGGTAGCAGAGAGAGCAGGAAAATCTGACGATAGACCTCCTCGACACTACCCTGCAGAAACACCATCAGCGCGGCCCCGGTCAGGGCACCAATCACAGAGCCCACACCGTCCATGGCACGCTGCAGGCCAAAGGCCCTGCCCAGCTGATCAGGTTTGCAGGATTCTGCGACGAGAGCATCGCGTGGCGCATTCCTCAGGCCCTTGCCCATGCGCTCGACAGCGCGAATGAGCAGAACCTGAGGCCAGCTCGACGCGAACGCGAAGAGCGGCTTGACGAAGCCCGAGAACGTGTAGCCCGCAAGGAGGAACGGCTTGCGACGGCGGACTCGATCCGACCAGACCCCAGAGACGACTTTCAGCAACGCCGCAATAGACTCCGCCGCCCCCTCGATCAAGCCGATCGCAAACGCCGGAGCGCTGAGCACCGAGGCCATGAACAGCGGTATCAGCGGGAAGACCATCTGGCTGCTGAGATCGGTGAAGAGGCTGACGCAGCCGACCAGGATGACGTTCCGGCCGATCCCCGACGCTCGAACCGTACCGCGCGGTTTCATCTATCGCTCACAGTATCAGCCGGGCCTGCAGCCCGTTTGCTAAAATCTCGTTACGCAACCCATGACTTCGATCTGCGGGATCCGGCTCAGCCCGAGCTGCGATCTGACCGCGCAGGGTCGACTCTTAGCGCACCGATCTGGGAGAGTACTTTGGCAGCCAGCAAAAAGAAGTTCGAGCTCTCCCTCGGCACCTGGATCTTCCTGATCATCGCCCTGCTGGTGGTGCTGATCACGGCTGCCGTATTCGTCGCCAGCTGGATACTCGGCGAGCGTTTTGCCCAGGGCTCGGCGAAGAAGGCTCTAGAGTCCAGCCAGTCGGTTCAGATCGTGCTGCAGCAGGAACGCTATCGGCGCCTGCAGCTGATCTCGAGAATCTTCTCCACCGATCGGCTGCTGACGACGTACCTCACCGAGGCTGCCGAGGCTCGAGACCCGGTATCGATCCTCGACGCCCTCGAGAATTATCAGAATCTGCTGACGTTCGATCTCGCTGTGGTCCTCGATCAGGATGGCATCGTGCTCGGGCGCACCGACGATCGGCAGGCGTTTGGCGACGATCTGTCGGCTGATCCGATCATTGCCGTGGCGCTCGAGGAGAAGCAGGCGTTCGGCGTTTGGCAGCAGGGCGACGATCTCTACCACGCCGCTGCGCTACCGCTGGTGCGGAACTTCGACCAGGTTGGCTTCATTGTGGTCGCGCTGTCGATCAACGAGGCGCTGGCGCGGCAGATTCAGCGCATCGGTAGCGCCGACACTGTGTTCCTGGTGAACTCGGCGACCGGCCCTACGGTAGCGGCGTCGACGCTCGATCCCGCCGCCTCGGCGGAGCTGGTCTCGAGCCTGCGCCTCAAGGGCGAAATCCTGAATCGCGTGACGCAGCGTGGCGAGACCGCGGATCAGGTGAGCCTGCCCCTGCAGGAGCGCGAGCGCATCGCTTTCTTGGCGCCCTTGCGCGACGCTTCCGATCGCTCGATGGGCGCCGCCGTGACCCTGACGTCGTTCGACGAACGCCTGGCCGACTATCGCCTGCTGCAGCTACTTCTGCTCGGCCTCGCGGGAGTTGCGCTGATCCTCGGATGGCTGTTCTCCCGGCTGCTCTCGAACCGCATGCTCAGACCCCTGAGCACGCTGGCGCAGGCGGCGGAGCAGGCCAGCCGCGGTGACTACTCGGCAGCGCTGCCGGCAGGCGGACCAGGTCACGTCGGCCAGTTGGGCACCGCCTTGGGCGAGCTGTTCGACGACCTCAGCGGCCAGCAGTCGCTCGACTTCTATGTCTCCCGCGTGCAGCGCTTCTTGCCTGAGCCGAGCAAGGGCGGCGGCATGGCCAAGGCCAAGGCGCATCCCGCGGTCCTGCTGGCGATCGAGCTGCGACGGTTCGCCAACCCCAAGATCGGCTACGACCCGGAAGAGAACCTCGGCCGATTGTCGCGCGACCTGCGGCGCATCTCGGCGACGGCCAGCGCCCGCCAAGGGCGTCTCGAGGCGGTGTTCGGCCACCGTGCGCTGATAGTTTTCGACGGCGACGGAGCGGTGTCGCGAGCGCTTTCCGTGGCCACCGAGCTGCTGCACCAACTGTCTGAGCGCGAGAATGTCTTCGACGAAGCGGAGCCCCCAGTCGTCGCCTTGGCCGGTGGACCGGTAATCACCGGCTCGGTCGTTTGGGGAGATCAGCCTTCCCCGGCCGTGGCGGGCCTACCGATTCAGCTGCTCGAGTCTCTGCTGCGCGAGGCGGCACCGGGGGATATTTACCTGTCGAAGAATATCCACGCCGTGCTCGCCGAGCCGCTGCAGCGCATCGGGGTGGAAGCCAAGGCTCAACGCGGCCTACTGAGCCCGCAGCCGCTCTATGTGCTGAGTGGCGAAGCGGCGGCACGCGCCACCGGCTTCGTGCCGTCCCCGGAGGCGAGCGGTGGCCTGACCGACGAACGCCGCAGCGTCTCGGACATCCAGCCGGGAATCCTGCTCGGCGGACGCTACGACGTGATGGCACAGCTCGGCGCCGGCCGCATGGGTTCGATCTTCAAGGCTCAGGACCGCGAGCTCGGCGACATCGTGGTGCTCAAGATGCTCAAGCCCGAAGTGGTGGCGGACTCGGCTCGCTTCGAGCAGCTGATGCGGATCGTCGGGCAAGCTCGCAACCTCAGACATCCCAACGTGCTGGACGTGATCGATTTCGGCGAGATCGAGAGCATGCCCTACATCTCGACTCAGTTCGTTCGCGCCGTGACCCTGCGTTACTTGCTAGACCAGACGGGGCGGCTGGATATCGCCGCCGCGCTCTACCTGACGCGTCAAATCGGTTGGGGACTGGCCGCCGCTCACCGCGAAGAGCTGCTGCATCTTGGTCTGAAGCCCGAGAACGTTCTGATCGAGCCTCAGGGGCGCGCCAAAATCATGGACTTTGGCATCTCGACCGCGGCGACTGAAACAATCTCGGGCGTCCCCTATCTGGCTCCAGAGCAGCTCGAAGGGCGCGCCGTCGACGTTCGAACCGACGTCTATGCTCTGGGCGCCCTGCTCTATCATCTGCTCAGCGGCCAGCCGCCCTACGCTGGCTCGACGATTGAAGAAATTCGCCAGCAGCACATGATGCAAGACCCTGCGCCGCTCGGCACCATACTCGACGATCCGCAGCCCGAGCTCGAGCAGATCGTAGCCCGCAGCTTGAGCAAGGCGGTGGAGCAGCGCTATAGCGCCGTCGACGAGCTGCTAGCCGACCTCGGAAAGTTGACCAGGGAGCCTTGATCACCGTATCAGCGCGAAACGTGCCGGCGCAAAAACGTGTCGGCGCGAGAATATTCATCGTGTCGACGCCGCAAGATTTCCGCGCACCGAGGGTTTCAGCGCTCGGGTGAGTGCGTCCTCCACCGCCGGAAGTCTTCATGAACGAGCGCCCAACGGACATCACCGACGATCCCGACCGCGAGGTGCTGGAGCGGGTAGCCGCTGGCGATCTCGAGTCGTTCGGCGTACTCGTGCAGCGCCACGAGCAGCGACTGGTCAGCCTGTGCGAGCGCATGCTGCATCACCCGGAGGAAGCGCGCGATGCCGCCCAGGAAGTCCTGATCAAGGCCTTTCGCAAGGCCGGGAGCTATCGTCCCCGCGGCAAGGTCTACACGTGGCTCTATCGCATTGCGGTCAACCACTGCCTAAATCAGCTGAGGCGCCGAAGGCTGGCAAAGTTTTTACCCTTCGGCGACTTGGAGAGGAAGGATCCCGACCACGATCGGCCCGCTTTCGATCCTGAAGACCCAGCGCCGAGTGCCGAAGAACGACTGGCTGCAAGAAGGCGCTGGGCCGAGACTCGACGTCAGATCGATGCGCTGCCCTCGAGCCAGCGCGCCGTCTTGATCCTGGCCAAGTTCGAAAACCTCTCCTATCGAGAGATCGCCGAAGTGCTCGAGATCACCGAAGGAGCCGTCGAGAGCCGGCTATTTCGGGCCATGCAGCGGCTGAGAGCCGCGCAAGAAAAGCCGCCGAAAAAACCGAGCAAGAAAAACCGAGATAAGGTGTTTCAATCCTAGAGGGCAACATCATGAAACCCGAACACCGCCAACTGATGCGCCTACTGCACGGAGAGCTGGCGCCCGAGGAAGCCACCAGGCTCGAGGCCCGCATGCAGTCGGACCCGCAGCTGCGTCAGGCTTACGAACAGCTCGCCGCCACTTGGGGACGGCTCGAGCTGCCGCGACCTGAGAGCGTGCCGGCCGACTTCGCGGATGCAGTGCGCGAACGAGCGCGCCACGAGCTCGACGAAGGAGCGACTTGGTCGACTGCTCCCAGCTGGGTTCGCGCTGGAGCCGGCCTTGCGTTGACCGCAGGCATGGCCCTCGGCCTAGTGCTGGAAGCACGCCTCGCTCCGCAGGTTTCAAAGGACGCCGGGCTGACCCTGGCCGAGCGTTCCGAGCTTTACGCCGAGCTCGACACCCTGAGTCTGGCGGAAGACTATTGGCTGGCGCTCGACAATGAAGCCCTTTTCTCGAATGAAGCACTGTCCTCGAATGGAGCACTGTCCTCGACAGACACCCCGCAAGGGGAAGCCGCAGCTTCACCAGCCAAGGGTACGCGACCGTGAGACGCTGGGGCCTCAGCATCCTGCTGCTCCTGTCGCTGGGTCTCAACCTCGGGCTGATCGCGAGCCGCGTCATCCAACGCTCCACGAGCGATGCGGCATCCGAGGCGGCTGGGACTGAAAAGCCTGAGACTGGGACATCTGAACCCGAGCTATCTAGCGCCAGTGAAGCGTCGAAACGTTGGCAGGATAGCCGGTTGCCCAGGATGGTACAGCGCATGGCCAACGAGCTCGGCCTAGAAGGCGAGAAGCGCGAGGCCTTCATCGAGGTTCAGCGCAATTTCTTCGAGCAGACGATCGCCGCCCGACGCCGCATGGCCGAAGTACAGCTCGAGGTTCGGCGCGAGATTCTCTCCAGCGAGCCCGACCGGCGAGAGCTCGACGCCTTGCTGAACGAGCTGTCGGCAGCCCATACCCATCTCGAACGTGCCTTCGTCAACAACCTGCTCGACTCCCGCCAGCTGCTCGATCCCGAGCAGGAGAGGCGCTTTATGCGCTTCATGCGCCGTATGCGGCAGGTACGCAGCGACATCGAGAGACGCTTCCGCGAACGTCGAGGAGCCCTCGATCGCCCGGGTGATTCCAGGCAGCCGCGCCGCCCCTTCCTCGAGCGGCAGCGGCAGCGGCGCGAGGAAGCCGCAGCTTCCCGCGAGCAGAGCGGCAGACCCGACTCCTAGTCGCCGCAAGCGAGCCGCCCCGGAATCCGGGGCGGCTAGAGGAGTGAGGAGAAGCGTTGAGCTTGCAGTCGTAGTTGCGTACGGCCCAGCTCCGCAGTGCGTCTAGCCCGACCGCCAACCCGGCGGGATGGGCTCGTTTCCCAAAAAAATCATTGCTGATGATCCTGTTTTCTCGCCCTTCGCGAGGATCCAGGAAAGCGGCAAATGAGGTGGCCACCCCAGTCCGCATGAACCGAACACACCGGATGACTGCGACCGCAGGCGCTGCCTGCAGAGGGGATACGAGCCATGAAGATTTACTTTACCCACGCTTCGAAAACCTTTTTTTTCGCCTTCGTCTTCAGCTGCTTCGCGATCCAGAGTTTAGCTACCCGCACCGAGCTCGACGCAGCGCCTACTGGATCCTGGACGGTAGCATCACCTCAGCTTGTGATTGATGACCTGCCGATCGCGGACGAAAGAGGGCGCTTCCAAACCGCCGACGAGCAGATCGAGATCGAGCCCGAAGGCCTCCGCGTCGCCGACGAACAGATTGAGATCGAGCCCGAAGGTTTCCGCATCGCCGACGAGCAGATCGAGATCGAGCCCGAGGGTTTCCGTATCGCCGACGAGCAGATCGAGATCGAACCTGAAGGACTGCGCATTGCTCGCGCCTGAAGACGGAATCTATGGAACAGATACTAAGAGCTCACCTGATGGACTCCGGCCCTTGTTCTTCGCCGATAGAGACTTCGAACGTCTGCTTACGTTCCGGATCACCCCATGATTCATAAAGCTCTGCGATGCGTTGGCGGGATGTTCGTGTGTAGGCATGATCGTCGCCACGGACATCCCGCAGCTCGCTATGCCCTTCGAGCAGACAGGACTCCGCCTCTTCAAACCTTCCCTCCGCGGCCAGCAAAGCTCCGACATCGCTCTTGGTGGCAGCGAGTCGCCAATGCCCAGGCCTCCTGGTTTGACTCAAGACATGGTAGGCCCGCGTCAACATCGCTCGCGCCGCGACCAGATCTCCTTCCGCCAGCACAACCAGCCCCAGATTACGCTCACTCCAAACCAAGTGAGGATGATCACTGGCCAGTTTCGCTCTTAGGATCTCGAGCGCGCGATGAAAATACTTCTCGGCCTCCCAGTGATCGCCTTGGGCCAGACGAATACGCCCCAGAAGATCGAGCACCGAAGCGACACCGGTGTGGTCGGGGCCGTAAGCCCTGAGCCGGATCGCCAGCGCTTCGCGCACCAAGGGCTCCGCGTCTTTGGACTTACTCTGCGCATGCAGAACCGCTCCCACACTCCGTAGACTGCGCGCAACCTGCGGATCGTCACGCCCCAACAAACGCTCGCGAATCTCGAGCCCCTTGCGGTAGAGCTCCTCCGCTCCTGCGGGATCACCTTGATACAGCAGGGCGGTAGCCAAGTTGTTGAGATTGACGACGTAGGTTTGCGAGGTGTCGCCCAGCCGATCGCGTAACCTGAGACTTTCGCGCAGGTGCTGCTCCGCCGCCGCATAATCTCCTTCATCGAGATCCAGCGCCGCCAGGTTGTTGAACCGAATAGCCAGACCCTCGAGACGCTCCGGCAGGTTTTCTTGCCAAAGATCCAGAGACTCCTGAGACGTCTCCCGCGCCTCATCCGCATTGCCCCGCGCATGATGGATCCGGCCCAGGGTCAACAGCAACTCCGAGCGCAGCTCGGGCTCGGCCTCGAGCACCGCGAGCCCGTCCCGGACGCTTTCCAGCGTAGAGATCATCGAGGCGTCGTCTCGCAGGTCGGGATCTCCAAGACTGAGCAGCTCGCGCAGCACGACGGTAACGCGCTCGGCGCGCTGACGCTCGTCCTGCAGCCGCTGTCCCTCGCGGATCAAAAGGCCCGTAGCCGCCAGCAGGAGTGTCAAGGCGGCAGCCAGGCCCCAGCGATGCCGCTGCACGAACTTGCTGCCGAGATAGAGCAGCGTGCCCTTGCGTGCCGCCACCGGCAAACCGACCAGATGCCGACGAACGTCCTCGGCGAATTGCTCGACTGAGGCATAGCGGTGCTGGGGCTCTTTGCGCAGAGCCTTCAAGAGGATGGCGTCGACATCCCCGGCCAGGCTGCGGCGCAGTCGATCGGCATCGCCCTCGCGAGTGAGACTGACCAGCTCCGGCGTCCAGCGCTTGACTCCAGCCGTGGTCTGGATCTCCTCGGTGCGGGTCACCGTCACGCTCGGTTTGACCGCCTCTTTCTCGACGATCCGCCAGCCGATCTCGCCGAACCTGCAGCTCTCCAGGCCGCAGGGCAGGCGTCCAGTCAACAGCCGATAGAGCAGAGAACCCAGGGCATAGATGTCGCTGGCGGTGGTGATCGGCTGACGCTGCACCTGCTCCGGGCTCGCGAAGCGCGGCGTCATTGGCTGTTCGTTACCGTAGGTGAGGTCGCGACGCACCGCATCTTCATCGCCGAGGAGTTTGGCGATGCCGAAATCGAGAAGCTTTGGCGCGCCTTCTGGAGTGATCAGAATGTTGCCAGGCTTGAGGTCGCGATGCACCACCAGATTCTGATGGGCGAAGGCGAGCGCCGAGCAGATGCGCAGAAACAGCTCCAGGCGCTTGCGGGTCGACAGGTGATGCTCGTCGCAATACTCGTCGACCGGCACGCCTTCGACGTACTCCATGACCAGAAACGGGCGCCCGTCGGGCGTAGTTCCACCGTCGAGTAGGCGCGCGATCGAGGGATGCTCGAGCCGCGCCAGAATCTGACGCTCGTTGTGGAAACGACGGACGGTAGCCTCGCTCACCAGATCTCGCTGCAGCAGCTTCAGAGCGACCTGCTTCTCGAAGTCGTCTTCCCGCACCGCGCGATAGACCGCTCCCATGCCGCCTCGCCCCAATAGATCGAGGATGCGATAGGGGCCAATGCGGTTGCCCTTCTCGAGGGTCGTGCCGCCATCGAGCGCGACCGCCGGTTCGGGTAGGAAACTGTCGGCTTCTTCTTCCAGGTCGAGCAGCGACTCGACCTCCCGCCTCAGCGCTTCGTCTTCACCGCAGACCCTTTGAAGGAACGCCGGACGCGACTTGGGGGGCTCGGCCAAGGTCGCGTCGAGCACCTCCATCACGCGCCGTTGGCGCACCAGGGTCACGGCGCCGCCTCGTCCCGTGCCTCGTGTCGATCGCGCTTGAGCTCGCGCAGCAGCCAGATTTTCGCCGTCTTGATATCGCGCTTGACCGTCGCCGGAGAGACGTTGAGCGCGGTGGCGATCTCATCGAAGGTCAGACCGCCAAAATAGCTCAGCTCGACGACTTCACTCTGGCGAGGCGCGATCATCCCCAGCTCTTTGAGGGCGTCGTCGAGAGCGATGAGATCAACGTCGACCCGGATTGGCAGCCCCAGCGCTTCTTCGAGGGGTAGCGGAGCCTGGCCGGCGCCATGGCGAGCAGCCTTCTTGCGCCGAGCGTGGTCTACGAGGATCCGCCGCATGGTCTCCGCGAGTACTGCAAAGAATTGGACGCGATTCTCGAACTGCACCTGACGGCGGCCGGCGAGTCGCAGATACGCCTCGTGCACGAGGGCCGTCGGCTCGAGGGTGTGCCCGGGGGTCTCGCGCGCCAGATAGCTACGTGCCAAAGCGCGAAGATCTCCGAGCACCAGCGGCATCAATTGATCCAAAGCCTGGCGATCTCCGGAGCTCCAAGCATCGAGAAGCTCGGCGACTTGCCGCGCGGCATGTGTCATCTCAGTAATTTTAGCACTCCCCCGAATGCTCGTATTCTCAGCGGCCCCGTCTCTAGCAGACCTTTCTCCAGCAGACCCTGCTTCGACCGCACTTTCTCCGGCGAGCCCCATCGCCTCGCCAGCTCACTTCGAGGATAGTCGAGCGTTGATGATCTGATGGAACTATTTGCGTCTAGATGGGGTTCGCGAGAAGATCTTTGTACATACTCGATTCCCGCGGAATTATCATTCTAGTTTGCTTGCCCGAGTAAACTGGAGAACCCCTATCCTTTCATTTGTGCGCGCAATCTGCAGAACATTCTCATGCGTCGCCCCTCACCTCTCGAGATCACCCAGATGCTGCGCGACTGGCGCGGCGGCAGTGACCACGCTGAGGAGGAGCTGTGGCCGGTCATTTACGGTGAGCTCCGGAGCCTGGCGCGAAGCGTTCTGCGCAAACGGGGCGCAAACCACCAGCTAGGAGCCACGACGCTGGTGCACGAAGCCTACCTGCGACTGGTGGGCTCGAGCTCGAGCGTCGACTGGAATGACCGCGGCCATTTCTTCGCCATCGCGGCACGCGCCATGCGCTACGTCCTGGTCGATGAAGCTCGCCGTCGGTTGACCAAGAAGCGCGAAGGCGATGTCGCCAAGACCGAGCTGCCCGAGCACGTTGCAGATCCCACCGGCCATCGCCCCGAAGACGTACTGGCGGTGCACGAGGCACTCTCGCGCCTCGCCCGGGTCAACCCACGCCACGAGCAGCTCGTGGAAGCTCGCTACTTCGCCGGCCTGTCCGTGGACGAGACCGCCGAGGCCTTGAACGTTTCTCGACCGACCGTGGTGCGCGATTGGCGAGCGGTCAGGACCTGGCTCTATGGCGAGCTCCAACGACAGCCGCAGGCTTGAGCTCGATCCGGTAGCCGGCAACGGCGGACCGGAGGCGCCGCTCGACAGCGGGATCGAGGCCGAACGATTCGAGGCCGATCACGAGCTGCGCCTCGACGAGATCGTACTGACCGCCGCGAGTCTCGAGACAACCCAGCGCGAGGCTTTCTTGCACCGTATCGCGACCGACGAGCCGGATCTCTTCGCCGAGGCCCAGCGGCGTCTGCAGTGGGCCGCCGAACTGCCGACCTCGTTCTTGTCTGCGCCGGCGGCGGACGCCCTCGAAGCGCCGGATCCGAAGGCCGAAACTCGCAGCATGACGGCGATCGCGGCCAGCATCGAACGCTACGAGATCCAGGAGCGGTTGGGGGAAGGCGGCATGGCCAGGGTCTACAAGGCCTTCGATCGCCACCTGCGCCGGCCGGTCGCGCTCAAGCTGCTCAAGCGTGCCGAACCTCGAACCCTGCAGCGATTCCTGCGCGAAGCCCAGGCCCAAGCCTGCGTGCGCCACGAGTATGTCCTGACCGTACACGAGACCGGCGAGCTCGGAGACCAGCCCTACATCGCGATGCAGTACGTCAACGGTCCCACCCTGATGGAGACGCGGGAACAGACGACGCTCGACCAGAAGATCCGCTTGATGGCCCAGGCCGCGGAAGGGCTACACGCCGCGCATCGCGAAGGGCTAGTACACCGCGACGTCAAGCCGTCCAACATCCTGGTCGAGCAGACCCCCGACGGCAAATGGTGGCCCTGGGTGGCCGACTTCGGCATCGCCATGGTGCTCGATGGCGGGTCGATCTGGAGCGCCGCCCACGCCGGCACGCCCTACTACGTGGCGCCCGAACGGCTCGGCGACGAGCGTGATGTCGACGTCCGCAGCGACGTATACAGCCTGGGCGTCACGCTTTACCAGTTTCTATGCGGCCACTTGCCCTTCGATCATCCGAGCCTGGGAGAGATGCTGCGCCAGGTGCGGGAGGACGAGCCCAAGCCGCTACGAGAGCGCGACCCCTCACTGCCGGCCGAGCTCGAGGCGGTCACCATGAAGTGCTTGGCCAAGCTGCCGGAGCAGCGCTATGCAACGGCACGCGAAGTCGCCGACGACCTGTGGCGATTTCTCGATGGCGAGACCGTCAAGGCCCACGACACGACGTACTCGTACCGCTTCAAACGCTCGACCCGCAAACGATTCTGGCTGCCGGCGGCGGTGGCCATCGCGGGTCTTCTGGTGGCCCTGCTCTCGACGATTGCCGTGTCATCGAATCAGCGGGCGCAGCGGGCCGCGACCGAAGCGGTTACGGCGCTCGACAGCCTGGCGCAGCTGTATCGAGATCAGGGGCGCTTCGAGGAGGCCGAGGAGCTCTACATGCGCAATCTGGTGCTGCGACGCGAGCACCTCGGCAACCAGCATCCCAGCGTTGCGCAGGCTTTGCTGGAGCTCTCGGAGCTGTTACAACAGCAGGGTAAGTACGCCGAAGCCGAAACGCGAGCTCGCGAGGGCCTAGGGATCCTGACTCGGACCCTTCCGGAGGATCACTGGCGTCGAGGCGTCGCCGAGAGCGTGCTCGGAGCGAGCCTGGTCGGGCTCGGGCAATTCTCCCAGGCCGAGACGCTCCTGCTCAGCGGCCTCGAGAGCGTCAGCGGGCAGACCAGCTCGGCGTCATTGCACACGCTCGGTATCGCCGAGCACCTGATTCGTCTCTATGAGGCTTGGGGGCGCGAGGAGCTCGCCGAGCCCTACCGTACGATGTTGAGCGACACGAGCGCTAAAGAACCGCCGGCCGACGATCCATGAAGACCATGAAGCTCGCGCTCCTCGGGAGTCGCGGCATTCCAGGCAACTACGGCGGCTACGAGACGCTGATGGAAGAGGTCGCGGTGCGTTTGCACGGGCTCGGGCACGAGGTGACCGTCTACTGCCGAGCACACCACACGCCCCGATCTCTGAACCAGCATCGCGGAGTCCGCCTGGTCGTACTGCCGACGCTGCGCACCAAATACCTCGATACGCCGGTGCACACGCTGCTGTCGTGCCTGCACGCTCTGCCCAAGGATTACGATGCCGCTCTGCTGGTCAACTCCGCCAACGCGATGTTCGTGCCGCTACTACGGCTCGGCGGCACTCCGACGGCGCTCCATGTCGACGGCATCGAAAAACGACGCGCCAAATGGGGGCCACTCGGCCGCTGGGTCTACGCCTTTTCGGAACGGCTGGCCTGCATCCTGCCGCAGGCGCTGGTCACCGATGCCGGGGTCATCCGCGATCACTATATGAGCCGCTACCGCGCCGCTTCGACGATGATCACCTATGGCGTCGAGCCTCGGCCACCCGAGGGCACCGAGACCTTGAAGCGCCTCGGACTGAGCTCCCGCGGCTACTTTCTCTACGTCAGCCGATTCGAGCCGGAGAACAATCCACACCGCGTTGTCGAGGCTTACCGGGAAGTGCCTGGCGACACCCCGCTGGTGATGGTCGGCGACGCTCCCTATGCCGAGCGCTTCATCGCCGACCTACGCCAACGGGCCGACCCGCGGATCCTGTTCCCGGGCAGTATCTACGGCGAGGGCTACCGCGAGCTGCAGGCTCACGCGCTGGCCTACGTGCATGCCACGGAGGTCGGCGGCACCCATCCCGCGCTGGTCGAAGCCATGGGCTATGGCAACTGCTTGCTGGTCAACGAGGCGCCTGAGAACCGTGAGGCGGTCGGCGACTGCGGACTGTTCTTTCGCGCCCACGAGCCGGCGACCCTGACCGCGCTCTTCGAGCGCGTCCTACAGGATCCCGAAGCCACCGCTCGGCTGCGACGCGACGCTGCCGAGTGCGCTACCGAGCGCTACTCCTGGGACACCGTGACACGTCAGTACGCCGAGCTCTTCGAACGGCTTGCAGGTGGCTCCAGCGCGGTAACCTCAGGGCGATAACCCCAGCGCGATGACCCAACGCTGCGACCTCGACGCAGTGACCTCAACGCAATCGCCCGGTCGCTCGTAGTATTGCTCCGAGATTATGTCCCTGAAGCATTCGCGGCGGTTCGACAATTCTGCCTGGGCTAAAATCGCCGCTATGATTCGATCATCCCTCTCACTTCTCGGCAGCCTGCTGCGTTTCGCTTCGACTTCTTTGGAGCCCCCGGCATGAGTATCCTCGACGTCCTCCGCCCGCAACGCCCGGAAGGTCCGCTGAATCGGGACGGCCAACTGTGGAGCAAGCTCTGGCTCGATCAGCGCAACGCCCTGAAGCGCATCAAGAAGAAGCTGCGACGAGGCGAGATCGACGAGCCGCGAGCCCAGCAGCTGCGGCAGTACGCCGAGCTCGGCTACCTGAAGCTGTCGCTCGATCTCGACGCTGCCGTCACCGATCAGCTGAACGAGGACGTCGAGCGGCTGTGGCGCGAGCGCCCTGGCAATGTCTCCTACGCTTACCACAGCCTACTGACGCCGTTCACGCGCGCCGATCCCGAGCATCGCAAGCCGTCGTGTCGCATCGCGGATCTCCATAGCGCATCGGAGACCGCGCTGGGCCTCTACCTGCACCGCGAGATCTTCTCGGTGATCGACGAAATCTTCGGCGAGCCTTCGGTGGCGACGCAGTCGCTCTACTTCGAATGGGGCAGCCAGCAGGGCCTGCACCGCGACCCGGTCTACGTCCAGATGAATCCCGCCAGCCACCTGGCAGCCGCCTGGATCGCCCTCGAGGACATCGGACCGGATTGCGGCCCGCTAGTCTACGTGCCGGGCTCCCACCGGCTCCCCTATTACCTCTACCAGCCGGATCGCTACACCTTCGATCACCTCGCCGACGGCCAGGAGCAGCTCGAGGCGGCCCAAGCCTGGGATCAGCAGCACACCAGCTCGGCGGGTCTGGAGCTCGAGACCTTCACGTGCAAGCGCGGTGAAGTGCTGATCTGGCATCACTCGCTGCTGCATGGCGGCTCGTACCCCACCGATCCTGCCCTGACCCGCAAGAGCTTCGTCATCCACTTCACGACGCTGGCGTCGATGCCCAAGGTGCAGAACAGCTACCTGACGAGCGACGACGGTTCGCCGGCCATCTACGAAAGCGAGCAGCTGCTGGTGCGCGATGGCTGCCACGGCTTCGACAGCCCGCTGGCGGTGCACTGCCGGCAGCCGGCCTCTGAAGAGACGTCGCCCTGAAAGGCCGGCGATGCTGAAGGAACAGTCGAGACCGCTTGTCATCGGGATTTTTGCTCTCGATCTGGCTCTGGTGGCGGCAGCGTTCTTTCTCGCCTTCTGGATCCGCGCCCACTGGCTGCCGGTGCTGTTCCCGGAGTCCATCTCTTCGTTCTACCCGCTCAGCACCTATCTGCCTCTGCTGCCCTATGTGCTGTTGATCTGGGGCTCTCTGCTGCTGGCCTACGGCTGCTATCGCTCCCATCGCACCGTACCGCTGGGGGAGGAAGCTTGGACCATCGTGCGGGTTTGCGCCACCGCGCTGGCGGTGTTGGCGCTCGGCATTTACGCGCTGCGGCTCGACGCCAAGCTACTCGGCAACGACGAGTTCAGTCGCGTGTGGGTGCTGCTCGTGGCCGGCTTGGCGGGCCTCCTGCTGATCGCCGAGAAACTGGCGATCCGCACCCTCTCTCGCTATGTACGCTGGCGCGGCTACAACTACCGCACGGTGCTCATCTGCGGCACCCACGAAGGGGCGCTCGCGCTCGCCGATTCGATCCTCGATCATCGCTACTGGGGCTTCCGCATTCTGGGCTTCGTCGCCCATACCGATACCGTCTCAGACGCTGCAGCTCCCGAGCTGCCGGCGCGCTATCGGCTGCTCGGTGGCATGGAGGACATCCTGTCGATCATCGAAGAGAATCCGGTGGACGACGTGCTGTTCTGCGTCAATCGGCGTGATATCGACCGCATGGAGGACCTCTTCCTCGCCCTCCACGAGCAGGGGATTCGCACCCGTTTCGCCCTCAACCTCTTCCCGCACACCAAGGCACGCACGCATTTCGAAGAGCTCGACGGCGTACCGCTCTTGACCTTCTCGACCACCCCCGAGCGGCCGATCCCCCTGGCCTTCAAGCGCCTGCTCGACATCGCCATGTCGGCGGTGCTGCTGGTGGTGGCGCTGCCGGTGGTGGTCGGAATCGCCCTCGGCATCAAGCTCACGGGACGCGGCGCGGTGCTCTATCGCCAGACCCGCTGCGGCTTGAACGGGCGCAAATTCACGCTCTACAAATTCCGCACCATGATCAACGACGCCGAGGCCAAACAGCACGAGCTGATGCATCTGAACGAGATGAACGGCCCGGTGTTCAAGCTCAGGGACGACCCCCGCGTCACCTGGATCGGCCGCTTCCTGCGCCGCTTCTCGCTCGACGAGCTGCCCCAACTTTGGAACGTCTTGCGAGGTGACATGAGCCTGGTCGGCCCCCGGCCGCCGATCCCCGACGAGGTCGCCCGCTACCAGCGCTGGCAGAGGCGGCGGCTGTCGATGAAGCCGGGCCTCACCTGCCTGTGGCAGATCAGCGGTCGCAACCAGATCGATTTCGACCGCTGGATCGAGCTCGACCTGCAGTACATCGACTCCTGGTCGCCCTGGCTGGACATGAAGATCCTGCTCAAAACCGTACCGGCGGTCCTCTCGGGTCGCGGCGCTTCCTGAGCCCACAACAGAGTTCGGCCACACCGGCGCAGAGTCTTCAGGTCGTGTGGGTCGGAGCGAGCGCGGGCTGAGATGTTTGAGCGTGCACGATACCTTGACTGATCTGTCGAAAGGCGGGTTAGTGATGTGTGCAGACCGAGAGAGACCCTGCGAGTTACGCAGCCCGGCGCAGCCCGACCCACACGACCGCTCATCAGCCGCTTAGCGGACGGAATGCTGCTAGGCTCGGCGGCCATGAAAACCGCCGCGGAATTCCCCCGGGCCGAGCGGCTCCTGGAGCTGATCGACGGCATGGCCGGCCAGCGCGTGCCGATGCTGGTCGACCTGGTCGCCGACCGCTTCATCACCGGCACGCCCAAGCGCATCAGCCGCGAGGCGCCGGTTTTGATCCTGCGCCACGACAGCGAGAACACCACCCCGGGTGGCGGCGCCAACGCGGTAGCCAACGTGGCGGCTCTCGACGGAGCTCCCCTGCCGGTCGGCGTGGTGGGAGACGATGACTCCGGGCACGCCCTGCGAAGCCTCTTAGAAGACCGCGGTATCTCGACCGAAGGAATTCAAACTCGATCAGGCTACCGCACGCCGACCAAGACGCGGGTCTTGGGCGGCGCACGCCACGCCATCAAGCAGCAGATCGTG
Organism: Acidobacteriota bacterium; assembly: GCA_039030415.1. GTDB lineage: Bacteria > Acidobacteriota > Thermoanaerobaculia > Multivoradales > J023 > JAAELT01. Next base: position 34,916 of record JBCCEE010000015.1, read on the forward strand.
CGCTTCGACATCGAAGATCAGCTCGCTCTGTCCGCTGAAGAGCAGTCGGCACTGCTCGCCCCCCTGAAGAGCTCGAAGCACCCATCACGGGTCGCGGTCCTCAGCGATTACGGCTACGGAGCGGTGACCCCGGAGCTGCTACCGCACCTGCGCGAGGCCTTGGGCCCCGAATGTGCGCTGCTCGGCGACAGCCGCTATCGCCTCGGCGATCTCGTCGGACTCGACGGCGCCACCCCCAATGCCGAGGAGGCCGAAGCGCTGCTCGGACGGACCATCGCCAGCGGTACCGACGCGTTGGAGCAGGCCGGGCAGGAGCTGCTCTCGCGGCTCGGCGCACGATTTCTGCTGATCACCCAGGGCAGCGACGGCATGGCGCTGTTCGAGCCTTCGGGCACGGCGCATATCGCGGTCCACGGCAACGACCAGGTGGCGGACGTCACCGGCGCTGGCGACACCGTGATCGGAACCTTCGCGCTGGCGCTGGCGGCCGGCGGTACGCCGCTCGAAGCCGCCTGCCTGGCCAACTACGCTGGCGGCATCGTCGTCATGAAGATGGGCACCGCCACCCTCACTCGCGACGAGCTGCGGCGAGCCGTGCACAGCGACCCACACCCCTTGGAAACATTGGACTGGCGCCATCGCGGCGCAGACTGACCGCGCGAGGACGCTATGGGCCGAGTTGTCGACATCGAGACGCTGCGCAGCCAGCTCGCCGAGCTGCGTCGCCAGGGCCGGACGTCTGCCTTCGCCAACGGTCACTTCGACCTGCTGCACGTCGGCCACCTGCGCTACCTGCGCGACGCCGCCGAGCAGGCCGACGTGCTGATCGTCGGCCTCAACAACGACACCTCGGTGACGTCGCTCAAAGGTGCGGGACGACCCGTCGTGCCGGCAGCGGAACGCGCCGAGCTGCTCGCTGCCCTCGAGCCGGTCGACTTCGTGGTGATCTTCGAGGGCGATACCCCGGGCCCCCTGCTGAGCGACCTGAGACCTGACGTCCACTGCAAGGGCACCGACTACGGCTCGCCCGATCGCGTGCCGGAGTACGAGATCGTGCGCGCTTACGGCGGCCGCACTGCATTAGTCGGCGACCCCAAGGATCACGCCACCAGCGACATCATCGCGGCCGTCAAGGCCCTACCCAGCTGATTCCCGATCGGAGCCTAGATATGCCCCAACGCTGCGCCTGGGTGGGGGACGACCCGCTCTACATCGCCTACCACGATGAGGAATGGGGCGTGCCTGTTCATGACGACCGCGTCCTATTCGAATTCCTGCTCCTCGAAGGCGCCCAGGCCGGTCTGTCTTGGATCACCATCCTCAGGAAGCGCGAGAACTACCGCCAGGCGTTCGACGGTTTCGACCCGCAGCGCGTCGCAGCCTACGACGAGGCCAAGATCCAAGAGCTGCTGGAGAACCCCGGCATCGTGCGCAATCGGCTCAAGGTTCGCAGCGCCGTCACCAACGCCCAGGCCTTTCTCGACGTCCAGCAGGAGTACGGCAGCTTCGACGAGTACATCTGGCGGTTCATCGGCGGCGAGCCGAGGCTCAACGCCTGGAAGACGATAGAGGAAGTCCCCGCCAGCACGCCCGAGTCTGACGCCATGTCCAAAGCGCTCAAGCGGCGCGGCTTCAAGTTCGTCGGCACCACCATCTGCTACGCCTTTATGCAGGCCGTAGGCATGGTCAACGACCACACCACAGACTGCTTCCGGTATCCCGCTTAGATCAGGAGGTGCCCGCGGCGTCCTGCTGCATCTTCTCGGCCTGGAAGTGGCCGACGAGCGGGTCGATGACCGGGTCGAGATCGCCCTGGAGGATGGCCGGCAGCTTGTGCAGGGTCAGGTTGATGCGGTGGTCGGTGAGGCGGTTCTGGGGGAAGTTGTAGGTGCGGATCTTCTCCGAACGATCGCCCGAGCCCACCATCTTGCGGCGCTCGGCGGTCATCTCGGACTGCGCCTTCTCCTGCTCGATCTGCAGCAGACGCGACTTGAGCACGCGCATCGCCTTGGCCTTGTTTTTGATCTGGCTGCGCTCGTCCTGGCAGGTGACGACGGTGCCGGTCGGCTCGTGGGTCAAGCGCACCGCCGAGTAGGTGGTGTTGACGCCCTGGCCGCCCGGGCCCGAAGAGCAGTAGGTGTCCACCCGCAGATCCTTCTCGGCGATCTCGATCTCGACCTCTTCCGCCTCCGGCAGCACCGCCACCGTCACCGCCGAGGTGTGGATGCGCCCCGAGGCTTCGGTCTGCGGCACGCGCTGGACGCGGTGCACGCCGCCCTCGTACTTCAGGCGGCTGAAGACCCCTTTGCCTTCGATGATCGCCTCGACGTCTTTCATGCCGCCGGCCTCGGACTCCGACAGGTCGAGGATGCTGACCCTCCAGCCCTGCTGCTCGGCGTAGCGGGTGTACATGCGGAACAGCTCCGAGGCGAACAGCGTCGCCTCATCGCCGCCGGTCCCGGCGCGGACTTCCAGCACCACATTGCGGGCGTCGTTGGGATCCTTAGGGATCAGCTCGATGCGGATCTCTTCGAGCAGCTGCTCGAGACGCGCGTTCAGCCCGTCGCGCTCCTCTTCCGCCATGGCGTAGAGGTCGTCGTCCTTCGGCAGGCTGGCGAGCCTTTCCTCGGCGCCGTCCCGCTCTGCCTCGAGCTTCTTGAGCTCGCGGTAGAGCGCCACCACGTGGGTGATCTCGGACAGCGCCTTGTTGGTCTCTCGATACTTGTTCGGGTTGGCGAGGACCTCGGGGTCCGCCAGCATCCGCGTCAAGTCATCGTGGGTATTTTCGAGCTGGGCCAGTTTTTCATGCATCGCAACGGTTCCTGATTCTCCGCAAGCATAGCAGGGCAGGGGCCGCTAGCGACCCCGCGAATCCGGAGACCGTGGCGGCTACTGGCCGGCGCCCAGGCCGTAGCGACGCTTGAAGCGCTCGACGCGACCGGCGGTATCGACGAACTTCTGCTTGCCCGTGAAGAACGGGTGGCACGTATTGCAGATTTCCAAGCGCAGCTCGCTGAGCGTCGAATGGGTCTTGAAACTCGTGCCGCAGGCGCAGCTCACGTCGATGAGCTTGAGCTCGGGATGAAGATCTTTTTTCATGGCCATACTCCTTCCGCGATCCGAGAGTCTAGTTTTCCGACCGCTGTCGTGAAATGTGTGTGCGGCTTCGGGGGTTACACCGCATTGGGACTGTGATCGCGGAAGACCGTGATCGCGGGAGACTGTGATCACGGGAGACTGTGATCGCGAAATCCTAGAGGCTTGAATCTGTCAGGGCTTCAGTCCGGGGACTGATCGAGAGCCCGTGCATCCTGGGAACCAAGTGCTTTCTGAGAGCCAAGTGCTTCCGCAGGCCGCGGGCGCGGCATATTACCCGATTCGCTGGCGCTCGGCAAGCCGTCGAGTCCTTCTATCGAGCCTCAGAGCTTGTCACGCCGACGGCCCACCAACGACGTGACGATGCCGTGCAGCGTTCTCACCTCGCGATCCGTCAGCTCAGAGCGGGTGAAGATGTTGCGGATGACCTGGATGCTGGAAGGCCTCATCTCCGTCGTCTTGAAATAGCCGCCCGACTCGAGCGCCTCTTCGAGATGGTTCAGAAACTCCACCACCTCGCCGGTGGTCGCGCGCGGATGCCCGTCGTCGAGCTGCACCCGCGCCGGGGTTTCATCGCCGGCCTTGAACCACTCGTAGGCGATGAGCAGCACCGCCTGACCCAGGTTGAGCGAGCGGAAGGCCGGATTGAGCGGCACCGACAGGATGGCGTCGCAGATCACCACCTCTTCATTGGTCAGGCCGATGCGCTCGCGCCCGAACAAGACGCCGCAGCGCTCGCTGCCGGCACTGCGGCGTCGGATCTCGCTGGCCGCCGCCACCGGCGTCAGCTCGTCTTTGACCATGTCACGCCGCCGCCCGGTGGTGGCGACGATCCACTGCAGATCAGCGACGGCTGCTTCGAGGGTGTCGAAGACCCGAGCTCGATCGATGACCTCGCGCGCTCCCGACGCCATGGCCTGGGCACGCGGATTCGGCCAGCCGTCGCGCGGATTGACGAGTCGGAGGTCGGTCAGCCCACAGTTCAGCATGGCGCGCGCCGCCGAACCCACGTTGTCGCCCAGTTGGGGCTCCACTAACACTATCGCCGGCTGCAGCTCGTCCATACCCGACCGTTCTCCAGGCTCCGCTCATTCCAGGGCTCATTCTAGAGCCGGCGCGCTCTTCTTCGGGAAGAGCAGACGCCACCAGAATCGACACTCGAAGATCACACCGAGCGCCAAACATACACCAAAGGCCGTCTGCAGCTCACGGCTGTCCGCCGCGACGGCGAAGCCATAGAACAGAAGTGCCAGAACGGCGAGGGAGACCAGTTGGCGGGTTGCAGGCTTCATCGCGATACCTCCAGTCCAGAACGGTGATTCTGCCAGAAAGGGACCAAACGCCAGCTCTTGCGACGTGTTGGTGAGGGCGCCGTACACCGGGACGGTAGATTACCACTCACGTAGGGGACGACCTCGCCTTCCGGTTTCTGTAGCCCCACAATGCGGGACAGATCGCGTTGGTACACGCAATCTGCCATCGTTACGCGCCATTGCCCCGCGGAATTCGTCGCCTTCAATACCGGCACCGCCGCGTTGCCTTCGAAACGCTCGGCCTTCAGCACCCACCACGGATCCTCGTGCCAGCAGCCCGCGGTCAGCTCGGCGGCCTCGCCGGCCCCGACACCGCGCAGGCCAGCGCGCTCGGCGTCGAACGTGACGCGGCCGAAACGCGGTACGTGCACCAGCTCGGGACGGTAGGGCAGCAGGACGATGTCGGGGCTCTCCGGCCACACCAGCATGATCGAATGCACGCGCCCCGAGTCGTCAAAGTACGGAAACAGGCTGGCTCGCTTCAGCACCTCATCGCGCAGCTTGACGCGGCAGCGATGCAGGCGCTTCGCCGATACCTGGAAGGCAATCATCATTCACGACCCTTCATGAGTCAGGTCTTTCATGAGTCAGGTCTTTCATGAATCAACGTCCGGCGGTTGGAAGCTGGCGGCCGCCACGCCCAGCACCCCGGGATTGATCGACTCTGTCATACCCGAGGGGATGACCATCAAGGCGCCGCGCTCCTTGATCGATTCATAGGTCATGTTCATGGCGCGGATCTTGAGCGCGGTGGGATTGTCGAGGTAGATCTCAGACGCCTTCTCCATCTCTTCCGCCACCTTGAGCTCCGATTCCGCCAGGATGACGCGAGCCTCCTTTTCGCGGTCCGCTTGCGCCTTGCGGCTCATGGCGTCCTCGAGGTCTGTTGGAATCCGCACGTCGCGGATCTCGACCGACTGCACCGTGACGCCCCACTCCGAGGTCTTGGCGTCGATGATCGCCTGCAGCTCCTCGTCCAGCGCCTCGCGCTCCGAGATCATCCGCACCAGCTCGGTCTTGCCGATGACGTCGCGCAGGGTCGTCTGCGCCGCCCAGCTGACCGTCGCCTGAAAACGCTCGACCTCGAGGATCGCCCGCTTGGCGTCGGTGACGACCCAGAACAGCACGGCGTCGACGTTGACCGGCACGGTGTCGCGAGTCAGCGTCTTCTCGGCCGAGAACGACGTCGAGCGGATGCGCATGTCGACCAGCGAGGTGATCGAGTCGATGCCCGGCACGATCCACGAGATTCCCGGCTTCAGCACGCGCTGAAACTTGCCGAAGCGCAGCAGGATGCCGCGCTCCCACTGCTCGACCTGTTTCGGCGCCGCCATCAGAATCAGGCCCACGACCAGGATCACCCCGGGGAGCTGCCGAGGCACGCTGTCCTCGACCGCGATCGCCACTGCGACGGCCACCATCAAGATCGCCAGGCTGATGACGTTAAAGCTACCCTTCAGCATCTTTTTGCTCCTTCCAAAGGTTCTCTACCAGTCGCGTGACCTCGCTGACCCGCAGCCCCGCTTTGCGGCTGATCTGGACCAGCTTTTCCGCTTTTTTGGTGATGGCGCGGAAGTCGGCCGGCGTGACCTGGCCTTCGCTCAGCTCGGCAACGAAGGTGCCGACGCCGCGCTCGAGGCGTAGCACGCCCTCACGCTGAAGATCTCGGTAGACGCGAGCCACGGTGTTGGCGTTGATGCCCAGGTGCACCGCCAGCATGCGGACGGTCGGCATGGCATCCCCCGGCTCCAGCACCCCGCGGTGCACCAGGAGACGGATCTGTTCGGTGAGCTGAGCATAGATCGGCACCGCGGCGCCTTTTTGTATTTCGATCGCGAGTTGCATGCGGCAAGCGTACATGACCACTATTGTACTAGTCAACTAGTTCAATAGGTGTTTGTTGCTTTCGTCCCTGAGATGTCTCGGGAACTCGATCGCGACCCCGCGGGTCTATGGCACCGAGGAGACTTCACTAAAAGGAGACATCATGAGCAAACTCCGCATCGTTCTCACCGCCACCCTGATCGCCATGATCTCGGTCTCTCCTCTGTCCGCATCTTGGGATGAAGGCGTCGCGGCGTTCCGCGCCAAGAAGTACCAGGAGGCCGCTGAAGCCTTCCAGTCGTACGTGTCGCGCAGCCCGAAACAACCGCAGGGTCACTACATGCTGGGCATGAGCCTCCTGCAGCAGAAGCGCTACCGCGAAGCGCTGAATCCGCTCCTCGAAGCGCACCAGCTCGGACCGGGTGACACCAACAGCGGTCTGGCACTGGCGCAGACTCAGGTGAAGCTCGGGCAGGGTAACGCCGCACTCGAAACGCTGGCGACTGTGGCCGACGTGCCGGAGAAACAGCGCAAGAATCATCACAAGCTGCTGGCCCTCGCCGTCGATCTCTCCGATTCCGGGCGAGCCGCCCAGGCCCGACGCTTGATCGAGCAAGCGCTGGCGGTCGATCGCAGCTCGAAGGCGCTGTGGGTGGCTCTGGCCGAGGTGGCTGACCGGACCAACCGGACCGACGAGAAGTTTTCGGCGCTCGCCAAGGCGTTCGAGCTCGATCC
>JBCCEE010000016.1:0-41850 GCA_039030415.1 Acidobacteriota bacterium
GCTCGAGCGAATAGATAGGGTGCCGAAGAAAACGGGAAGATGACGAACGGGGGATGGCACCCGTACCCTCGACGAAGTGAGGGAACGGGACACGGTTCCTACTGACAGCCGCCGACCACCTCGGTCGAGAACTGTCCGAATGCCGAGTACCGCGCACTGACCCAGCCACCACCCGCCGGTGAAAAATCGAACACTATGGTGCCGAACGGGACGTCGATCGCGAGCTCGGACGCGTCGATCTCGAAGTAGTGTTGCGCCGCGTTGGCAAGGAAGCTCGAGACCAGGTTGCCGTTGAAGCCATACACCTTGTAGCCGAATGATGGCTCGAGCGGGCCCAGAGGCTTGTCGAGGAGGATGCGGATGGTGGTGCCGCTGCCAAAATCCGCCAGACGGGCTTCGCGGGTGTCGCACAGCTCGGCCGGGTTCACCCAGCGGTTGCCGGTGGCGAAGGCGTTGCCGGTGTCGATCCGAAAATAGTCGGCCGTAATGCCTGCGGTGCCGCCTCCTGCCACCTTGGCGATCACCAGACCGGTGGCGAAGCCGTCTTGGACCTCGAGATCGTTCAAGTTGAAGCGGATGTCCGTTGCCAACGTGCCTTGCGGGCCGACGGTCGCGATCGAGTCTCGGAGCGGTTCGCTGGTGACGGCTCGTCCGTAGTACCTGACGTCGACGGCTTCGATTTCGTCGGCCTGGTTGCGGATGGCCCATTGGACGGTCGGGCCGTCCGCATCGTCGATGTCGACCTCGAAGCCTGGCAGAATCCATCCGCCGATCGAGGTCAAGGACGGGATCTCGGCCAGCTTCACGCGCACGCCGAGAGCGTTGTGAGGGAGAACGTCTTCGACAGAGAACCAGGGATTGCTGCCGGGGCCGGTAGAGGCCCAAGCGGGCTCGCCGCCGGAGCCGTTACGGTCATGGCAGAGGCCAACCGAGGCGTTTGCTTGGGCGTCCCAGCCGCCGACGCCGAGATGGAAGCCATCGGTCGAGACGGCGAAGCCGGCCGGCTGAGTTGCGCTTCGGCAGCGAGCCAGCGAGCAGAGAGGGTGTCGAAGGAAAAGGGAAGATGCCATGGTTTGGAGCTTCTGCGAGCTGGCGCGACTCGAAACCATCCGCCGACCAGAGGTCCCCAAACCGGCAACGCCCGGGCGTCCGGCTGCTACGGTCAGAGCTGCAGTGCGGTGTTGTGTTCTGCAGCAACCTGTATCTGGAGGCACCCACATGAAGATCCAATCACGGGTCCGGGCCGGCGCCGTCGACGGCGTCGTCATCACCGACATGTAGCTTCACGGCCCCGGCTTCGCGCCGGGGCCGCCTGGGAGTGCTGCCTATCTGCTAATTGAACTTTATCGATATGTGGCGTAGGCTCGGCTGATGCTCCGATCCTCGACGCTTGGGTTCGCAGCGCGTCTACTCGCGGCTCTTCTCCTGGTTGCCTCGTGCTTCGATGCGACGCCGCTCGCCGCGATCGATCTGCCGACGGGGTTCGAGAACACCGAGGTCGTCGGCGCGTTGGAGTCCCCGTCCGGGATGGTGTTCGCGCCGGACGGTCGACTGTTCATCGCCGAGCGCATCACCGGGCGCCTGCGCGTTGCGAAGCGCAGCGGCGACACGTGGACGCTGCTGCCGACGCCGTTCTTCACCTTTGAGACCCCGGCCGATAGCAATGGTGATCCGGTGCGGCATCGGTCTTCGGGCCTGCGGGATCTGGCGTTCGATCCCGACTTCGCCAGCAACGGCTTCGTCTACGTCTTCTACATGCAGAACAACCCGCGTCACAACCGGGTGGTGCGGATCCAGGCGGACCCGGCGAATCCCGACGTCGCGCTGGCGGGCTCGGAGCTGGTGCTGCTCGAGCTGCCGTTCAACGCCGCGGGCTCCTCGGGTAGCCACAACGGCGGCGCCGTCGAGGTGGGGGCGGACGGCATGCTCTACGTCACCACCGGCGACGGCTGGTCGGGCGGTGACGCCGTGCAGTCGCTCGAGACCTACACCGGCAAGGTCTTCCGCATCGGCACCGACGGCTCGATCCCGACCGACAACCCGTTCTTCGATCAGGCCAGCGGCGACCTGCGCGGCATCTACGCCCTGGGGCTGCGCAATCCGTTCTCGATGTCGCTGGAGCCGACCACCGGCCAGCTGTTCATCAACGACGCCCGCGGTCCCGCCAAGGCCGACATCTACCGCCTGGCGCCGGCCGCCAACTTCGGCCACCAGGGCTACGGTGGTCTCGGCGTCGACACGTCGCGCTGGGCGGACGGCGCGCAGGCCGGCGGGCTGCTGATCACCGGCGGTGCCTGGTACCCGAGCGGCGGCACGTTCCCGGCCGAGTACCACGGCAGCTACTTCATCACCCTCTGGGGCTCGAACGGCGGCGAGGCCGGCAACATCCACCGCGTGCTCGGCGTCGACCAGCCAACCACCGTAGGCTTCGCCGGCGACGTGCGCATCGGCAGTGCCAAGCCGGTGCTGATCCGCGTCGATCCGCTGACCGGCGACCTCTTCTACTTGCTCACCACCTACGAGACCGGCGACGCGAGCGTGCAGCGCATCCGCTGGACGGGGCAGGAGTCGGCCGCGCTGCCCGTGATCACGCCACCCGGCGGCGCGTTCGACGATCCCGTAGAGGTCACGCTGGCGACCGCCACCGTCGGCGCCATGATTCACTACACGCTGGACGGCAGCGAGCCGACCCAGGCCAGCCCGCTCTACAGCGCACCGCTCACCGTGGCGACGTCGAGCCTGCTGCGCGCTCGCGCCTATGCCAGCGGTCTGCTGCCGAGCGGCATCGCCGACGCCACCTTCCAGATCGGCCCGGTCAAGAATCTGCCGCCGGTGGCGATTGCCGGCCCGGACCAGCGCGTCGCCCTCGGCGACACGGTGACCCTCAACGGCTCGGCGTCCTACGATCCCGACGGCGACGACGAGCAGCTCGCCGAGAGCTGGATCCAGACCGCCGGCCCGCCCACCGACCTGGTCGGCGATGATCTGGTGGTGTTCGTCAACCCGCCCGAGGTCGGCCTCTACAGCTTCCAGCTCGTGGTCGACGACGGCCGCGACAGCGCCACCGACGACCTCGAAGTCGAGGTTGTCGCCTGCCTCGACGACGTCACCGACGGGCTGGTGGCGCGCTGGGCTTTCGAGGAGGGAATGGGCGACGTCGCGCTCGACAGTCGCGGCGCCCTGAACGGTAGCTTGAACGGGGCGATGTGGAGCACCGAAACCCACGACGACAGCGCCTACGCGCTCGACTTCGACGGCGTCGACGACCGGATCGACCTCGGCAGCTTCGACCTTGGCGGCAGCGCTCTGACGATCACCTTCTGGCTGCGCGCCGATGATTTCGGACAGATGGACGGACGCTTCCTGTCCAAGGCTTCCGGCGTCCAGGATGCCGACCACGTGTGGATGGTGAGCACCCTGGACGTCGCCGGCGAGAGTCGGCTGCGCTTCCGGCTCGAGACCGAGGGCACGACGTCGACCCTGATCGCGAGCTCAGGCGCCCTGACCGCCGGCACCTGGATCCACGCCGCCGCCGTCTACGACGGCGCCGAGATGCGGCTCTACCGGGACGCGGTCGAGGTCGGCTCTTTGGCCAAGACCGGCGGGGTCACCACGGACCCGACGGTGCCGGTGGCGATCGGCGATCAGCCCCAGGGCGGGCGTCCGTTCGACGGCCTGCTCGACGACGTTCGCATCTACGATCGAGCCCTGACGCCGTTCGAGCTCGAGGTGCTGCGTACGCGTCGCGGTTTGTGCAGCGACCTCTTCGCGGACGGCTTCGAGTCGGGCGACCCTAGCGCCTGGTCGTCGGTCGTGCCGTAGATCTTCGAGCCGTGCTCGTCGAGCCGTAGCTCGTCGAGCCGAGCAGGACCGGGTTTCTGCGCTCGATCGCGAACCCTAGCCGGCTCGAGCCGTACCACCCCTATAGAGTTGCGAATCGCACAACCGATGGGAAGCGACTGGCTCGCGAGCTGCTGGCCAGGTGGAGGACCGACTTGAAGAAGACACACGAGATCACGCATCTGCTGCCGCTCACCCTGATCGCGATCTGCCTGCTGTCGCCGATGAGACTGGCCGCCGATTGGCTGCAGTGGGGCGGCCCCGCGGGTGACTTCAAGGTGGAAGTGGGAGATCTCGCCGAGTGGTGGCCGGCGGACGGTCCGAAGACGCTGTGGAAGCGTCCGTTGGGTAAAGGGTATGCCGGTATTGTCACCCAGGGGGACCGGATGTTTACGATGTATCGCGATGGCGACGACCAGGTGGCGGTTGCGCTGAATGCTCAGACGGGCGCGACGATCTGGGAACATCGCTACCAGCCCGAGCTGTGGTCCGATATGACTCCCGCCTTTGGGCTCGGCCCCAACGCGACGCCGGTGATCGTCGACGACCGCATCATCACCATCGGTATCGATGGCCAGGTGCGGTGTCTCGATCTCGCTTCCGGGGAGTTGCTCTGGAAGCTCGACTTGCCGGCCGAATTCGGACGTCGGGAACGGGTCGAAGAGTATGGCTACTCGAGCAGTCCCTTGCACCATGACGGCAAGGTCATTGTCCAGGTCGGTGGCACCGACCACGCGGTGGTTGCCTTGGATCCGGCGGACGGTTCGGCGGTGTGGAAGAGCCACGCCGGTGGCGTGAGCTATGCGCCCGCGACCCTCACAACGCTGGGTGGGCAAGAGCAGTTCATCTATTTCTCACCGCAAGGAGTCGTCGCACTCGACCCTGCGACGGGTCGCCTGCTGTGGGACTCTGAAATGGAATTCAGCAACGGCAACCACCTCACCCCGATCGTCAAGTGTGACGACAGCCATATCTGGATCGGTAGCCAGTTCACTTCGGGAGGAGGGCGACTGCTCGAGATCCAGCGCCAGGAGAGCTCGTGGACCGCGAATATGGTGTGGTTCGAGACTTACCTGCGAGCGTCCCACTGGACCTCGATCCGTCTCGGGGACTTTATTTATGGCTCAATTGGCGGTAACTCGACGTCGATTCTCACCGCCTTCAACTGGAAGACCGGCAAAGTTGCGTGGCGCAAGCGCGGATTCCACAAGGCGCAATCGCTCTACGCCGATGGCAAGCTCCTGTTCCTCGACGAATCGGGCCAGCTCGTACTCGCGAAAGTGACGCCCGAAGCGCTGGAGGTCCTCGCCAGTGCTGGGGTCACCGAATCCGTCTCTTGGACTCTGCCAACCCTCGTGGGCACCACGCTCTACTTGCGAGATGAGAAGCATATCCTGGCCGTGGATCTTGCCGAGACCGGTGGCGAGCGCCCGCAGGAGAGCCGAGGGGAGAGCCGAGAGCAGAGCTCTGCTGAACCCTCTCTCGCGGATTCTGGACTGCTGCTGGGAGAGTTTGGGAAGTTCATCCAGAAGGTGAATGGATCCGAGAACAAGAAGCAGCTGATCGACGAGCTCTTTGCCGAGCAAGCGACGTTCCCGATCGTCGAAGACGACTCGCTGGTGCACTTCGTCTACCGAGGTGATGTCCCCGAGGTGGGGGTTTCAGGCAACTTCTGGGCGCGCGGTCACCGTGAGCCGCTGACTTTGGTCCCTGGCACAGATCTCGTCTTTCGGAGCTTGCGTCTCCGTCCCGCGGCGCTGTTCGAGTACAGCTTCGAGATTTTCGACGATACGCTGCCGGATCCTCTCAACCCACGCCGAGTCAGCGACTCTGAGGAATGGTCTTCGCTCCTGGCGACCCCGGGGTGGACTGAGCCTGAGCACTTGGGTGAGCCGAAGGGCCCCCGTGGGCAGCTTGAGACCTACACCTGGAACAGCGAGATTCTGGAGAACGAGCGCGAGATCAAGATCTATCTGCCGCCGGGCTACGGTGCCGGCCAGGAGCGCTATCCGGTGGTGGTCGTCAATTATGGCGATCAGGCCCTGGATCAGGGGCAGTGGCGCCGCTCACTCGACAACCTGATCGGAACCAGCGTCGCGCCGCTGATTGCCGTGTTCTTGCCGCTGGTGGACTTCAACGAATATGGTCCTCGATTGAGTCAGTTCACCAGCGCGGTGGCAAAGGAGCTCATCCCCTACGTCGACGCCAACTACCGAACCCTGCCAGGGGCCGCCAACCGAGCGATGACCGGCATTGCGAGCGGTGGGTTTGCGTCGGTTTTTCTAGCTCTCGACAAGCCCGAGCTCATCGGTAGGATAGCCGTGCAGAGTTTCTACTTTCGACAGGAGGCCGAGGAGGCGATGCGGTCCTTGATCACGAAGGGGAGCGCGTCGCCGACGTTCTTCTATGTCGAGTGGAGCCTTCACGACGTTAGGATCGAACGGGCCGGAATCGACAGTGAGCGAGATAGCCGTGCTCTGGCGGCGTTGCTCGGTGAGCACGGCTTCAACAGAGTCACCCACGAAGTGGTGGACGGCGCGGGCTGGGGTAGCTGGCGGGCGCGTACCGATCGAATCCTAGAGAGCCTCTTCCCGCTCGGGGATTGAGTCCTCCCAAGAGGCGAGCTCCAAGTCTGATTGAGGTCCGGCTCGCAGCAACAGCTCATGAGGCCTGAGAGGACGAACCCGGCGGCTGGCCGGGCTCGTCTTTCGAGGGTCGACTCGATTCATCGTTCCGTCAGTCAGCCGCTGAAGCCGGCTATTCGATCGCCCGGCAGGGCAGCTGGTCGGCTTCATTCGGTGCGTCCGTGCTGCGCGTCGACGTTTCGTCCTGCAGCTCGAGGTACAGCGGGATCAGCGCTTCGGGCGGATCGCACACGATGTAGTCGTACCACGGGAAGAAGTGATCCACGCGACTCAAGAAGGTGCTGCCGGGCTCGAGGACCTCGAAGTAGTTGCCGCCGTGATCCCACCAGCCGTACCACACCCACTGCAGGTCGAAGTCATGGTCGGCGGCACACTGCGCGGCGACTTCGTTCGGGAGCTCATTGGCGTTGAACCAGTCGCAGCACACATTGGCGGGGTCGAGCGCGCCGTAGCGGACGGCGCGAATCACGACTTCGGTGGTGAGGCCCGGCTCTACCTCGGCGAAGGTGTAGGCGGGGGACTGCCACCGATCCATGCATAGGGTGGCGCCGAGCAAGAGCTGCTCTTCTTCGTCCGGGCTGGGATGGGGATGGTTCCAGAATCCGATCCAGCCACCCGGCGGATCGCCGCCGGGAAACACCGCCAGGTTGGCCTCTTCATAGTTCAGGATGTCGACTTCAATGGAGCTCGGGCCGTAGGGACCTGGCGGATTGGCGGCTTGATCATCGAAGGTGACCCCGGCGTGGCAGGCCTTCCAGTAGAGCGGATGGTAGCCCCAGAGCTGTCCGATCTCGGGCTGACTCTGGAAGTCGAAGTTGAAGCAGCTCATTTGATGGTTGGGTATCGGGGCCTTGGCCGCTTGGGCCGGCGACCAGCCCAAGAACAGAGCCGTCAGAACGATGAGCAGGGACGGGACGAGTCGTCGGGACGAGATGAACGGTCGGTACGAGGTAAAGCGTCGCAAGATGATTCCTCCGGTTTGAGTCGGTGAGGGTGATGGGAGCAGTTCGTGGTGGGTTTGGTATTCAGTACACCGAGGGAGGCGGAAGCGTGCGGAGCCTTTTCGACCCGCTGTTATGCTCAAGCATCTATGAGCAGTGTTCTGGCCATCGAACAGGACTCGGGTAGAGGGCAGGGCTCGCCTTCAGCTGCCGGTAGGGAGCGGGCGCCGAAGCTCGATGGGGGCCCAGGATCGAGCCGCGCGACCGCTGCGGCCCAGCCTTCGTCAGACCGGCCTTCGTCAGACCAGCCTTCGTCAGCCCGGCCTTCGTCAGACCTGGCTCGACGTGCTCAGGCCGGTGATGCCGCGGCTGCGGACCGGCTCTACGAGCTGGCTCGGCAGCGCCTGACGCGCATCGCGCTCGCTCTGGGCGCGCCGCCGGATGATGTTCCCGATCTGGTGCAGGAGGTGCTGGTGGCCGCCTGGAGGAATCTCGAGCGGTTCGACCCTGACAGCGGCTCCTTCGTCGGCTGGCTGGTTCCGGGTCTGCGAGGCCGGGTGCACAATCGCGGTCGCGCCAACGGTCGGCGCCAGCGCTTCTTGGGCCGTCTGCGCGAGCTGGTGCCGTGGCGGAGCTCTGCGCCGGCGACCCAGGGTGCGGTCGAGGCGCGGATGACGCTCGAGCGTCTGCTCGAAGGTCTCACCGATCGGCAGCGCGAGGTGGTGGCGCTCTACGAGATCGAGGGCTTGAGCGCCCAGGAGACGGCGTCGCTGCTCGGCATGACGGCGGCGGGCGTGCGCTCGATCGCCAGGGATGCGCGTCTGCGCTTGCGGCGCGAGGCGGAGCGTCGTGACCTGCCGGGCTCCGTACACTCGTCGCGTCCCCTGCGGCGCCCCGAGGGAGGCCAAGCATGACGGAGTCGAGCGGGAACCAACGCAACGACGAAGCGCTGGGTATCGATGCGCTGCGCAGCGCGATCGATGGGGTGGCGGCGTCGCTGCCGGCGACGGGGGCTCGACCGAGGGTTGTCGACCAGCTCGCCTCCTCACCAGCGTTGGGCTGGAGCGAGCGCTGGCGGCTGGTTGGCGCGGGCGCGCTGGCGATGGCGTTGGTCTTGGCCTATCCGGCGTACCTCGGCTGGGTGGAGCTGCCGCGCTCCATGGATCGAGCCTCGCGCGACGCGTTTGGTCCGGCCGAGCTCCAGCTGGTCACTCTGGCGAATCCGAATCGCATCGAGCGCGGCGACGAGGCGACGGCGGAGACCCTGAGGGTCACTCGTGGCAAGCCCCTGGCGGTGCTGGTGGAGCTGGATCCGGCGATCGCTGCCGACGGCGGCCTGCTGGAGCTGCGTTCGGAGGCGGCGCCGGAACTTCGGTGGCGCTGGCCGATCGAAGCGCAGACGCTGCATCGGTCGCTCGAGCTGTATGAGGGGGTGCCGCTGGTCTTGCCGGCGCAAGAGATGGCGCTGGGAAACTACATGCTGTCGTTCTCCAGCAACGCGAAGGCGGCCGACAGCTCGGAGCGAGCCGAGCCCCATCGGCAGCTGCTTCGGATCGTCGCGGACTGACGGCGTGCCGGTGCTTCGCCTCGCTTTCGCCTTGTGCTGGCTCGCCGGCGCCTGGGGTGTCTCGGCGATAGAACCGCCCGAGGCGACGGAAATTCAGCGGCTGCTGGATGACGCGAGCTACCGCGAGGCGGCCGAGCGGGCGCGTCAGCTGGCTGCCGAGCTGGAGCGCGGCGAGGCCGAATCGACAGAGCTCGCCAAGGCGTTGAGCCTGCTGGCAGAAGCGCTTTGTCACGGCGGCAAGGCGGGTACCGAGGAAGCGGCCACGGCCGCGCGGCGTGCGCTCGAGCTTCGCCAGCGGGCGCTGGGGCCAGGCCATCCGGACGTGGCGCAGAGCCTGCACACGTCCGCCTGCTTGAGCTGGGCCGAGGGCGACTACGAGCGGGCGGGCGAGCTACTCGAGCAGGCCCTCGAGATTCGCCGCAGCGCGCTTGGGGAGCGCACGATCGAAGTGGCTCGCACCTTCAACGACCTCGGGCTCTTGCGCAAGATGCAGGGCGACTATGCGGTGGCCCGTGGGCTGTACGAGGACGCGCGAGCGCTGCGCGAGGTGGTGGCGTGTCCCGTCCAGGAGAAGGTTTCAGGCGATACCAATCATGCCGTGCTGCTGCGCGAGATCGGGGACCTCGAAGGCGCCCGCGAGCTGCTGGAGCACGCCGTCGCGACCGCTGAAGGAGCGTTTGCGCCGGATCACCCGAGGCTCGCCTCGAGCCTCAACAGCCTGGCGCGTCTACACCAGAGGATGGGGGATTACGCCAGCGCCCGCTCGCTGTTCGAGCGCGTTCTAAAGATGCGCCAGGCCGCGTTCGGCCCGGACCATCCGGCCGTCGGCATCAGTCTCAACAACCTCGGTCTGCTGCTCCAGGAGATGGGCGCATACCGAGACGCCGGCGAGCTGTTCGAACGCGCCCAGGGCATCTGGCGGCGGACTCTGCCGGCAGAGCACCCGCACGTGGTGACCGGGCTCAACAACCAGGCAGGGCTGTTGCACAGGCAGGGCGAGCTGGCCGCAGCCCGCGGGCTCTACGAGCGAGCGCTGGCGATTCGGCAGCGGATTCACGATCCTGAGCATCCCCAAGTAGCCCTAGCCCTGCACAACCTTGCCGGCCTGCTGACCGAGTCCGGTGAGCACGCCGCAGCGCGCTCGCGGTACGAGCGGGCGCTGGAGATACTGGCGGCGACCCATGGCCCGGATCATCCCGCGGTGGCACGTTCCCTGGAGAAGCTGGCGGTACTGCTGCGGGCCGAGGGAGACTCCGGGGCCGCTCTCGAGCTGTTCGAGCGTGGTCTCGAGATCCGACGCAGTACCTTTGGGGAAGAGCATCCCAACACCGTGGCGGTCCGCGCCGAGCTGGCGGCGACCCGCTGGCGTCGCGGGGATCTCGAGGGCGCGCTGGCTGCGGCGTTGATCGCGGAAGCTGCCGGTCTAGAGCACGCGCGGCTCACCTTTCGCACCCTGCCGGAGCATCTCGCTTCGAGCTTCTCAGCCCACCGTCCCGCGGGCCTCGACACGGTGCTGTCAGTGGCCTCGGCGTCCGGCCGGGGAGAGGTCGTCCGGCAAGCCTGGGACGCCGTGATCCGCAGTCGGGCGCTGGTGCTCGACGAGATGAGCGCCCGGCGGCGGGTAGTGCGGACCGAGCCGAGCCTCGAGCCGATCCAGCGCGAGCTGTTCGCGGCCCGCCAGCGCCTGGCGAACCTCTACGTGCGCAGCTCGACGCGCATGCCGCCGACCACTCGCCATCAGCTGACCGCCGAAGCGCGGCGGGAGAAGGAGCGTTGGGAAGCCGAGCTGGCACAGCGCAGCGACCGTTTTCGCAGCCGGCAGAGGGTCGCCGGCGCCGGCTTTGACGAAGTCTCGGCGGCGTTGCCAAAGGGTGCGGCGCTGGTCGCCTATGCGCGGTTCGAGCGCACGTGGTCGGCGAGCGAGACCGTCGAGTCTTCCTATCTGGCCTTCGTGGGATCACCGCAGGGGGACACCCGCGTGTTCGACCTGGGGTCGGCTCGTGAGCTCGATCGCCATGTCGAGGCCTGGCGCGATCAGCTGCAGCGTTACTCAGAGCGCCGCTACCGTCGTGCCGGCGCGGCATTGCGTCGAGCGATCTGGGATCCTCTCAGTGCCTCGCTCGAGGGGGCGGAGCGGGTGTTCGTGGTCCCCGCGGGCGAGCTGCATCGGGTGAGCTTCGCCGCGTTGCCGGTGGGGGAGACCGAGTACTTGGTGGAGCACGGGCCGACCCTGCACTACCTATCGGCCGAGCGGGACCTCTTGATCGAGAGCGCCAGCGCCGGCGAGGGGCTGTTGATTCTGGGCGCCGCTGATTTCGACGCCTCGCCAGGAGCGAGCCGTGAAGGAAGCGCGGCGCCCTCGCTTGCGGGCCGCCCAAGCAGCGGCTGTGAGACGGTGAGCGCGCTACCGTTCGCGAGCCTCGCCGCAAGTGCCGAAGAAGTCCAGCAGCTCGCCCAACTGTGGAGTCACCAGCAGGCCGCGGAGGAATCGGCGCGGCTCTTGATCGGGGCCGCGGCTACCGAGAGCGCGTTCAAGCAGCACGCCGCGGGTCGCCGGGTCCTACACCTCGCCACCCACGGCTACTTTCTGGGCGATCCGAGCGTCGAGCCCTCGGCGAGTACGGAGAGGGGGAATGCCGATTCGGCGAGTGTCGATTTGGCGAGTGCTGACGCAGCGAGTACCCGGCATCCGCTGTTGCGTTCCGGTCTGGCGCTGGCGGGGGCCAACCGCTGTGCCGAGGGGCCGGCGCGCGCCGATGATGGCATCCTCACCGCTGAAGAGATCGCCGCGCTGGATCTCTCGGCCGCCCGTCTGGTGGTGCTCTCGGCTTGCGAGACCGGCAGCGGCACGCGCAGTGCAGGCGGTGTCTTTGGGCTGCGGCGGGCATTCCGCACCGCCGGCGCCCGCACTCTGGTGATGAGCCTGTGGCGGGTGGAAGATCGCTCGACCCAGCGATGGATGGAGGCCTTCTACGATGCGTGGTTGAAGGAGCGCCAGCCGATCGACCGAGCGGTTCGATCGGCCAGTCTCGAGCTGCTGCAAGGGCTCAGGAGCCGCGGAGAAACCACCCATCCCGCGGCCTGGGCCGCGTTTCTGGCCGAGGGCGACTGGCGCTGACTCGGTTCTGCGACTGTTGCCGACTCGGCTACTTCGCCTCGCTCGGCTGTCGGCTACGGAGCACCTTGTTCAGCTTCTCGACGATCCAGCCGTGGAGAAGGCCTGCGAGGTCACTGCCTTCGGAGCGCAACCCGGGGAGTATGTCGATAGCCCGCCGACCAAGCGGTCGAATAGGGACTCTCGGTAGGCCGTAGGGGTCGAAGAAACAACCCTGGGGGAGTGGACGATGACTTTTGATCTCTCAGCTACCGTCGACCGTCTCATCGCCAGTATCAATGCGTTGACGCCCGAGACCCGCAGGCGTTGGGGCACCCTCGAACCCGGTGAAATGCTGTGCCACATCGTGGACGTCAACGACGTCTTCCTGAACGGCGGTGGTGGCCCGGAACCCGGCGCCAAGGTGCGCCGGCGGCCGATCATGAAGTGGCTAGCTTTCCATTCGCCGCACTCGTGGTCGCGCGGCTGGAAGACCGACACCGAGGTCGACCCCAAGAAGGAAGGTACCAAGCCGCAGGAATTCGAGACCGATCGCGAACGGGCGATCGCCAGCGTACGAGCGATCGCCTCTGCCCCGGCCGACGCCTTTGCGCCGAATCACTACCTGTTCGGCCCGCTGACTGCGGACGAATGGCGGCGGGTCGCCTTGCGTCATACCGAGTATCACCTTTGTCAGTTCGGAGTGTAGCGGCGTAGCCTGACAGCAGAGCTGGCCCTGATGCCTGAGGTCTCAATCTCGGGCTTTGTTCCCAGTCGGCCCGGCTGGGCGGCAAGTCGGCCCGCTCTGGCGCAGATGCACGGTCGGCTTGCTACATTGATTGATCATGACAACAAGTAGGGCTCGTCTCCTCGCTGGGGTAGTCTTGGCGTTTGTGGCTTTGAAGGCGCCAGACGTCGCGTCTGAAAGACCGTCACCTGAGGTGGCGTCGCGCGCTCTGGCGCACTATGTCGTCTTCGAGATCGATGACGTCGGTCGGGCGGTACCCGTTTTCCATCGTCGGGTGACCCTTGCCGAAGCGCCTGGCAGCGCCTCGGCCGAGCTTCTTCACAAGGCCCGCGCGCTGGAAGCGCGCGGACGGCAGATGGTTTGGGTCGAGACCCGGTCTTCTTCAGGCGCGGTCGGCTACCGGCAGGTGGTCGAAGCCGCCGCTGAGGTCCGCGGTGAGTTTCACGGCCTGGCTTTGCCCGAGGGCGGGCACGAGATCGACGGCGTCCGGTTGGCGGCCGAGCGTCCGGCGTTCGCGGTGCGGGTACCGGTGGCCGAAGCTGGCGGCGTGCTGCAGCTTTCGGGAGCCGGCGAAGCTGTGATTGAGCTGGATCAGCTCGAGCGGGGAGCGGACCAGCTGGCCCTGGCCAGCCTGGTCTTGCCGAGCAGCGCGGTGAAGGCCATCGACAAGGCGAGCTCGGCGAACCGTGCCGATTTCCTGATCATGGGCGACGGCTACACCGCTGCTCAGCGCAACCAGTTCTCGGCCGACGCCAACCGTCTAGCGAACGAGTTCTTTGCCATCACGCCCTACCGTGAGTACCGCAGCTACGCCAAGGTTTCACAGCTGTTCACCGCCTCCGCACAGTCGGGTGCCGATCATCCGCCGTACCAGGCGGGATGCGACAGCGTGGATTGCTGTGGCGATACGCTGGCCCAAACCGACCCGCGCGCCGGCACCTTCGTACAGACCGCCTTCGACGCCAGGTTCTGCACCGCCAATATCCACCGACTGTTGACGGTGAGCCCCTCGAAGGTGCTGGCGGCTGCTTCGGCGTCTCCGGAATGGGATCAGATCCTGGTGCTGGTCAATGATCCGGTGTTTGGTGGCTCCGGAGGGTTCCTATCGGTGGGTTCGCTGAACGCTCTAGCTACCGAGGTCATGCAGCATGAGGTAGGCCATTCGTTCACCGGTCTAGCCGACGAATACGACACGCCGATCTCCGGCACGCAGCGCTGCAGCGAAAACGCCGGCAGCTGTGAGCCCAACGTGACGGATCGCACCCAGCGCGGGCAGATCAAGTGGGCGCCGTGGATCGCCGGCTCGACGCCGGTGCCGACGCCGTCGGGCGGTGGCTTCGGCACGGCGGTGGGTGCCTTCGAAGGGGCGCGCTACTTCACCACCGGCCAATACCGGCCCCGCCACAACTGCGCGATGCGATCCCTGGGCGTCGAGTTCGGTGAAGTGTGCCGCCAGGAGTATGTACTGCGGCTGTTCCGCGGGGGTTTCGGCGCACCGGCGAACGGCATTGATCCGATCGAGCCGGGCTCTGAGAATCCTCGTCCCGGTACGATCAGTGCCGGCAGCGAGCCTCTAACGCTGTCGGCGTCCCTGCTGCAGCCGAGCGCTGGACCCGGCTTGAGCGTGCAGTGGCGAGTAGATGGTCAGGTGATGCCGGGAGCGACGGGCCCGTCGTTCTCCTTCGAGCCGGAGCAGGCCGGCACTTATCAGGTGCAGCTGTGGGTCGACGCGGCTACCCCGCTGGTGCACCCGGCAATGGCAGGGGATGCGCTGGTGAGCTCGCGCACCTGGACGGTGCGCTCGGATGGCGTCACGGGACCGCTAGCCGCGGCCTTCGAGTGGCAGGGCGACCAGGCGGGCGTCGAGATAGGTTTCACCAGCACGGCGACCGGCGAGCCGCAGGCTTTTGCGTGGGATTTTGGCGACGGCACGGCGGCGACGGGACCGAACCCGGAGCACGTGTTCGCCGAGCCCGGTCTCTACCCGGTGACCCTGACAGTGACGCGCGACGGCGAGACCGCCTCGCTGAGCCGTACGGTCGAGGTGTTCGCCACGGCTCCAGGGGCCTGCGTCGAGACGGCAGAGAGCCTCTGTCTGCAGTCGGGCGGGCGCTTCAAGGTCGAGGCGCTGTGGCGTGACTCTGTTGGCGCCACCGGCGCGGCGCTAGTCGTACCGTTCGCGTCGGCGGATTCAGGGCTGATGGTGTTCTTCGACGCCGAGAATTGGGAGACCCTGGTCAAGGTGCTCGACGGCTGCGGCTTCAACGATCACTTCTGGGTGTTTGCGGCTGCCACTACGGACGTCGAGTACGCCCTGCGGGTGACCGACACCAACAACGGCCTCGCTAGGATCTACCGTAACCCGCCCGGCAATGCGTCACCGGCCATCACCGATACCTTCGCCTTCCAGACCTGTGAGCCTGGCGCCGAGCCGGGTCTCGAACGCATCGAGCTCGGGGCGACCCAGCCCCAGGAGCCATCGCGTCGCGTGAGCACGCCGCCCGGCGTCACCTGCATCGAGGACGACGAGACGTTCTGCTTGAACGACGCGCGCTTCGAAGTCAGCATCGCCTGGCGCGATTTTCAGGGCAACACTGGAGTCGCCCGGCAGACCGCTGCCAGCTCGGACAGCTCGGGCGTGATGTGGTTCTTCAGCGCCGACAACTGGGAGCTGCTGGTGAAGGTGCTCGACGGCTGCGGCATCAACCAGAGCTACTGGGTGTTCGCCGCAGCCACCACCAACGTCGAGTACACGCTGCGCGTGCGCGATAGCGTGACCGGCGAGGTGGTGGAGTACTTCAATCCGCTCGGCACGGCGTCGCCATCGATCACCGATACCGGCGCGTTGGCGGTCTGCGATTAGCCTTGCGGCTGGGAAGTGTCCTTGGGCTTGCGTGGCGTCAAGCGAAACCTGAGGCCCGCGCGGGCAGATAGCTCCTCGTCGACGTCGCCGCGGAACTCCGGGCGATTGGAGTAGACCAGACTGGTCGAGAACGCGAGTCCACTGTCGTTGATCTGCTGGGTGAAGGTCGCGGTGGCATTCAAGCGTCCTTGCTTCATGGTGTCTCCGGTCACGTCTTGGTACTTCGCCTCGAGATCAAAACGATTGACCTCGGTGCCGTCTCGCGTCAGCCGTATTGAACGGCCTGCGGCAAGCGAGACGTCCCACTCCTGGGATTCATCAAGACTTAGAGTCACCGCATTGTCCGGGCTCATGTAGTCATAGGAGTCGACCCATTTATAGCTACCTGTGAACGAGATACGCCAGTTCTTTTGCAAGGCTTTGTCTTGCGATCCAAGGAACTCTGCGTAGTTCTCGAGCGTAAAACCACCCTTCTTCTTGCAATAGCGTCTCAGGCCGTTGACGTTGGCCTGGCCGACTTCGTACTTGAGGGTTGCGCCCCAGCTGTCTCGTCCTACCAGTTCGTCTTGCAGCGAGTAGTTGGCGGTGACTACGAACTGGGGTTGGTTGGCGACTAAGTTACCGAACTTGAAGTATTGGCTATCCTTCTTCTCGTCCAGTGGCTTGCTGAAGGCGGTGAAATCTGCCTTCTCGGCTGCGGCGAAGCGTTCGATCGCGGCTTTGATCTCGGTGCGATCGTCTTGCTGGGTGTTGCCGATGGTCTTGGGTTTGTTGGGGTCGACTGGCTTAGACTGTTGTATTAATTTATTGACCTGATCCAAGGCCTGCTGTAGTGCTTTCTCGCTTGCTTGCATTTCGGGTGCCTTGACCATCATGAACATTTTAGTGGCGAGGTTGGCGTAGCCGGTTGGGGCGCCTGCTCGCGTGCGGAATCTGCGCCCCCACCAGATCGCATTGTCCTCGCCAAAGCGATCGATAGAGAAGGAAACGTTGATATCGACGCTGTCCAGGTTATTTATCTCTTTGGAAAGCTCTTCTTCTAAGTCGTCTTCGTCCATCTCGTCGAGCTTCATCTTCAGCGCAGGGAAGAGCTCCGCCTGCTTTGCTTGGACATCCAGTGCAAGTGTTCCGTAGGTCAGCGGGAAGTTCCTTTTGAATCGCAGCCCGTCCTCGCCGTCCTCGAGACCGTCGATATCCAGGTTGGCCAGCAGCGGGGAGAGGAAATCCTCGAGGTTGAGCTCAGAGGCGGTGGCAGATCCTATCAGTGATTCCCAGCTCCTCTCTCTCTGCGGCACCTCAGTTGCGTTCGCGCCCTCTGTGGCGGACTTCTTTATCAAGGCTTCAGCATCGTTCTGGCGGTTGAGGAGCTCTGCAATACACTCCGCCCAGGTTTTTGTTTCATCTTCGCAGTCCGACTCGGCGAGCACCGAGGCAGGATTGAGCAGGAGCAATAAAAGAGCGAGAGGCCAAGCGGGCTTGCTTCGTTTCATAAACATTATTGGCCTCCCACAACATCAATCACCAGACCGATACGAGCTGTCGTATTCGAATCCGCCGCCAGCTCCCAGAACTTGCGACGGATCTGGGTGCCGTTGTGTTTGATCACCATGTCGAATCGTGCTTGGCTACCTTGTGCCATGGCGACGCGGACTCTGGCGATACTGATCCCAGGGCCGGGGAGTGGGGTTTGGGCGGTGCCCGCCTCCATTTGTTGCAACGTCCAGTCGACTTCGTCGACCGGCTCCGCGCCAGGCATGAAGTGAGCGTCGGCTTGTACATTGCCCGAGATGTTGGACGCCGTGACGGTCAACGTCGCGCCGCTCGGGATGTTGTTGACGGAATGGAAAGGTTTTGTGGCTTGCATCGCGGCTCCTTCCGGAAAGAGGTGGGGGTTACCTCTTTACAGCGCAGGTCGATGCGCAAACCCACCAGCCATGGCGCGAAACGGTAGGCGAGTGTCGAGCCGCCGGCCTCGGATAAGGCGGCTGAAGGTCGCCGCTACGACCCAAGCCCGCGCCGGCGATTGCCGGCCGCTCGAATCACTCGTCGCCGGCTTCTGATTCCTGGCCGCGAAGCTCGAACGCCTCAAGCCTCTGCTTGGCCTGACGGGTGTAGAGGACGTCAGGGCCGCGTACGGCTTCGAGCACTCGCGCGCCCTCACGCAGGCAAACTTCGGCTTCTTCAAGGCGACCTACGGCAGCCAGGTAGCCGCCGTAGGCGCTTTCGAGGTCGGCGCGGGTCCAGTCGCCTTCGGGTTTGATCGCCGTGAGGGCCGATAGGGCACGGTCGAAGAGTACTGAGGCGGTAGAGAGCTCGCCGCGCTCGACCAGTAGGCGGGCGAAGTCGCCCTCCAGGATGGCGACGCTCAGGTGGTGGTGGCCGAGCAGGCGACGGCCGATCTCGAGACTCTCCAGGAAGTAGCGCTCGGCGACGTCGAGCTCGCCGCGAGCGTGCGCTACTCGCCCGAGAGCGGCCAAGACTTTCGACACCGAGGCCGATTCGCGCCCGAGATGCTCGATCCGGATGTCGAGGGATTCTTGCAGCAGCGGCTCAGCGGCTTCGAATTCGCCGCGCAGGGTGTGCACCGTCGCCAGGTTACGTTGGGTTATCGCGATCTTGAGATGGCGGTCGCCGAGAGCCGCCCGACGCAAGGTGATGGTGTCGCGATAAATCGCCTCGGCTTCCTCGAGCTTGCCGCGCAGCATGAGGATTGCCGCCAAGTTGTTGCGCGGCGGCGTGAGGACTTCATCACCCTTCAGGCGCTCGCGCATTGCGATCGACTGCCGGCTGTAGGCCTCGGCCTGGCGGTAGTCGCCTTGGTCGAAAGCGATGGCCGATAGATCGTTCAGCATCTTGGCGATGTCAATGTGATCTCCGCCAAGCTCACGCTGCAGGGCGTCGAGTGCGGCCTGCTGGGTCTGCTTGGCGTCCTCGAAGTGGCCGAGACGGTAGTAGACCTTGCCCAGGGTGCCAAGCAGCAGGGCACGAGTCTCGGGCTCCTCCGTCAGCTCTGTCTCGAGACGCTGGCGGCCGATATCGACCAGCCCTCGCACCGAGGGCTCCCGGCCGGCCCGGTCGGGCTCGGCAGCGCGAAACAGGTCGACCAGGAATTCGGACAGCCGGGCGGAGCGCTGGCGCTGGCGCTCGGTATGCCTGAGCTGGTTCGAGAGCGCGACGGTGAAGGCGAAGATCAGCCCCAGCACGCCCGCAGCGACGCTCAGCCGCCAGCGGTTGCGGCGCACGTACTTGAAGGTGCGGTAGGCCAAACTACCGCGGCGGGCGTCGACCGGCAGCTCGTCCAGATAGCGTCGCAGGTCCAAGGCCAGCTGCTCGACCGAGGCGTAGCGCTGGTCAGGATCTTTGTTCAGGGTGCGCAGCAGAATGGCGTCGAGATCACCGCGCAGTCTGCGCGCCAGGGCAGCGGGCGAGCGTTCGCGCGTCTGCGCGACGTCGGCGGGTCGCAGCTCCTTGCGATTCTCGGCGAATCCGATGGTCTCGAAGCGCCGCACCGCGGTGCTGGGTTTGACGGGCTGCTGATGGCAGATGGCGTATGCCAGAGCCGGCTGGCTCTCGGCGTAGGCGCCGCACGGCAGCCGGCCGGTGAGCAGCTCGTAGAGCAGGACTCCGAGGGAATAGAGGTCGCTCGAGGTCGATAGCGGGGCACCATCGAGCTGCTCGGGACTGGCATAGGTCAGGGTCATCGGCCGCGAGGTCGCGGTGCCTTCCTCTTGCCGCGTCTCGCGACCGCGCCGCAGCAGTTTGCCGATGCCGAAATCGAGCAGCTTGGGGATGCCGTCTTGGGTGATCAGGATGTTGCTCGGCTTGAGGTCGAGGTGCAGCACCAGGTTGCGATGGGCGAAGGCGAGAGCGTCGCACAGCCGCAGGAATAGCCTGATGCGGTCTCGCACCGTCAGCCGATGGGCCTCACAGTAGGCGTCGATCGGCTGGCCGTCGATCAGCTCCATCACAAAGTAGGAGCGTCCTTCGCTGGTGCCGCCGTCGAGCAGGCGGGCGATGTTGGGGTGCTCGAGGTTGGCCAGAATCTGGCGCTCGTTGTGGAATCGCTCCAAGGTATCGGGCGATTCGAAGCCGGAGCGCACCAGCTTGAGGGCCACCCGCTGCTCGAACTCGGCTTCGCGGTGGGCGAGGTAGACCGCGCCCATACCGCCCCGACCGAGCAAGCGCTCCAGCCGGTAGGGGCCGATCAGCTGGCCGGCTTCGGCTTCGTCGAACGGTGCCAGAGCCTCGATCAGGGGCTCGGGAGACGGTGGCGTCTCGAGCGCTTCGAGGTCGTCTTCGTAGGCGAGGTAGGACTCGACCTCGGCGCGCAGCTCGGGATCGCCTTTGCAGGCTTGATCCAGCCAGCTGGCGCGTTCTTCGGGGGCGATGTCATCCCAGGCATCTAGCAGGCTCTTGATCTGTTGCCAGCGCTCAGGCGTCATGGCCCTGGGCGGCTCCGCCGCCGCCGAGCTCGTGGAGCAGCCACAGTCTGGCGGTGCGCCATTCGCGCTTCACGGTCATGGTGGAGACGTCCAGGCTGGTCGCCGCCTCTTGCAGGGTCAGGCCGCCGAAGTAGCGCAGCTCGACGACGCGGGCCTGCCGCGGGTCCATCTCGGCCAGGCGCTCGAGCGCTTCGTCGAGGGCCACGATGTCGATGCCGGCGTCGCCCGGGCCGCCGCCCGGCACGTCCAGGGCCCTGTCGAAGGTGACGCGCACCGCGTCACCACCTTTCTTGAGTGCGGCCCGCCGTCGTGCATGGTCGACCAGGATGCGGCGCATCAGCTGCGACATGGTGGCGAAGAATTGCGTGCGACTCTGCCACTGCACGGAACGTTTTCCGATCAGCTTGAGGTAGAGCTCGTTGACCAGCCCGGTGGGCTGCAGCGTATGCCCCGGCGTCTCGCGGGCGAGCTGCGCCCGAGCCATTTTACGCAGGTCCCCCACTACCAGCGGCACCAGCTGATCGAGCGCCGCGGGATCCCCTCCGCTCCAGGCGTCGAGAAGCCTGGTGACGTCGGTTTTTCTGTCACCCATGCCCGCATTGTAACCCGGAGGACGAGCCGGAGCCGGATGGCTCACCCGTCGGTTAGCGGGCGCCGTTTGGCGACTAACCCACGGGTTAGTCGCGGTGCTCTCGCGTCGTGATCTGGCGCGGTCCGCCGCTTTTTCAGTCTGCGATTTGATGTCCTCAAGTGTCACTGGTTCAGTGGTTTAGAAGACTTTTCTTGGTTTCTTCTGCGTTGGTGGCGCGCCTTGGCAGGCGCTGGCACAGAGCCTGCTCTAGAAGGTTGGCGTCAACGCGACAACGACCTGGCTGCCGGCAACTCAGGTCCTTCATTCCCCTCGATGTCAGGCCCTTTGGCCAGACGTCACGTTTTCAAGCCTCCCGAGGCTGCAGAAGGAGAAGGACCATGTTTGATCTACGCGACACCGCTTTCCTCATGATGTTTGCCACCGTGACGACAACCCTGACTGCCACCGTGTCCTCACCCTCCCCGAGTTTTGCCGCCACCGAGCACCCTCTTGTCTGCGAGCAGCCCGAGCTCCTCACGACCTCTGATCAAGCACGCCGGGCCGCTGGCCGAGTGGGCGAAAGCCACTGTTACCGGCTGGACGTGACGTCGGCAGGCCTGCTGCACTTCGACGTCTCGACGCCTGCCGCTGACGCTTGGATGACTGGCTCGCCACGATCTCAGGCTCGTCTCGAGGTCACAGGCGTCGGTTTGGACCAAACCCTGGGGCGGACTCCCAACGAATTGCTCGCTTTGACTGAGCCCGGTGCGCTGTTCGTCGTGATCCGCGCTGAGGATCCTCGCCAGCCTTTGCCGGCCTACCGCCTTGCATCTCGGTTCGCGGAGACCTCGAAGAGCGAGGAGGACGACGAGCTGGAGCTCGAGCCGGACAAGAGCGAAGAAGATGACGAGCTGGAGCTCGAGCCCGACAAGACCACTCGCCTCGACGCGCCGTTCACCTGCGGCGGCTTCCGCAAGGGCGAGGAAGATGACGAGCTGGAGCTCGAGCCGGACAAGAGCGAAGAGGACGACGAGCTGGAGCTCGAGCCAGACAAGAGCCTGCGTCTCGAGGGCCTGTTGCGCAAGCCCGCAAGGAGTGCCGAGAAGACAGCCTGCGATCGGATTCGCCCTCACCTCACCCGGCTGTGCCGCAGCGAGCTCGGGGACGACGACCACGGCGATAGCCTGGCCTGCAGCCGCGAGATCACGCGCCAGACCCAGGGCGAGCTAGCGAACGGCTGGGGTGACGACGCCGACGTCTTCCGCTTCGAGATCGAGAGCTGGCAGACCGTCGAGCTCGTTACCGAGGGCCTCGACACCCACGTAACGCTCTTCGATCGTCAGGGTCAGCGCCTCGATGCGGGTGAAACCCGTCTCGTCCGGACGCTCGGCCCCGGCACCTACTTCGTGCGGGTCGAAGGGTTGAGAGCCGACGGACCCTACGCACTGAAGATCAATGATCTCGATCGGTGATCCATCGGACTATCGCATTAGACGCTGCCCGCGCTCGTTGAGCGTGGGCGGTTTGGCGTTGGAGCGTCAGGCTCGAAGTAGCTCCGTTCCCTCGTAGGCCATGAGCTTACGATCGGCTGTGACGAGCGTCAGCTGATCGACTTGTGATTGGGCAATGAGAAGACGATCGAAAGGGTCATTGTGGTGTGGCGGCAGCTTTGCAGTGTGGAGAGCGTGTCGATGTTGAATCGGCAGACCGAGAACTCCCTGCCGTTCGAGGCATCTTGGTACATAGTCCTCCGGTGCCTGTGGCAGCGGGAGCTTGCCAAGCGCCCACTTGATCGCAATCTCCCAAGAACTTGCCGAAGAGAGGAAGAGCGTGTTCGCAGGATCCTCGAGCTGATCGCGAGCACTTGCCGAGATCCGTTCTGGAGCCACCTGCATCCATAGCCAGCAGTGGGTGTCCAAGAGCAGCCTCACCGTTCGAAGCTCGCCAAGACCTCTTCCGGCAAGGGATCGTCAAAGTCTTCAGGAACTTCGAAGAGCCCTCGATCTTGTCCCAGGACTCGGCGTTTGGCAGATTGCTCGACAGCGACAAGGCGTGCAACGGGCTTGCCGGACTTGGCGATGACGATCTCTTCCCCTTCGGCGACCCGGATCAAGAGACGCGATAGGTGGGTCTTAGCTTCATGAACGTTAACCAGAGTCATTCTTCGATGGTAGACTAACTACTTGACTAAGGCAAGTCTGCGCTTCTCGCGCTGGTCGAGCGCAGGAAGTGCATCTTTGCAGCTAGAGCGATCCCGCCTCCAGTTTGTTGGGCTGTGGGATCGGGTCTTGTCCGCCATGTGAAGCTCGATTCACTTGAGCGCTACCGGCAGAGATCCCCCGTTTTCGCTCTACAAATGGCGAGAAAATGCGGGTGCTGGAACTCCATGCCGAGCAGTTTGTAGACCACCGGCCGAGCCTCCTCGAGACGCTCGAGGAGCAGCAGGGTCCGCGCGTGATAATCGAGCCAAATGTAGTTGCGAGCCGCTTCTGGCCGGGAGGTGATCTCATCTAGGGCGCGCTGCCAGGCGTCTTCGGCTGCGTCGGGTTGCCCGAGGCGTTGTGCAATCTGGCCGAGGAGCAGGAGGACATCGACGCGTCGATCCCAGGAGCGCTGGCCTTCGCCAGGGATCAGCGCTTCGGCCCGGCGGATGGTGGCGTAGGCGGTCTCGAGCTCGCCGCGCTCGCGCTCCAAGTCGGCCCGTAGCCGCAGGCAGTGAACCAGGTTGCGCACGATCCAGCGCGACGGCTCCTCGGCCGCGGATTGCTGGAGCTCGGCGTAGCGGATCGCCCTGTTGGCGAGCTCGGCGGCTGCTTCGCGCTCGCCTCGATAGACCAAGGTCTGGGCCAGGATGTAGCGGGAGACTTCGAGCTGACGCCGCCACTCCTCGTGGTCCGGCTCGAGCTCGACCAGACGTGTCATCAAAGCGTGCTGGGCCTTGGCGGCCCGTTCGGCGTCTTCGGTCTTGCCGAGACTGTTGGCGAGGTCGGCGACGAAGGATCTAGCGGTCGACAGCTGGCGAATCGCCGACGCGTCGTCCGGCCGCCGGTCGTAGAAGCTCTGGGCGGTGGCGGCAGCTGCCGTGAAGCGCTCGTAGGCGGCATTCAGCTTGCCTTCCGCCAGCAGCGCCTGGCCGACCCGAATGACGGCCTTGATCCAGCGCTCCTGACGCTTGGGCTGCTCGGGGCCTCGCTCGAGTAAGCGCTGACTGATGTCGAGCGCTTGGTCGTAGTGCTGGCGCGCCAGAGCGGGATTGGCCAGGTTCTGGTAAACCGCTCCGACATTGTTGTGGCCATAGGCGACTTCGAGCAGCCAGTCGTCATGGTCCGGTTGAGTCTCGTACAGCTGCTGTGAGAGCTCGAGATAGCGCTCCATGGCTGCCAGTGCAGGCCGCCAGTTCCCTCTGCGGTAGTCGACGTTGCCGACCCAGAAGTGGCTTTGGCCAAGCTCGAAGAGGGCTTGCGGATCGTCGGGCCGGCGCGCCACCAGCTCCTGGGTCTGGCGCAGAGCCGCTCGAAAGAGCTCGCTGGCGGCGTCGAGATCGCCCTGCGCCATGCGCACGTCGCCCATCTGATGCAGCGCCTTGGCATGGGCGGCAAGGGCGCTTGGGCTGTGTTCTTCTCCCCTAGCGGTGATGTCGTCGAAGTATTCGAGCGCCTGGTTGCCGGCGCCCTCCAAGGCATCGAGGCGGCCGATGGCCTGGAGCTTCTGCTGCAGGTCGCCGAGCATGAAGCCAATCAGGTCTTCAGCCTGCTCTCGCGCCAGCTCGGCGCGCCCCTGCAGGTGTTCGGCCTGACGTTTCGCGCGCTGGGCCTGGAAGAGCAGCACCGAAGCCATCATCAGCAAGATGCTCCCAGCGATGGCGGCGAATCGGAGGGTGCCTCGGCGTCGCGCGCTGCGTTCGGCGGCGTCTCGTGCTTGCCGTCGTGCCTCGAGGGAGCGCAGCCCCTCGGCCACCTGACCGGCACTGGTGGGTCGGCGTTCCGGCGAGCCGTCGACCAGCGCGGCAATGTCCTCGGCGAGAAGGGCGTCGGAGACGTCGCGCTGCCAGCCCGGAGCGAGGACGCGAGCGAAGTCGCCTACTGCCAGCTGGTAGAGCAGGACGCCCAGCGAGTACAAGTCCGCCGGCACCGACGGTGGCTTGCCCTCGAGCAGCTCGGGGGCGATATACCGCCGGCTGCCGGCGGTCGAGCCGTCCTCCGAGAGCGTTTGGGAGAAGCCGAGGGCGGTGACGCCTTCCTCGGCGAGGCGCGTCGAGTCGACCAATGCCCCGATGCCGAAATCGGTCAGCCGCACCCGCGGGCCGCCCCGAGGTCCCTCGGTCACCAGCACGTTTTCGGGCTTGACATCCTTGTGCAGCACGCCGACGGAGTGGGCGGCGGCCAGGGCGTCGGCGACCTGGGCGGCGAGCTCGATGCGGGTCGGAAGCGGCACGTTTCTCAGGCCCCCTTGCTGCTCGGCCCATTGCGTCAGGTCTCCGCCTTCGGTGTGCTCGGCTTCGAGGAAGTAGGGCGGCGCATCGAAGTTCCAGTCGAGCACGCGCGCGATGTCGTCGCGGTGGCCGAGAGCTTCCTTGAGCAGGCGAAAGAGGGTGACCTCGCGTTTGAGGGCGCGCAGGCGGGCGCTCTCGAAGCAAAACTTGAACACCCGCGCCTCGCCCGACGGGTGGTGGGCGAGCCAAACCTCGCCGAAGCCACCCTCGCCGAGACGCTCCGTGAGCTGCCACTTGGGGCGTCGCGGAATGGCCTGGCCGCGGGCCGGCCGCCAGCCCAGCATCTGCTCGGCGGAGACCGATACCACGCGCTTGGCTTTCGCCGAGTCGGTGGGAGCGGTCAGCGGCGCGAAGTCCACGACGCCGACTTCGTAGACTTCCATTGGCTCTTCGACGCCTTGGAAGAGATAGCCGCCGTGAGCCAGCCAGCGCAGGTCTTGATCCCAGCGAGCGTCGTCGACGGCGGCGCGGCGCGTCAGGTCGAAGACGCTCTGGGTCAAAAGTGTCTGACGGGCTCCGGCTAGCGACACGACACGCGCCGCGATCGGCTTGGCGAGCCCTTCGACCTCGATGGGTTTGGCGCCGCGCGAGACATCGTCCACCGGGTTGTGGCGCAGCACCACTTCGCCCAGGTGCAGGCCGGCGCGCGCGACGAGCTCGACGCGGTTATTGAGATTGAGCTCGGTCGACAGCTCGGCCAGGGCATGGTGGTAGGCCAGAGCGTAGGCGACAGCTGCGAACGGGCGCTCGAAGAGCAGCAGGAAGCCGTCGGCCCTATCGATCTCGAGCCCGCCGTGACGCGCCAGCAGGTCGCGGGCGATCCGGTCGTGGCGAGCCCAGACTTCGGCGGCGTGGACGTCACCCAGAGACTCGATTAGGCGGGTGCTGTCGACCCAGCCGGTCAGCAGCAGGGTGCGTACGACGGGCTCTAGCTGGGCAGCGCTCGGTGCTTGGAGCTCACCGGTCGGCAGGTCGTCGGCGTCGAGTGCTGGGATAGCGGGCGGTCGTTTGGGCTCGGCAACGGCGGCGCTGGTGAGCTTGCGGGAGTCGCCGCTGCGCAGGCGCTCTAGCTGGTCCGCGACCAGCCTGGCGTTTTGTGGCCGGTCCTCCGGCGCTTTGGCGAGCAGGCTCTCGACCAGCTCGATCAGCTCGAGCGGCAGGCCGGGCCGGAGCTCGGCCAGCGGCGCGGGCTGCTCGCTGTTGACGCGTCGCAGGGTGTCGAGCACGTTGTCGCCGCGGAAGGGCAGGTGGCCGGTGAGCATCGCGTAGAGCAATCCACCCAAGGCGAACAGGTCGGAGCGGTGATCGACCGGCCGCCCGCTGGCCTGCTCCGGCGACATGGCGTGGACGGTGCCGATCAACACCCCCGAGCGCGTCGCCGCGGCCTCCAGGGAGTCGCGGTCTAGGCCGTCGCTCCACAGCAGGCGAGCGAGACCGAAGTCCAGGATCTTGGCGCGGCCGGCACAGGCGTGGCCGGCATAGGCGCGGCCGGCATAGGCGCGGCCAGAGGTAGCAATACGAATGTTCTCGGGCTTGAGATCGCGGTGTACCAGTCCGCTGACGTGAGCCTCGGCCAGACCGTCGGCGATGTCGTGGGTCCAGCGCAGCGTGTCCTCGAGCTCGGGCGTGCCGTCGGCGATGATCTCCGCCAGGCCCCGCCCCTCGATGTACTCCATCACCAGACAGTCGTCGCCATCCGTCTCGAACAGCTCGAAGACTTGCACGATGCTGGGATGACTGAGCCGTGCCGCGGCGCGAGCCTCTTGCCGGAAGCGAGCGCGGACGTGCTCGTCGGGCGGAGAATCCTGGAGGATACGCTTGATCGCAACGTGGCGTTCGAGGCGATCATCCCAAGCCAGGAAGACCTCTCCCATGCCACCGCGGCCGAGAGGCCTCTCGAGGCGATAACTGCCCAGCCGCTGCGAAGCTAGGCGCTGAGATGTCATTACATTAAACGTATCACGCTTGACATAGAACGCATCGTTCCGCGAGCGCTCAGCGTCCCAGGGCGTCTTTGATGCCGAGATTCTTGACCATGCGGTGCAGTGAATTCAGATGGATGCCGAGACGTTCGGCGGTGCGGGCGTAGTCTTCGCCGCTGGCCTGCCAGGCGTCGAGGATCAGCTGCTTCTTGAAGGCGACCAGGGCACTCTGAAAGTCGGTGTCGACGCCAGCGTCGCTGGTTGCTGCCGCATCGCCGCCGGCGCCTGCGACCTCGTCGGGCAGGTCCTCGCGGCGCACGACCTCGCCGTCGCCGAGCACCACCGCACGCTCGATCGCGTTGCCGAGCTCGCGCACGTTGCCGGGCCAGTCGTAGGCCAGCAGGCAGCGTCGCGCTTCCGGGGCGATACCGAGGTGGGTGCTGCCCAGCTTTTCGCCGTGGCGCCGGGCGAAGTGGCGGGCGAGCAGTGGGATGTCGTCGCGCCGGTCGCGCAGGGGCGGCAGTGTAAGGGTGATTACCTTGAGCCGATAGTAGAGATCCTGGCGGAAGTCACCGGCGGCTACCGCATCCTCGAGCTGGCGGTGGGTGGCGGCGACGACCCGCACGTCGATCGGAATCGGTCGCGTGCCGCCGACCCTCTCGATCTCGCGCTCCTGCAGGGCGCGCAGCAGCTTGGCCTGGAGTGTCACCGGGATTTCGGCGACCTCGTCGAGGAAGAGGGTGCCGCGATGGGCGGCTTCCATTTTGCCTGGCTTGCGTGCCAGGGCGCCGGTGAAGGCGCCCTTTTCGTGGCCGAAGAGCTCGCTTTCGAGCAGGTTGTCGGACAGGGTGGCGCAGTTGATGGCGATGAAAGGGCCTTCGCGGCGCGGACTCGAGCGGTGGATGGCGTGCGCCACCAGCTCTTTGCCAGTACCACTCTCGCCCTGGATGAGGACCGTCGAGTCGGCGCGGGCAACCCTGGCGACCAGCGCTAACACGGCCCGCATGGCGGCGCTTTCGCCGATCATGTCGTGGCGCGCCGCGTCCGCGTCGCGCAGTCGGCGGTTCTCGCGCTCGAGCCAGCGCAGGTGGAGAACGTTGCGGAATGCCAGCGAGGCGACGCCAGCGATAGCGGTGAGCAGCTCGAGGTGGTGCTCGGCGAACCCCGGAGTGCGGCGGTCCAAGTAGATCAGGCCGAGAGCCTGGCCGTCGTCCCCGGCGAGCGGCGCGGCGACCAGTGAGCC
The DNA here is from genome assembly GCA_039030415.1 of Acidobacteriota bacterium. Classification (GTDB taxonomy): domain Bacteria; phylum Acidobacteriota; class Thermoanaerobaculia; order Multivoradales; family J023; genus JAAELT01. The sequence goes on from JBCCEE010000016.1 coordinate 28,369, forward strand.
GATGCCCGAGCTAGCGACCGCTGGGCCGAGAGCAGGATCTGTATCGACCTGCGGGCTGCAGACCGCTAGCCCCTGGCCGAGGACGCGCTCGAGCAGATGAGCGATCATCGCGCCGCCGGTCTCCGAGATCCCGTCGCCGCGCTCCGCCAGCACGATTGGCTGTTCGAGCCCCGGCTCGCGCAGCAGGACGGCGCCGCGCTCGGCGGTGGGCAGGGCCTCGAGCGTGACGTCGAGCAGACGTGCCGCCAGCGGTGCGACCTCGCGCTGCTCCTGCAGCGCGGTCGACAGCCGCAGCAGGGCGTGGAGCTCACGCGCCAGCCGCGCTTGCGCGGGCAGCGCCGCGTCGACCCGCGACGGATCGAGGTGCAGTGACTCGGTGAGTCGACGCTCCAGGCTGAGACTGGGTACCGGTAGCGAGCCGGTATCGTCGACGCCGCGCCGTGGCGGCGCTGAATCGTCGAGCAGGAACAGCAGGGCATGGGTGCCGAGGGTGACCAAGTCGCTATGATTCAATGCCACCTCGTTGACTGGCGCGCCGTTGACCAGCTTGCCATTGACCAGCGTGCCGTGGCGGCTGCCGAGATCGCGCAGGGTGAAGCCGCGCCCCGCGTCCCGAACGATCTCGCAGTGCCGGCGCGAGATCTCGATGAAGTCGAGCCGCAGGTCGCAGTCGGTCTTGCGGCCGATGACAAAGCGACTGCCGGTGATCTCGAAGGTCTGTCCCTGGCAAGGACCGCTGATGGCGACCAGGCGTGGTGTCACGGGAGCTCCTCAGGCTGATCCGGCCAGTCTAGCCGACCGTTCCGCCATTCCCAGCGTAGAATGAAGCAAGATGTCGTACGGCACGCCCTATACCTATCGCCCCAAACCCCGTCCTTCGACCCGTTCCCCGCGCTCTCGCGCCACCTGGCTGGCTGCGGCGCTGGTCTGTGTGCTGACGCAGCTCGCGGGCCTGCCGCCCTTAGCCGCTCAGCAGACCCCTCCGACCGGCGCCGAGATGCCGCTGAACGAAGAGGCGCGCTCGCAGCTGCTGGCGGCCCTTTCGCCACAGTACCTGAAGTGGCTGCAGAGCGTTCGCGGGTTGATGACCCACGGCGAGCTGGATTACTTCCTGCGCTTGGAGGAAGACTTCCGGCGCGATGTCTTCATGCGCGCCTTCTGGGAACCCCGTGATCCCGACCCCGAGACCTCGGTCAACGAGCTCAAGGCGCGCTGGGAGCGCTTCAAAGACAACCCCGACGGAGTCCCCTATGGCGATCCGCGGTTTCTGCTGCTGCTCTACAACGGTCCGCCGGGCGCGTGGTCGCTGCCCGACGGCCGGCCGGTAGCCCGCTGTTTCTCGCGCGCCAAGGAGCTCGAGATCTGGTTCTACGGCGAAAGCGAGCGCGTGCAGCGAGAGTTCCCGGTGGTTCTGCTGCGCCGCGCGGTCGGGGCCGAGTACGAGGTCTATCTCCCCGGTGGGCCTCTGCGGGCGGTTCAGCGCTCCGGCGGTCTGCCGTCGAACAACATCCAGGAGCTGTGCGCCGACGATCTGTTGCGTTATACCTTCAACGAGATCTCGCGCATCGTCGACTACGACCAGCTGGTGCGCGATGCTCTCTCGCCACTGCTGCCATCGCCGGAGTGGCTGGCGAACCTCGCCTCCAGCGCGACCGATCTACCGCGCGGCGCCGAGACGTTCGAAGTCGACGTCGACCTAGCGTTTCCGGCGCGCAAGCAGAGCCGCACGGCGGTGCGCCTGATGCTGGGCATCGACCTCGAGCAGGCTCCCGGCCGCCGCTTTGACGGCGAGCTGTTCCACAACTTCCAGCTGATCGGCGAGGTGATTCGTGAAGGCAAGCTGTTCGAGAGTTTCCGCTACGGCTTCGAGGGGCCGACGCCAGATGGCACCGCCAAGATTCCCCTCGGCTTCACGCGCTACCTGCGGCCGGGGCCGGTCAGCCTGCGCGTGCTGGTGGAGGATCTCTACACCGGACGTTTCGCCCAGGTAGTGCGGGAGCTCGAGATTCCGGCGCCGGAGGGCCTGGAGCCGGTGGCGGTCTCGCTGGTCGAAGAACAAGCCGACGGTCCGATCCTTCGCCTGGTGCCTCCCGCTGGTACCGTCCACGTCGGCAAGATGCGTTTCAGGACCCGAACCTATGGCGATTTCGAAAAAGTCTCGTTCTACCTCAACGGCAAGCGAGTGCTCAGCAAGCGCCGGCCGCCCTACAGCGTCGAGCTCGATCTGGGCGAATCACCGGTGCCGCACCGGATTCGGGTCGTTGGTCTGGTCGGCGATCAGGAAGTGGCGACCGATCAGATCTGGCTCAATCAGGGCGCGCAGCGCTTCCGCGTTCAGCTGCTCGAGCCACGCGACGGCGGCATCTACCCGGGAGGCCTGACGGCTCGCATCCAGGTCGACACCCCGGATGGCGCACCGCCGGAGCAGGTTGCCCTCTTCCTGGACGGCGAGCGCGTGGCGAGCTTCGATGCACCGCCCTTCGAGCACACGCTGCGCCTCGCCGACCAGACCGCGACCGTTGTGCGGGCCGTCGCGACCCTCGACGACGGCACCGAAGCCGAGGACGCGGTGATCGTCAACGGCGCGGCGTTCGCCGAAGCGATCGAGGTGCGGCTGGTGGAGCTGCCGGTGCGGGTGGTCGACGCCCAGGGCCGGCCGATGCTCGGGCTGCAGGCCGAGCAGTTCCGGATCTTCGACAACGGTACGCCGCGCCGCATCGAGCGCTTTCAGGCGGCCGGTGACGGTGCTGTGGCCGCGGCGCTCTTGATCGACCGCTCGATCTCGATGGATCCACACATGGATGCCGTCGCGGCGGCTGCAGGCGCCTTCGCGCAGGCGGCGTTGACCTCTCCCGACGATCGCGTCGCGGTGCTCTCGTTCGCTTCGGACCTGGTGATCGACATCGGCCTGACCGCCAAGCCAGCCGAGCTCGAGCGGGCTCTGGCCGGGCTGGATGCCGGCGGCGGTACCGCCCTCTACGACAGCCTGGCACAGGCTTACAACACCTTCGACGGCACCGCCGGCCCGCTCGCCCTGGTGCTGTTCACCGACGGTCAAGACGAGGCCAGTCGCCTGACCTTCGAGCAGGCCGTCGACGCCTCGCGGCGCAGCGCGGCGACGCTGTTCGCAATCGGCTACGGGACGGCGTTTGCCGAGAAACAGGATCGCCGCGTTCTCGAGCAGCTGGCGCGTGAGACCGGCGGTGAGGCCTTCTTCCTCACCGAGCTCGAAGCGCTCGGCGGTGCCTTCGAGACCATTCTCGAAACCCTGCGGTCGCGTTACCTGCTGACCTTCCAGCCCACCGTCTCGGGCGAGCCAGCAGGTTCCAACGCGCCGGTCCGGACGCTGCGCGTAACCGTGGACGCCGACGGGGCCCGCGTGCAGGCGCGGGGTGGGTATGTGCCTTGAAGTCAGACTCCAAAGCTCCATTCCACAAGAGGATTAGCTCGATATGGTCGCATTCGCGTCACTTTTTCTCGGTCTGTTCTTTGGCGTCAAACCGGTCGAGGTCGTGGTGGGCGACGGCGTTGCTGCGGTCGAGCTGCGGCTCGATGGCGAGCGCCTCGGAATGCTGCGTGGTGCGCCGTGGAGCATGGAGTGTGATTTCGGTGCCGACCTCGAGCCGCAGCATCTCGAAGCCATCGCCTTCGATGCCGAGAACCGCGAGCTCGGGCGCGTCAGCCAGTGGCTGAATCTGCCCAAAGAGCCGGTGGTCGCCAGCGTCGCGCTCGAGCCCCGCAAGCCCGGTGAGCCGCGGGTGGTCCGTCTGTCCTGGGAGAGCTCGGCCGGCGCCGAGCCGAAGTCGGTCACCGCCACCCTCGATGGCGTGCCGCTCACATTCGACGATCCTCGCCGCATCACGCTGCCGGAGGTCGACGAGTCGCAGCTGCATCTGCTGCAGTTCGAGCTCGAGTTCGACAAGCGCACGTCGTCCCGCGTCGACTTCACTTTTGGCGGCGTCTATGTCGACGAAGTTTCGACCGAGATCACGGCACTGGCGATCCAGGCGACCCGCAGGATCAAGCGTCCACCGACGGTTGCGGCCGCTGGTGAGTGGTTCCTGAAGGACGGCGAGCCGCTGCGGGTGATCGCGGTCGAGAAGGAGACAGCAGAGATCGTGGTGGTGCTGGATCGACCCTTTCCGCGCTTCATCGGCCCTGGTGAGCCCTACAAAGTGCCCAAGTCCCTCGGGCTTTCCGGAGACCAGCGACTGCGTTTTCTGTCCACGGTGCCGAGGCAGAGCGAAGGCGTTGCCGCGACGTTCAGTCTGTTTCCGGTATCGCCGGCCTATGACGGTGGCCTGGGCGATCTCTACCGGCTGCTGACCGGCATCTCGTTCCGTAACGAGGAAGATGCCGTGCCGCGGCTCAACTCGGCGGTGGCCGTCGGCGGCCTCACGGCCTACCGCGGCCGCCACCGTCGAGCGGTAGTGATCATCCCGCGGGCCAAGCCGGTTCCGGATGATTCGCTGACTCCGGCGCAGGCGCGCCGCTACCTCGAGCATTTGCGAGTACCGCTGGTGGTGTGGAATCCCGAGAGCAAGCGTGCGCCGGGTCTGGATGCCTGGGGCGAGGTGCGGGACGTCGGCACCCTGAAAGAGCTGGCGGCGGCATTCGAAGCGCTTTCTGAAGTGTTGGCGGAGCAGTGGATCGTGTGGCTCGACGGCCAGCATCTGCCGCAGGAGATCGAGCTGGCGGCTGCGGCTCGTGACTTTGCTCTTTTGCGCTGATCGATCGACGAGCGGACTTGTTAACACCCCTCGGGTAGGCGATACTCTAATCGGCCGACCCGTGGGGTCGGCGAGCTTCACCGGCAGAGGGAGCCGCTGGTGAGCCATCGGAGTTTCGCGCAGGGGCCGGTCGGCCGGGGTGGCGCGGAGCAGCCGATAGCGAGCTCGGAGCGGAGTCGGTGGCATTGATGACGGCGGCAGTATGCAGCCTGGCGCCTGAGCACGCAGGGAACCCAAAGGGGCCATGAGCGAGGACATCCCTAGAATACTGATCGTGGAGGACGAGCCGCCGCTCGCCGAGCTCGAGACGATTGCGCTCGAGGGAGCCGGTTTTGTCTGCCAGGCGGTTGCGAGAGGGGAGCAGGGCCTCGAAGTCCTCACTAGCGAGGCGGTCGATCTCGTGCTGCTCGACTATAAGCTGCCCGATATGACGGGTTTGGAGTTCATCTCCAGACTCGGCGAGCGCATCCGGACGCTGCCGGTAATTGTTGTAACCGGCTACGCCGACGCTCAGCTGGCCGTCGAGCTGCTGAAGGCCGGGGCGGCGGACTATGTGATCAAGGATACTGAGCTGTTGTTCTTGCAGCAGCTTCCCAAGACCGCCAAGACCACCATCGATCGCTTCGAGCTCGAGGCGCGCATCGAGCGCCAGGCGCAAGATCTGCTGAAGCAGTCCAAGGCCCTGGAAGAAGCCAAAGAGCAGGCCGATCAAGCGAATCGGGCGAAGAGCGAGTTCCTCGCCAACCTGAGCCACGAGATCCGTACGCCGATGACCGCCATCCTCGGCTTCGCCGACATGCTGCTCGACGACTCCTACATTCGCGGCGCCGCACCGGCACGCATTCAGGATTTGATCGCCATCAAGGACAACGGCGGCTATCTGCTCGATCTGTTGGACGACATCCTGGACCTCTCGAAGGTCGAGACCGGTCGTCTGGTGATCGAGCGGCGTCCCTTCGATCTACCGGAGTTTCTCGCCGACCTGATGGCGCTGATGCAGGTGCGAGCGAGCAAGAAGGGCCTCGAGCTCGAGCTCGAGAACCTCGGGCCGGTACCGCGCACGATCCAAACGGATTCCACCCGCCTGCGACAGATTCTGATCAATCTGCTCGGCAACGCGGTCAAGTTCACCGAAGTCGGTGGCGTGCGACTGACCGTTCGGCTGCTCGAGACCGAGGAGTCGACCCTCGAGCTGGCGGTGATCGATAGCGGAATCGGAATGTCGCCCGAGGTCGTAGCGCATCTGTTCGAGCCTTTTTCGCAAGCCGATCCTTCGAGTTCTCGGCGCTTCGGCGGCACCGGCCTGGGTTTGTCGCTGAGTCGACGCCTGGCCAAGATGTTGGGAGGAGATATCGCCGTCGAGAGCGAGCTGGCTCGCGGCAGCACCTTCCGTCTGACCCTGCCGGTTGGCACGCTCGACGATACATCGCGGATCGACGACGTGTCGCAGCAGGCGACTCGCCTGCGTCCGCTGCCCAAGCGCCCGCGGAACAAGCTCGCCGGCCGATTCCTGCTGGCCGAAGACAATCCAGTGAATCAGGTCTTGACCGGCGCCATCCTGAAAGCCGCGGGCGCCGAGGTCACGGTGGTGGAGAACGGTCAGCGGGCGATCGAGCTGGCGCTCGAAGCCGAGGCCGAGCGTCCGTTCGATCTCGTGCTGATGGATCTGCAGATGCCGCTGGTCGACGGCTACGAAGCGACGCGCCAGCTGCGGCAGCAAGGGTTCGAAAGGCCGATCCTCGCCCTGACCGCCCACGCCATGTCCGAGCATCGCAACCGCAGCCTGGAAGCCGGCTGCAACGGCCACCTGACCAAGCCGATCGACCGCGACGAGCTGATCGCGCGAATCAACGAGCTGCTCTAGGTACTAGACAGCGAGCAGCACACCCTGCACCGATTGCTTGGTGAGCGTATGCAGGGCGTAGGCGTACCAGGCGACCTGGCGGCGATAGGCTTCTTCGTGCGCCGTCAGGTCGAGGTCGGTCTTGAAGTCGACGACGATCCAGCGATCGCCTTCCGCGAAAGCCAGGTCTAGGGTGCCTTCCACCAGCGTACCGTCGCCGCGATCGACCAGGAAGGGCGTCTCGCGATGGCGGCGTTCGGCGCCGGCGGCGCGGCGCATCAGCGGATGGGCGAGAGTTTGGCCAACGCAGCTAGCCGCCGCTGAGATCTCTTCCGAGGTGGTATCGAGCATGCGACCGTGCATCTCGGCCAGGGCCTGAAGCGTCTTGGCGTCGGCTTCGAAGTCGGCATCGCGCAGCATCGTGTGCACCAGGGAGCCGAAGCGTTTGCCGGACGGCCGCCCCTCGCTCCTCGGGACCTGCTCGATCGTGACAGTGGGCTCGTCGCCGGGCGGCAGGTCTTCGAGCTCGGTGACGATCGCGACCTCGAATCGCAATCGACTCCCCGCCGCCAGCGTGCGCTCACGCTCATGGCGCCATTCGCGATGGCGGGCGATACCACCCGCCGTGGCCGCCGCGTCGGCGTCGCCCAGAATCTCCTCCTGGCGCAGGCCAAAGTCGCGCTCGACGCCGAGCTCCAGCTGGCTGGGGTCCCACCACACCACCTGATGGTCGCCGGCCATCGGCTGGTGGAGACCCGGCCGCACCGATTCGTGTAGCGGCCCGGCCATGGTCTGCGGACTCTCGAGCACGGTGTTCGAGCCCTGAAAGGGCGGGCAGCCGGGGGCAGGCCTCGACGTCCGGTAGCTATCCTTCGGCGGATAGATCACCGGGTTGAGGGGACTCAGCCAGCCGCCTTCCCAAGGCTCGGTGCCGACCCCCGGCACCACCAGGAGATCCTTGGCTCGGGTCGCCGCCACGTAGGCCAGTCGCACCCCCTCGGCCTGATCGCGCGCGTGCTCGAGCCCGCTGTGGTCCCGGAGCTCCCACGGCGATAGCCCGAGCAGCTTCGACGCGCTGAGGTGCCGGCTGGCGTCGAGGTAGAGGCTCGGCTCGGGCCGCGCGATGTTGGCGGTGAGATCAGCCAGCACCACGACCGGAAACTCCAGCCCCTTGGCGGCGTGGGCGGTCATCAGCCGAACGCCGTCGGCGCCTTCTTCCAACACCGGCGAGTAGCTCGAGCGCGGACGCTCCGACTCGGCGTCCAGGTGCTCCACAAAGCCACGGAACGACAGGCCGCCGCGCAATTCGAAGCTGCGCGCCAGATCGCACACCCGCTCGATGTTGGCCAACACCTGATGACCCGCGGGCCTGAGGGCGAAACCGGCGTGAGCGCGGGTGGTTTCGAGCAGGCGATAGATCGTGTCGGTGATCGGCACATAGTTGCGCTGACGGTGCAGCTCGGCCAGCAGATCGAGCGCTTCACAGATCGGCTGGAAGCCGGCGACGTCGTCGCCGGCCTGGCGGGCGTAGGGTCGCACCGAGAACGGGTGCAGATTCCAGCCCTGCACGCGATAGCGCAGCAGCAGATTGTCGGGGATCGCAAACAGGTCGCCTCGCAGGGTCGAGTAGACGGCGAGGCGGTCGTCCGGCCATTCGACCGCGGTCAGCGCCGCGCGCAGCGTCTCGACCTCCTCGCGCTGGTGGAACGAGCGGCCACCCACCAGCACATGGGGAATGGCCCGCGCCTCGAGGGCTCCGACGTAGCCGTGCGTGACGTCGCTGCCCCAGGACATGAAGCGCCGGAAGAGCAGCGCGATGTGGCGCGGGGCGATGGCGACCCGGCGGTGGCGGTCGTCCGGATCCTGCACCGTCCAGCCGCTGTCGTGCAGCAGCCAGGCGACGAATGCCGCGGTGGTGTCGGGCAGGCAGGCTTCGATCTTGGTCTTGGTGATTCGGGAGTAGCCGAAGGGAGCCGGCGCCGGCACCACGACGATATGCGGCTGATCGCCCGGAGTCTCGCGGAACGGCTGCAGCGGAATGTAGTCGGGCTGGCCGCTTTCGAGGTCGCCGGTCATGTGGTGGCTGAAGGCAGCGTTGACCGCGTGCTGCAGGGCGCTGACCGAGCGGTAGCTGCGCTGCATCTGCACCATGGCGACGGCGCCTCGCTCGGTGAGCTGGCGCTTGACGTCTTGATAGAGCAGGACGTCGGCTCGCCGAAAGCGATAAATCGACTGCTTGGGATCGCCGACGAGAAAGAGCTTGCCGGCTCGCGGTCGCACGCGTCGCCATTCGGTTTGCGCCGGATCATCGGCGGCGAGCAGCAGCAGGATCTCGGCCTGCAGGGGATCCGTATCCTGGAACTCGTCCACGAAGAGGTGGGTGAAGCGCTCCTGGAGCTCGCGGCGGATCAGCTCGTCGCTGTGGATCAGGTCGCGCGTTCGCAGCAGCAGATCGAGGAAATCGAGCTGGCCGGCGCGACGCTTGAGCTCCTCGTAGTCGACGATGACCTCGCGCAGCTCGGTGTGCAGCAGGGCGGCGAGGTCGGCGTCCGCCTGGTGCTTGAAGGCTTCGAGCGCCCCCAGCACCGCGTCGCGGATCTTCAGGGCCTGCTCGCGCTCGATGCCGGCAGCGAACCAGCGCCCGCGACCCTTCCAGTTGCGATTGCGATGGAGCTGAAAGTAGAGATCCACCAGCTGGGCTTCGAGCTCGTCGTAATCGCGGTCGGCGACCGTCTCGGTGCGCCGTACCCAGGTCGACAGGTCAGCGGCGGGCTCGAGCGCCCGCCGCAGATAGTCGTGCCGGTTGCGGCATTTGCCGCACAGCTCGGAGAGCTCGTCGACGCCTTCGAGCAGCGTGTCGATCGCCGCTTCGCGCTCGAACGGCCGGCGCTCCCAGGAAGCGGTGAAGTCGCGCCAGTCGACCAGGCTGCGTCCGGCCTCGCGCAAGCGATCGACCGGCGTCGAGTTGTCGAAGCTCCTACCCCGTGCCAGGCGACTCAGGGCACGACGCAGGCCGCTCGGCACCTCGTCGAGCTTGCGCTCGATCCAACCCTGAAAAGCGCGGTCGTAGAGCTGGGCGGAAGCCTCCTCGTCGACCTCCTCGAAGGCGGGGTCGATGCGTGCTTCGACCGGGCGCTCGCGCAGGATCTCGGCGCAGAACGAGTGAATGGTGCCGACGTGCGCTTCTTCGAGCCGCGCCAAGGCGTCCTCGAGGTGGCTGCGCTCGTCGCGGTCGGACGTCGCCGAGCGCGCCGTATCGAGCTCCTGCCGCAGCCGCAGCTTGAGCTCACCGGCGGCCTTGCGGGTAAAGGTCACCGCGACGATGCGATCGATCGTAGTGGCGCCGGCGCGCAGAATCGCGACCAGCCGGTCTACTAGCACGGTAGTTTTCCCGGTGCCGGCGGCGGCTTCCACCAGCAGGCTCTCGTCGAGGGAGGTGCGAATGCGGTGGCGCGCCACCGAGTCGTCCGGCCGCCGGCTTTGCTGCTGGCTGGACGCGTCCGTTACGCTGCTCATGGCATCTCCCGCAAGCGACTCAGCGGAATCAGCTTGTGTGGGTGCTTGCGGCGGACGCGGGCCTCGACGTTGGGGCCGCACACCTGGCGGTAGTCACACCATTTGCACTCGCCTTCATCGGGTGCGGCGGGGAAAAAGCCGCGCTCCACCGCGCGATCGATCTCGCCCAGCACGTCGCCCGCGGAACGTCGGGCGTCGTCGTCGAGCGCCACGTCTTGAGTGGTGTAACGCCCGCGACGGGTGCAGAAGGCAAGTCGCCCGGAGTCCACCGGGACGCCGAGCAGCTGCTCAGCGGCGAGAGCATAGAGCACGGGCTGAAGCGCTTTGCCGCCGCCGACGATCAGCTTCTTGCGCTCCGGGCTCTTGCCGGTCTTGTGGTCCGTCACCCGCAGCACCGCCCCATCCGGGGACGCTTCCACCAGGTCGATCGCTCCGCGCAGCAGCTTGCCGCCCGCTACCGACGCGGCCCCCAGAGGCTCGTCCGCCAGCCTCAGATCGGCAGCGACGGTATCGACGGTGTTGCCCGCCAGTCCGAAGGCCATTTCGAAGCGGGAGGGCAGCCAGCTTTCATCGTCGGCGATGCGCGACCTGATCCAGCCTCGGAGGTCGGTGTGAAGCTCTTCGATGCCGGTGCTCCAGATGCGATCGATCGCTGGCGCCAGGTCTTCGTAGTATTGCCCCGCCACCCGCTGGACAATCTCGTCGAGCGCGGTGTTGATGGCATGCTCGGTGCTCTCCTCGAAGCTCAACAGGCCCTTCTGCTGGAGCTCCTGAAACAGCTCGAATTGGATCTGATGGAATAGGCTGCCGCGGGTCAGAGGGTCGATCTGCTCGAGGCGAACGGCATCCTCGCGCGGCCGCAGGCCGTGGATAGAGTAGAGCAGGAAGCGATAGGGGCACGCGGCGTAGCGCTGCAAGGCGGTGGGTGAGTAGCTGCGCTGGGCGAGGCGGTAGTTGGTGAGGCCGGCGAGCGTCTCGGGGTCGGGGTCGACCACGCCGTCGGCTGCCGTGACGGCGGGGCGCCAGCGTCGCCAGCGGCTGCGCAACGAGCGCGTCAGGTGCTCGTTGGCGTCGAGCAGGAAACGCCCCTTGCCGTTTGCAACCAGGGTTTCGTCACGCAGCAGCGGCTCGAGCACCGACAGGTCGTACTCGGCGGAGTCGATCGCCGTCGACGGATCCCGCGGCGCCGGCCAGCCGAGCAGTGATTCCGAGCCCGCCGCGGCACGTGCTTCGAGCTGCCGGAGGTCGGGAATCTCGCCTTCGGCGGCGCGCAGCAGGTCGAGGGCGTAGAACGAGGGTACCCGAGTGCGGCCCTGCAGCACGTCGAGGTTTGGGTACGAGACGATCAGTCGCGAACGCGCGGCGCCGGCTGCGATCCGCAGCAGCAGCCGCTCACCGACGATGCGCTCGGTCTGGGTTGGTAGCGGAGCCGCCAGGCGCCGCCGGTAGAGGTCGAGCAGCAGCGGGTCCTCCAGCGCTCGCCGGGGGAAGATCCCTTCCGCCAAGCCCGGCAGGAACACGGCCTCGAAACTGCGCCCGCGGGCCTCTTCGATCGTGCCGACGAACACACGGCCGTAGCGCCGGGTCGGGGGCTCGAGCCTCAGAGCCCCGAGCCTGTCTCCGAGCACCCGACGCACTTCGTCGAGCGCCACCGGGCCGACGCGATCCATCGGTCGCAGCTCTGCCAGCACGGTCAGAACCCTCTCCGGCTGGCGCAGCACCAGGGTGGCGAGGTCCTCGAGCGCTTCGAGCCAGGTGCCCCACAGCTCGGAGCGCGGCAGCTCGGCTAGCGTCTCGACCACCGGCAAGGCGAAATGTTCGAGGTGTGCGAGGCGCTCGAGCTGCGACTTCAAATGGCCTTCGCGAGCCGATTCCTCACCGGACAGGCCGCGCAGCTGAAGCCGGAGCTCGGCCTGCAGCCCGGCGAGGCGCTCGCGCCAGCGCTCGATGCCGCCATACACCCGAGCGTCCACCAGCAGACGCTCCCAACCGCGCGGGATGCGCAGCGTGCCGCCGATCGCCGGCGCTTCGTCGTCCGGGGTCGCGCCGTTGGCAGAGTCCCCGCTGGTCGCACTGCCGGGCGATGACGTTGCCGGCTCCTCGGGAGCGAGCAGGGTCTTGAAGACCAGCTGGTCGCCCTCGGGAGCAACCCACGGCACCTCGACTTCGGCGGGTGCGCCGGCCTCGTCGAGCTCGGGCACCTGGCCCAGGGAGAGGTACTCGGCGAAGCGAGAGGCCGACAGACCTTCGGCAGCGCAGTCGAGCAGCGCCAACACAGCGCGTCCCGAGGGATCGGGGCGTCGCGTGCCGCGGCTGAAGTAGGCGGGAATGCCAGCGCGGCGCAGCGCCTCCTCTACCAGTGGGAGGTAGGCATTGGGGTCGCGCAGCAGAATCGCGATGCGATCGAAGCCGAGGCCGGAGTCCGCGTCATCTTCGTGGAGCGGCTGCGCGAGAGCCTGGATGCGGCGAGCGATCTCGACGCTCTCGCGGCCTTCGCCGGCGGCGGAGAGAAACGTGAAGCTGAAGTCACTGGCGGCCGGCAACAGCTTGTGCGGTTTTGACTTCGCGGGCGCCCCGTCCCGAGAGTCGCTCGACTCGGCGTCGGTGAGCTGGGAAAAAATCCGTCGACGCAGGCGATCGAGCCGGCTCGTTGCCAGACGTTCAGAGTCTTCGAGATCCTGCGCCGTGATGTCCTGAGCTTCGACGTCGACGACTTCCTCCAGCGATCGGCGGGCTTCGTCGTCGCCCTGCACCAGGGTGGCGAAGACTGACGGGGCTCGTCGCACCAGCTCACTCGAGAAACGGCGCTCGACGATCGGCGCGGCGGCGAGATCGAGCATCAGCACCGGCAGGCCGATCAGCATGTGCTCGCCGCTCTCGAGCTCGGCCCGCGCCAGCTCGAGCAGCACTGTCGGATCGGCCAGCGACGCGTCGACCAGCTCGTGCTCGTAGCGCTCCAGCAGCCGCGCCAGGTCCTTGCCGGGTGGCCCGGTGCTTGCCAAGGCGTCGCAGGTGACGCCATGGGCGCGCAGCTCGCGCAGGGTGTTGGCCAGGGCGCGGGCCATGCCGGGGGAGTCGGCCACCGGCTCGAAGTAGCTCAGCTCGCCGCCCGCCAGGCACAGCGAGATCGCTCGCGCCGCCAGCGCTTCGATGCCGAGTCCACTGACCGGCCCGAGTCCAGCGTCCGCCAGACGTGGCGTCGCGAGCTCGGCGGCCAGCTGGGACGGGGTGGTCCGGTGGACGCCGAACAGACCCGATCCGGCCGCGCAGGCCTCGCGTAGCAGGTCGTCGACGGCCCCTCTCGCAGGCGCCAAGAGCAGCACCTCCGAGCTCTGGTCAAGCGCCGCCATGAGCCAGTTCCGAGCCGCCTGCAGGCGCTCATCGGCGCTCGAA
>JBCCEE010000017.1:0-41604 GCA_039030415.1 Acidobacteriota bacterium
ATTACGCCGAGTCGCGAGCTGCTCTCGCAGTGCTGACCAGCGGGGGTCGCGGCCCCAGCTCTCACCGGCTTCCAACAGCTCGAGCTCGGCCGCATCGAGATCGTCGGCCCTGATCAAAGCGGAGATCGAGGCGACATGGGTCGAGACGGCTCGCTCGCGCTCGGCCAATGCATGCTGCTGCCGAGCCGCACGGCGCGCCTCTTCCAACAGCGGACCGATCTGAGGCTCGTTCGGCTCCAGCGCCTGCGCTTGCTCGAGCGCCGCCACGGCTTCATCGAAGGCCTGCTGACGACTCGCCTGTCGAGCGCGTGCGATGTGCAGCTGAAACGTTGGCAGAATTCGGGTCGCATGGGTTCCGCTGCCCTCGACGCCGGGTTCAGCCGACACTCCACGCCCAGCGTCGCCGGTCGGCAAGAGCCGCTTGCTCTCAGGTTCCGTCGGCAGGACACGCGTCGCACCGGGATCGATCTGGGTCGTCAGGTCGCGCGGATTCGGCTCCGTACCTCCGGCAGCCGGCAGCGGAGTCAGCTCGGCGGTGAACTGGCGGTCGAAGCGACTCTGGGTGCTACCGGGAGGTGGCAAACTGCGGGTGACGAGGCTCGGAGACGCCGGCCGTAGCAGAGCATCGACCTCGGCAGCGGACGGCGACTGCGGCGGCTGCCCGAGAGCTGCGGCAAAACCCGCAGCATCATGATGGCGTTCATCGGGGTGCTTGGCGAGCGCTTGCAAGACCGTGGCCCGAACCGCCTCGGGCACCCGCCGTTCCGGATCCGCTTCGCTGAAGCTCAGCGGCGGCCGGAAGAGATGACCGGCAATCAGGGAAGATGGCGTGTCTCCCGAGATCGGGAAACGCCCGGTGAGAAGCTCGAACAGCACCAGGCCAAACGCATAGAGGTCACAGCGCCGCCGGTCGATACCGCCGGTATCGTCGAAGGTCTCAGGGGCGGCGTAGCGCAACTTGCCGAGGAAAACTCCGGTTCCGGTCGCTGGCCCGCCACCCTCGAGATCCTTGGCCACGCCGAGATCGATGACTTTGACCAGCAGTTGCCCCTCGACGTCACGGGTCAGCATCAGGTTGTCCGGCGAGATGTCGCGATGGGCGATACTCTGCTGGTGGATATGGCTGAGGGCACGCAGACCCTGGCGCGCGATCTCGAGTACGACCGGCACTGGTAGCAAGCTGTCGCTCGCCAACACCTCATGCAGAGACTTGCCGCGAATGAGCTCCATGACAATGTAGGCGAAACCGTCTTCGTCCACCGTGCAGTCGAAAATCTGGGCGATGTTGGGATGAGAGAGCTGAGTAGCCGCTCGCGCCTCGGCCAGAAATCGACTTTGCAGCTCGGGATCCTTCTGCAGGTGGGGACGCATCACCTTGACGACGCGCTCCTCGCCCAGCAGACGGTGGCGCACGCGGTAGATTGCCCCCATGCCGCCTTCCCGGATCTTCTCCAGGATCTCGTACTTGCCTTCGAGCTTCTGAATGGGAATCGCCACAGGATCGCTCAGCTGTCGCGTCGAAAACCGCCTTCCATCACCGGCCGTCGAGAACCATCGCAGCCGACACGCCGTAACGCCAGCGTACGGCCTTCCGGTCCCAACGATCATCGCATCTGACGCGTCTTCGGACGGATTCATCAAGCTACGCGAAGCTTGCTCGAGTGTCAACCACGAGCGCCACTCGTCAGACGGCAGGATCACGGCCGAAGTCTGCTCACAGAGCAACCGCCGCCAACCAAGATGGCAACTGCGGCGGCGGCTTCTTGGCTCTTCCGAGCAGCGGACGGATCACCTATGATCAACAGCATATTCACTTCAAATCTCCACTCGCCAGCAGGAGCTGATGCTGCGAGCTAACGCCTCAGGAGCCCCTTGATGCACCCTATGACGAACTGCCGATCCCGAAACCGAGCCCTGGTCTGGGCCTGTTGGCTCAGCCTCGCACTCACGCTTCTCATGCCGTGGCGCAGTCAGGCCGAGCAACGCGATCCCAAGGCCGTCGGGATCGCACAAAACGTGCTCGCCAAGATGGGTGGAGAGGAAGCCTGGCAGGGAACCCGCTATTTGCGGTTCAACTTCTTTGGCTTCCGCACCCATCACTGGGATCGTTACGATGGTCGCCACCGTTTCGAAGGCAAGAGCCGCGATGGCGACAGCTACCTGGTCCTGCACAACATCAACACGCGCCAAGGCGATGTGTGGATCAACGGCGAGGCGATCGATGGCGAAGCCAAGAGTCAATGGCTGGAGCGCGCTTATGGCGCCTGGATCAACGACACCTACTGGCTGATCATGCCCTACAAACTTCTGGATCCCGGCGTCAACCTGGCCTACGATGGCGAAGAGACGATCGAGGGCACTACCTTCGACAAACTGCGGCTGACCTTCAACAGTGTAGGAATGACGCCAGGTGACACCTACTGGGCCTACATCAACCGCGACTCCGGGCTGATGGAGCGCTGGGCCTACCACCTCGAGAGTTGGGAAGATGATCGCGAGCCGACCGCTTGGCAATGGCTGGACTGGCAGTCCTACGGCAACATCATGCTCTCGTCGCGACGCGTCAAGACCGATGATGGCAACGAGCGTCCATTGGCCGATATCGCGGTGTTCAACAGCCTACCGAATTCTGTCTTCGAGTCTTCGGATCCAGTAGCCGCGGAGTGATCTGACTCACTGAGCCATGCCCGCCCAGACCTGACCCCATGAGCACCGAGAGTTACACCCTGCTGGTTGTCGACGACAACCAGGACAACCGTGACCTGATCAGCCGGCGCCTACACCGCGCCGGCTACACCGTTCTAGTCGCCGAGAACGGGCCGGAAGGACTCGAGCTGATTCAGCAGGGCGGGGTAGATCTAGTCATCCTGGACGTCATGATGCCCGGCCTCTCGGGCATCGAAGTCCTCCAGCTCGTGCGCAAGAATCACACGGCTTCCGAGCTGCCGATCATCATGGCGACGGCCAAGAATCAGAGCGAAGACATGGTTGAGGCTTTGAGCCATGGCGCCAACGACTATGTCACCAAGCCACTCGATTTCCCGGTAGTGCTGGCTCGCGTCGAGGCTCAATTGCGCACTCGTGCAGCCTCTCGTACGCAGGCAAAGCCCGAGGCTGTCGTATCTTTCGCCAAACTAGGGCCCGGAGCCGTGCTCGCCGAGAAGTACCGGCTCGAAGCGGAGCTCGGTGCCGGCAGCTTCGGCTCGGTTTTTCGAGCTACACACCTGGCATTTCAGCAACCGGTAGCGGTCAAAATCCTGCAAGCCCCGGTAGAGAAGTCCTCCGAAACGCTGGCGCGATTTCGCCAGGAGGGCGCCTCTGCGTTTCGCCTTCAGCACCCCAACGTGGTTTCGGTGCTGGATTTCAACCTCACCGGCTCAGGCGTTGCGTTCCTGGTCATGGAGCTGCTCGAGGGCCATTCCTTGGAGCAGGAGCTCGGACGGCGCGGCGTGCTTTCGCTTGGACGCTGCGCCAGCATCGTCCAGGCCGTTTGCTCGGCGCTGACCGAGGCACATGCGGTCGGCATCATCCATCGCGACATCAAGCCAGCCAACGTCTTCCTCCACCAGACTCGCCGTGGGGAGGTCGTCAAGATTCTCGACTTCGGAATCGCCAAGCTCGTCGACGAAGCAGCGATGGAGCAACAGTTGACTCTAGATGAAGGCATCTTGGGGACGCCCGCCTATATGGCGCCCGAGCGCCTGAGCGGTAACGACTACGATGGACGCTCCGACGTCTACTCGCTGGGCGTGCTGCTCTATCAGCTTCTGACCGGCCGTCTCCCCTTCGAGTCGGAGCGCAACGAGGCAATGGCGGTGGCGATGATGCACCTGACGACTCCACCGCGCCCGCTCGGCGAGCTGCGGCCCGATCTGCCAACGGCTCTCGTGGCCCAGATCATGGGTACCTTGAACAAGGACCCTGCGCTACGACCTACGGCAGCGGCGTTGGCACCCAGGCTCACCGAAGCCCTCGAGCGGGCGCAAGCCGAGATCGATACCGCCGCGCAGCGCTCATCAGCGCCGATCGCTCCGAGCCGCGCGTCCTCGCTCGACGCCCCTCGCATCGATCGCTCCGAGCTCACCCAATACGTCGCGCCGCCACCACAAGAAGATTTCGAGCTCTCTCACCTGCTAGACCCCCCACCACGCGTCGGACGCCAGCCCAAGCATGCAGCACCGGTCGTCGCACCGAAAGAATCCGGTGCGCCATGGGGATGATCGAGCCTGCTAAATGATCGCTTGGGATTCGACGCGGGTGACCTGGTAGACCATGACCGTAGCGTCACCCTTGAGCTGAGTCTCACCCAGGCGCTGACCTTGGCTCTGGCCGCTGATCTCGCGCCAGACTGTCTCAGAAACCGAGACGCTTCCTGGAGGTCCCGCAGCCTTGACGCGCGCTGCCGTCTGAACGGCATCACCCCAGAGATCGAATTGGCACTTGCGGTGGCCGACGACTCCCGCCACGACCGAGCCATGGTGGACGCCAATTCTCAGCGGCCAAGACTCCTCGATACCGCTGGCGACTTCGATCATCTCGAGACCGCAGCGCACCGCACTCAGAGCCGAAGCTGGATTGGCCTCGCTAGCGAACAAGCCAGCGGCAGCCATGAAGGAGTCGCCGACCGTCTTAACTTTCTCCAGGCTGTGACGCGCTACGACCTCTTCAAAAGCCACGATCAACTGCTGCAGACGACGGATCGAGTCCTGGGGATCGAGGTTGTCGCTCACTTTACGAAAACCGGCTACGTCGCAGAACAGCAGCGCCACAGCAGGGCAGCGCCGCGGTATGACTTTACGGGTCTCACGTAGCTCGCCAACGATGCTGGCGGGCAGCAGCGTACCGAGCAAATGCTCGGAGCGGCGCTGTTCGGCACCCAGGGCTTCTTCGAGCTGCTGAATGCGCTGTTGGGCGCGAGTCCGCTCGAGACACATTTCGATGCGCGTCGCCAGCAGCTCGACCTGGAACGGCTGAGCTATGAAGTCCACGGCTCCACGTCCCAAGCAGGCGATGGCCTCGGGCACGGCATCGATCGTCGACAGCATGATGATCGGCAAGTCACGGGTACTTTCACCGGCTTGCAGATGCTCGAGCAGCGGCTGCCCTTCGATCGGCGGCAGCGTGACGTCGAGCAGCACCGCATCATAGGCTCCTTGCTGGAGCTTCTCCAACGCACTCGAAGCATCACCGACTAGATCGAACTTGTGTCCTAGCGACCCAAGTCGATCCGACAGCATCTGGCGATGCATCGCGCTGTCATCGACCACAAGAAGGTGAGCCGCATCTGGATTCACAGTCGCTTCAGGGGGCACCGCGGAGTCTTCTTGACTCAGGCTCGCTTCCTCTTTGGCTCTCGTCAGAAGCGTATCGATCTTGCCGAGCAACCGCGCCCACTCCACCGGCTTGGTGTCATAGTCGTCGCAGCCGGCGGCTAGGGCCTTGCGCGCATCACCCGACATCGCGTGCGCCGACAGGCCGATGATCGGGATTCGACGGGTCGCGTCAGCGCCCTTGAGCATGCGAGTCGCCTCGTAGCCGTCGAGCACCGGCAACCCCATATCCATGACGATCAAGTCCGGATGATCAGCGGTCGCCTTCTCGACCCCTTCCGCACCATCGACGGCGATGCTGACGTCGAAACCACGACGTTTCAGCCTCCGGGAGATGAGATCCCGGTTCATTTCGTTGTCTTCGACCAAGAGAATTTGTTGCATGTCCGGCTCCGAGTTGACGGACGCTTATCCTAGCAGGCTACGGCGTCTGCGATCCGTCCCCAGACTCGACCGGCAAAGGGATGTCGGGCAGCTCGATCGCCACCGAGAAAGTCAAATCTGCAGGGGCCGGCGGGGGCGGCTCAGGGAGCTCGAGCTCACCGCCAGTAGGTAGCGCAATGGCTAGCACTTTGTCACGCCGCGCCGGCGGCGAGGTGAGATCGGCGACCGAGCGCAGCCGAGAAAAGCCCTCGATCCCGAGCTCGGCGAGCAGTTCGACACCGTCAGCATCCTCAGTCAGACTCGCCAGCGCGGCCTGAAGCGCCTGTAGCGACTCGGCCGGGAATGCCTCGTCGTGCACCCACAACACCGGAAGCGAAATCTCGGGGCTCTCGAAGACCACGCGCAGATCGTTCTCGAGATGGTCGATCAGCAGCGGATTGTACTCGGCGACCAACGCTGCGTCCGTCTGACCGTAGAGTACGCTGGCGGTCGCAGAAAAGTCGTCGACGGTCGGACTGATGGCCGCAAACCAGGCTACCGGATCGAGCTCCCCGCCGAAGACCTGTGAGCGCAGAAAGCTGGCGTCGCTGCTGCCAGCAGTTTCCACTATGGCTAACGACGCGTTGCGCAGGTCGGCTAGTTTGAGCGCTCCTTCGCGGTCGGTGCGAACCACCAGGAGACGGCGATAGGTTTCGCTACCGCGATGCACGAAGCGGTAGGCGGGTCGCAGACCTGAAGACTCCGAGGCGACAAACGAGGCATCAGCCAACATCAAGGCGAGGTTCTCGGGCTGCCTTTCGAGGTTTTGGCGGGCATCTCGCCAGCGACGATAGATCTTTGTTTCGATCGTTCGGTCTGGAAGGCGCTCCGAGAGATACCGCGCCAGGCGGGTGATGGCACCGGCCTGCCGATTGGCTGCCTCGACCGGCGCGCTCGGCAGGTGCACCAAAAAGGTGTTCCGCTCTACGTTCTGGCGCTCAGCATTCTGCTGCTCCAGAGCCTCTTGCAGAGGTGAAGGATAGGCCACGGCGGATGGGGCCCCGGCAATCCAGCAAGCCGCCAGCAGCCCACACCATCTCGAGCGCCACGAACACATCAGTAGATCTTCTCCAGACGCTCGACCCAGGACGCAACCTCGGAGCGGCGCGGGCCTCCAGACTGCAGATACTCCCGGTAGAGCTCGAGTGCGACGCGCGGCTCATTGGCATGATCATCGAGCAGGATACCGAGGTTGAGAGTCGCCTCTGAATCGCGCCGCCGCGAGCCACGCGCGGCCTCGAACGAGGAGCGCGCTGCCGCGATATCTTCGAGACGTAGATGGGCTACCCCGAGATTGTTGTGCGCCAAGGGGCGCAGAGCCGCTGGCAGCGGTCCCTGCAAAGCACTGCTCAAATCGCGACGGGCAGCTTCGAAAGCGCCCTGGCCGAGCTGAGCTGTACCCCGCACGTAGAGGGCCACTGAACGCGAGCCCTCGGCGAGCTCGGCCACAAGCGCTTGGTCCGCAAGCTGCCGTACAGCCGCCAGGCGTCCGTTCTCGAACGCCGGCCTGAGGCCTTCGAACGCGGCACCGAGGCGAGCCGAAGCCAACCTCTTGGCAGCGGCCTCGCACAGCGCTTCGCGATCCTGCCCGGGCAGCACCGTCAAAAAAGTGTTGGCCACGGGATCAGCACCGATGAGCACCCATTGCGTCGGCGACGCGCAAAGCTCGCCCGCCGCCTCGAGCTCGGCCATAGCATCCGCATAGCGTCGTTCGCCAAGGGCGATCGCTCCAAGCGCCACCCGCACGCTGAGCCATTGCGGGTAGGCTTCCGCCGCACCGTCGAGATGGGGAGAGGCATCAGCATCGCGCCCCTCGAGCCACAGAACTTGCCCGAGATTGGCCGCAGCCGCGGCGCTGACGGTTCTGCCGATGGATCTCGCCAGGGTCCCGCTCATGGTCGAGACAAGATCTTCCCTGTTGGCGCCGTCCTCAGTCACAGCATCGAGCACAGCCGCGATGTCGGCGGCGGCCGCGAAACCAGGATCATTCGCCAGCACTTCCGCGATGCGTCCACGCCCTTTCCGCGAGTCACCTTCGAGCGCGTCGAGCAACCCTTGAATCGTCGCGATGAGCTTCAGCTCTTGGGCTCCAGGAGCAACAGTGGCTTGCCGCTTCGGTCGTCGGGTCAACGCATCGAGATGCAGCTTGGCTTCGGAAAGCGCTCCTTCCTGCAAATAGACCAACGCCAGGTTCAAGCGCACGGGCCACATATCGGGGCGAGATCCAGCACCTTCCAGCAATTCCTGAAACAGCCTCTTTTGCTCTTCGACCCGGCCCTGCTGCTGGGCCAGAGCTGCCAGCTCCATCCTAGCCGCCAGCGATTCCGGGTTTGCGGCGCTCACTGATTCCAGCTCCTGCCGCGCCAGCTCCAGGCTTCCGGCACGCCTCAGGAGTCGTCCTAGGGCCAAACGCGACACAGTATCCTCGGGCGCCAGCTCAAGCAGCTCGCGGTAGGAGGCTTCGGCCTCGGTCGATTGCCCGAGCGCTTCTTGGGACTGCGCCAGGGTATACAGTGCAGTTTTTCGTGAAGCCTCGTCGAGCCGCGGCAGACCTTCCTGCAACCACCGGGCAGCAGCAGCGAACGCGCCTTTGCGCTGCTCGATCAGGCCGAGGTGCAGGTAGGCGAACGGTAGCTCGCGATCGAGCTCGAGGGCCTTCAGATAGGTTTGCTCGGCAGCCTCGAGCTGCTCCAACGTAAACAAGATAAACCCTTGATTGTAAAGCGCAGCGGTCAGCTCGGAATCCAGCTTAAGCGCCTTGCTGTAAGCGTCCAGAGCCGGCTGCCAGGCTTTTTTCTGAAAGTAGATCGCACCCAGATTCTGAAACGCTCGGGCATGGATGGGATCCACTTCGCTGCCGGCCTCGAACGCCTCCTCGAGTGGTTCGAGCGCGACCTCGTAGGCGCTGAGGGCAGCATCGAGCTGCCCGGTTTCGAGCAGCACCGCTCCCAGATTGTAATAGGCCCTCAGCATAGAGCGATCCTTCTTGATCACCTTGCGGTAGGACTCGATCGCGGCTTCGGCTCGCCCCTGCTGGTGCTGCAAATTACCGAGGCGAAACAGTATCTGTGGGTCCCCCGGTTTACGCTTGGCTGCGGTCTCGAGGGCCGTCAATGCCTCGTCGGGCCGTTCGAGGCGACTCAGTATCGCGCCGTGCAAGGCGTGCAGCTCGGCATCGGAACGGTGCTTAGCCAGCGCTCGCTCGACCGCCCCCAACGCCTGCTCCAGTCGCCCCAAGCGCATCGAGAGCACCGCGGTGTTGTAGAGCAGCTGGCGGTCGTCCGGCATCATCTCGAGGCCGCTAGAGAATGCCTCCAAGGCCTTCTCCAGCTCGTTCTGGCCAGTGTAGAGCGCCCCTAGCGAAGTGTAGACCTCGAGCACCGATGGCCCTAGTCGCCGCGCCTCCAGGTAGCTCTCAATCGCCTCGCTGAAGCGGCCTGCTACCCGGTGACGATCCCCTTCGTCGAGTCGCTCGCGCACCACTTCGGGTACATCCTGCTGAGCATTAGCTGGAAGGCTCACAAGCGTTAGCAGCACCACTGCGGTACACGACGTGACAAACCTCATGAGACTTCGGATGCTGACGTGATAGCAGAGCATGGTCAAGTTACGGCATCCAGGGTGACAGCGGATCTGTCTGCGAAAGCCAGTCGAAAGGCGTCAGGGTCAGTAGCGGACCTCGATCGCACCGTAGTAGGTCGCCCCCGGCAGCTCGGTCGCAATCGGCAGAAACGTCTCTTCGATATCCTCGTCGAGCAGATTCTTGCCGTAGATCGAGAAACGCAGCGCCTCATCCGAGCCGCCAAGACGCACCGGCGCGTCCCAGCTCAGCCGCGCATTGACTAGCGTGTAGGAATCCAGTGTCACGGCAGTTTGGCCACCGGATGCGAAGTTCCAAGCGCTCGGCCCGATGCGCTCATCGCGCCACTCGGCCTCGAGGGTCGCACGGAAACCGCGGAAGGGGCCGAGATAGGTCGAGAGATTGAATTTGTTCTCCGGTGAATAAACGAACTCGAACGGCTTGCCACTGGAGTCGACTAGAGCGTCGTCTTGATCGTTCTCTTGATAAGACCAGTTGAAGAGGGTGGAAAATTTGCGGCTCGGCTGCCACCGCAGCTCGACCTCGCCGCCACGGATGGTCGCCTCGCCCGGATGATTCTCGGAGACGATGCGGGTCGGCCCCACCGGTGGCTCTTGAAAACTCAACACGACGAAGTCTTTGACTTCGGATTGAAAAACATCGACTTTGAGGCTGGCCTGCGGACCGAGCTGAAACTCGGCGCCAAGGTCGAAGGTGCGGATCTCCTCAGGCCGCAGATCTGGGTTGGGTCCAAATACTGCCAGCGGGAAGGCGAAGAACCCGGTATCGGCACTCAGAAACCAGGCATCCTGGTAGAGCTCGTTGAAGTTTGGAAACCGAAACGCCGTCGACCAGCCACCGCGCAGCACAACCGAATCGGACAGCGTGTAGACGGCAGCGATGCGCGGCGAGAGCTCGCTGTCGAAAAGATCCGTCGACCCGTCGAAGCGGGCGCCGAGGGTCAGGCGGAAACGATCCTGAGCCAGCGAAATCTGATCCTGAACGTAGGCCGCGATCTTGGTGAAGGCCAAGACCGGCTGGAACGTAGCTGTCGGCTGGATGAGCTGGTCCTCTTGGTCGCCAGCATCGACCCGCCGCGCTTCGACGCCAATCAAGATGTCGTGCGAAGGGATCATCTGAAGGCCCAGGCGGAAGTCGCCGATCAGTTGGAAGCCATGGTCTACAGTGTCCGCGAAGGCCGGGTTCTCTGGCGCAGCATGGCACGAGCTGCAGCGCGAGCCTTCACGCTGGGCGTAGGAGATATCGCTGCTGAAGGTCAGACCGGAGCGCAGCTCGTGCGATGTCTTGAATGCCAGAATGTCGACGGTCTGCTCGATCTTGTCCGCGCTGCGAAAAGAGGCGCCAGGAATGAACCCCAGCGGATTCGAGAAGCCGTCGAGCTCGTCCTGGTGACGATAATACGAGACCTCGAAACCCCCACGCTTGGCCTTGACGAAGATGTCCGAGCCTTCGATCTCGGCGTCGGAATTGTCTTCGAACCAGAAACCAGTAGGCAGCTGGCCGCGCTGTAAGCGACCGGAGACCAAGACTGAACCTTTGTCCGTTGAGCGACCGTAGACCGCACTCACCGACTGCTCCAGCAGATCGCCACCCGAGACCTCGAACTTTCCACCCTGCAGGTCTTCACCGGACAGCGTCACGATGTTGACCACACCCCAATAGGCGTTCTCACCGTAGAGCGACGAGCCCGGGCCACGGACGATCTCGAGCCGCTTGATGTTCTGCATCATGAAGAAATCGAATCCCGGATGCTGTGGAAAGCCGCCCTTGTTCCAGGAGTTGTAGGGCACGCCGTCGATCAGCAGGAGTACGCGGCTAGTGAACGGATTCTGACCGAAGCTGCGGATATCGAGCGACTGCACCATGGGATTCCAGCGCACGTTGACGCCCGCCACCGTACGCAGTAGCTCGGGGATTGTGCGCGAGCCGGATTCGCGGATCTGCTGAGCGCTGATCACCGTCACCGAGCCGGGTGCCTTTGAAATCGGCAGCTCCGTCTTGGTCGCCGCTTGGATAGTGAACTCCTCATCGCCGAACAGCGCCACCTCCCCGAGCTGCCCTGGCGATTGCGCCCAGCTGCCAGCTGGCATCAGTCCAACCCACAGTCCCAGTGCAAGGATCAAAGGCAGATCGGACCGCGACTGGCTGGTCAGCAAAGTACGAGCGATTCGCGTCATCTTGGGTTCACTCCTCTAGCGCGACCGAATCCAGCCTAGGCATGCAGGCTGCCGCGGGCCAGAGTTCGGATCTCAGCCTTCAGCTCGTCCAGGCTGAAGGCTCCTTTCTGCAGAATCTGCTCCACGCCACCGTTGAGACGCGCGGTCTCCTCTGGCCCAATATCCATTGCCGTCAGGACCACCACGGGAATCGAGCTCAAAGCCGGATTCTTGCGTAGCTGACTCATGAAGCCGAAGCCATCGAGCTGCGGCATGATCAGGTCGAGCAAGATCAGGGAGGGTGGTGATTCCGCTACCTGACGAAGAGCAGCCAGACCATTTTCGGCCTCGACCACTGTGCAGCCCTGCTCTTCGAGCAGTTTGCGCACCATGGCTCGCAGATCCGGATCGTCGTCGACCACTAAGACCTCGGGCGGCGCCCCTCGCCGAAAGTACTTCTCGACCAGCTGCAGCAACTGCTGGCGGTCGATCGGCTTGGTCAGGTACTCCGCTCCGAGAGCATAACCCTTCTGCCGTTGATCAGAGACCGAGATCATGATCACTGGGATATGGCTCAGCTGGGCGTCGGACTTGATGGTGTTGAGTACCGTCCAGCCGTCCAGATCCGGCATGTAAACATCGAGGGTGATGATTGCCGGGCGCAGCTCGTACGCCAGCTTGAGCCCCTCTTCACCGCTCGCCGCGGTGACGATATTGAAGCCTTCCTTCTCGAGCAGGTCGCGCAATAGATCGTGGACGGCCAGGTCATCGTCGATAACCAGAACCAAGCGTGTATCGCCGGGAGCTACCGTGCTGATCTCGCGATGGTTCCACTCGCCCGACTCCAGGAGCGTCCGCATGGAGCCCATCGAAGTCTGGTCGGGATCCATGTCACTCGGCAAGCGCACGCGGAAGATAGTGCCCTTGCCAAGCTCGCTGTCGACATCGATACGACCACCCATGACCTGACAAAAACGCTTGCACAAGGCCAAGCCAAGTCCAGTACCGCCATAGTTGCGGGCAGTCGATGCATCTGCCTGAGAGAACGGCTTGAATAGCCGGGAGAGCTGCTCGGGGGACATGCCGATGCCTGAGTCACTGATCTCGAACAGGACCATGTTGGCGACTTCGGCGCGACGCACGACCAGGCGCACCCGGCCCTGTTCGGTGAACTTCGAGGCGTTCGACAGCAGATTGAATAAGATCTGGCGGGTTTTCGTGAGATCAGTGCGTACCTCACCGAGATCATCTGCCGCCTCGACCGTCAGAACGTTGCCATTCTTCTCCATCAACGGATTGACCGTGCTCGCCACCTCGTGCACTAGATTCGCCAGGTCGAAGCTCTCGATATAGAGCTCCATCTTGCCCGATTCGACCTTGGACAGATCTAGAATGCTATTGATCAATCCCAACAGGTGCTTGCCAGCGGCCTTGATCTTGCGCAGATCAGGCATGAAGTCGTCGAGACCCATTTCGCCAGCGTCGTCTTCGAGGATCTCGCTGTAGCCAATAATGGCAGTCAGTGGGGTGCGCAGCTCGTGACTCATGTTGGCCAGAAACACACTCTTGGTGCGATTGGCTTCCTCAGCTTTGTCACGAGCGATGCGAAGCTCTTCGTCGCGAACTTGAATCTGCCCCAGCATCTCATTGAAACTGCTGATCAGGCGGCCGATCTCGTCTCTGCCCTGAGGCGTCGCACGGACCGTGAAATCCTTCTTCTCCGACACATTGCGAGCCACATCGACCAGCGCCAGGATTGGCTGAGAGATCACGCGCTGCAAGCCGGATGAAAACAGGAAAGCCAGCAGAGAGACGCCGAGCGTAACCCCGGCGAGAATCCTGAGATAGTCATTGCGGCGCTGACGAACCTCACTGAGATCCGACGTGATCAGCAGCGTGCCGACTCGTTGATTGCCGAACTGCATGCCGCGCGACAGCGTCAATCGGTTGACGCCGAATTCGTAACCATCCGCGACCGGCGCGGTCGGCTGCGGGTTGGGCTCGCCCGGCAAGTTGCGCGCAAAGTCTGCGAACAGCTCGCCTTCACTGTTGAAAACAGCTGCCGAGACGATGACTGGCTGATTCTCCAGACCAGCCAACGTGCGCTCGGCAGTCTCCGAATCGTTGTAGACCAGAGCGTCGGTGGTCTTGGCCTCGAAGATTGCTGCCAGAGTGCTGAGATCTTCCACCAGCTTCTTACGGACGGTCATGCGATCGTAGGTGTAGAAGGCTGCGGCAGCCAACAGCAACGCCAAGACGGTCGTCAACATCGTCAAGATCGTCAGCTTGCGCTGTATGGAGAGATTCTGCAGTCGACCCATAGTGGTTGCTCTCGCCGATCAGCGGCCAGCAGGCACCCTGGCCAGCCGAAGCACTACCCATCCAAGGCGTAGAATTCCTTCGATCTGTCTCATTTTTTCGCGACCCGAGCCACGTTGCTGCGGATGACTGCTGAGGGACACCAACAGTATTATAGCGGTCGGCGTGGCTAGAGACAGAGCCTGCCCGATGACGAGAGGTTTGGTCCGGATAGATCCAAGGAATCCTACATGAGCGAGCTTTCATGAGTCTGCTGTGCCTGGTACGCCACGGGCAGGCGTCGGTACACGCTGCTGACTACGACTGCCTTTCGGAGCACGGCGAAGCCCAGAGTCGAGCACTCGGCGCGCATTGGGCCGCCAGCTCGCGACGCTTTGATCGCGTCTATGTCGGCCCGCTGCGACGTCACCAACAGACCCACGACGCGGTCGCCAAGATCTTCCAAGAACGCGACTTGGCCTGGCCTGATCCGGTTCCGCTCGCGGAGCTCGACGAGCACCAGGGCCCCGAGGTGATCGCGCACCATCGTGCAGATCTCTATCGCCAAGCTGGGCTTGAAGATCCAGGCCAGGACGACGTCGACCAACGGGAAACGCTGCGGCGCTATCTACGGATCTACCAGCTCGGCACGCGCCAGTGGATCCGTGCCGAGCTCGAGACCCCTTCAGGACTCGAAAGCTGGTCCACCTTTCGCGACCGCATTCGTATCGGGCTCGAAGCTATCGTTGCGCGGGCCATCAAGGGGGAGCGCGTCGTCGCCTTCACATCCGGTGGCGCAACCGCAGCGGCCGTTGGCCTGGTCCTGGGTCTCGACGACGAAAAAATTCTCGAGCTCAGTTGGCGCGTTCGCAATGCGGCCCTCACCGAGGTCCTTTTCTCCGGTGATCGCCTGTCGCTCGACTCCTTCAACACCACCCCTCACTTGACCGACGACCAGCTCACCTTTGTCTGAGCTCCGCCTCTCGCCCGGCAGCGTCCCTGGGGCTGCGTTATCATCTTCCTAGGAGGTTTCTGCCATGCCGGAGGTCACGTTCCAGCTCAACGGACGGCAAACCAAGGTCGCCTACGAGGAGGGCATGCACTTTCTCGAGGTCTTGCGTGAGCAGTGCGGCATAAAATCGGCCAAAGACGGTTGCGCGCCGCAGGGCTATTGCGGCTGCTGCAAAATTATGGTCGACGGACGGCCCACCCTATCTTGCCTTCGGCGTCCCGAGCAGTTGGAAGGCCGCGAGGTGACGACTCTCGAGGGCGTACCAGAAGCCAAGCTGCGCGTACTCGCGGACGCCTTTGTACAAGATGGCGGCGTGCAGTGCGGTTTCTGCACACCCGGCATCATGATGCGTGCTACCGCGTTGCTCGACGGTGAGCCTGACCGGGATCGCATTGCCAAGGGCTTGGCAGGGCACCTGTGCCGCTGCACCGGCTATGCGCGAATCGTCGATGCCGTGCAATCCGCGGCCGAGGCCTGGCAGAGCGGCGAACCGGTCGCACACCGCCCTCGACGCCCCGACTTTTTCGGCGAGGCGCACGGCCACCGCCGTGCTACGAGCAATGGCCGGGTCCACGGCATCGGCGGCTCTAGCCCGCGCTACCGGGGGCACGAGCATGCGCTGGGTGCCAAACCCTACGTCGCTGACATGAAGCTCGACGACATGCTGCATGGTGCGGTAGTGCTCAGCGAACACCCGCGAGCCAGAGTATTGGCCATCGATCCCCAGCCGGCGTTGACGATGCCCGGAGTGGATCGTGTGATCACCGCCGAAGACGTTCCTGGCGAGCGTCACGTCGGTTTGATCGTGCAGGACTGGCCAGTATTCGTAGCGACAGGCGAGACGACTCGCTGCGTCGGCGACGTGCTGGCATTGGTGGTTGCCGACAGCGCTTTCCACGCCCGCCGCGCCGCTGCTGCGGTCGCTGTCGAGTACGAAGTCTTGCAGCCGATCGCCGATCCTGCTTCCGCCCTCGCCGCCGACGCTCCAGCGATTCATCCGCGAGGCAACCTGCTCGACAGCTGCAGCTTCGCCCGCGGCGACGTCGACGGGGCGTTGTCCAAGGCGCGTCACGTCATCACCGAGACGTTCTCGACCCAGCGCATCGAACATGCCTTCCTCGAGCCCGAGGCGTGTCTCGCCGTACCCGAAGGTGACGGCCTGACCCTCTACTCACAGACTCAGGGCGTACACGATGACCAGCAGCAGATCGCACCGGTGCTGGGGGTCGAGCCGAATCAACTGCGGGTCGAGCTGATCACCAACGGCGGCGCGTTCGGCGGCAAAGAAGACCTCTCGGTGCAGGCTCAAACCGCACTGGCAGCACACCTCCTCGGTCGACCGGTGCGCACCGTGCTGAGCCGCGATGAATCGATCCGGATGCATCCCAAGCGCCATCCGATCACCATGACCTACACCCTCGGTGCTGATGCCGACGGTCGATTGACCGCGGTGCGAGCGCGCATGATCGGCGATACCGGTGCGTATGCCTCGGTCGGCATGAAGGTGCTGGAGCGAGCAGCCGGCCACTCCTGCGGCCCTTATCGCGTCCCCAACGTCGACGTCGAGGCCAAGACGGTCTATACCAACAACCCACCGTGCGGCGCGATGCGCGGCTTCGGCGCCAACCAGGCATCATTCGCTATCGAGGGCCTGCTAGACATGCTCGCAGAGCGAGTGGGCATCGACGGTTACGACATCCGCGAGCGCAATATCCTGGACCCCGGTGACGTCTTCGCCACGGGGCAGAAAATGACCGCGAGCTGCGGCATCCGGCAAACCCTCGAAGCCGTGCGCGACGTTTACAAGCAAGCCCAACAGGGCACAGGAAAGCACGTCGGCATCGGCTGCGGTATCAAGAACACCGGTATCGGCAACGGCATGGACGACTCCGGTCGCCTGCTGATCCGAGTCCTCGACGACGGCAAGCTGGAGATCCTGACTGGCTATACAGAGATGGGGCAAGGCCTGTTCACGATTCTGCCGCAGGTCGTGCACGAGGAGACTGCACTCGACCCCGAGCAAATGAGCTGCCGCACTGCCTCCGATCCCCGGGTGCTCTGCGGCATGACCACCGCCTCACGCGCTACCGCACTATTGACCGCAGCCGGCAAAGACGCAGCCCAACAGCTCGCTGCCGATCTCGAGCTCAGCTCGCTCACCGAGCTCGCCGGTCGCGAGTATCTGGGCGAGTACATCTGCGATTTCACCACCAAGCCTGGAGCCGATACCGACGAGCCCAAGACACACATGACCTTCAGTTACGCCACCCAAGTCGTGATACTCGGCGACGACGGCAAACTTCAAAAGGTGATTGCCGCCCACGACGTCGGGCGCGCCATCAACCCGTTGAGCTGTGCCGGCCAGATCGAGGGCTCGCTCCACATGGGCTTGGGCTACGCGCTGTCGGAAGACCTACCCTGCACCGACGGCCGGCCGAACTCTCTCATGTTACGCGACCTCGGCATCCTCAAGGCCAAGGACACTCCGGAGCTCGACGTCATCCTGGTCGAAGTTCCGGACGAGGTTGGCGGCTATGGTTCCAAAGGGGTTGGTGAGATAGGTCTGGTGCCAACGGCTGGCGCTGTCGCCGGCGCGCTCCACGCATTCGACGGCATACGACGCACCCAGCTGCCGATGATCGACGCACCGGCTGCCGCTACCTCGGTCCCCAAATCTCGGCGCTAGCGCGGCGGCGCGGCTACAGCAAACGCCGCCGCCGCACCACTTTACGCTTGGGCAGCTCGACGTAGGGCTCGACGCCTTCGACCTCGCAGCGCGGGATGGTGATGCCGAGGTCGAGCTCGATATCACGCACCGTGAGCTTGTCCTGCCAGGTACCTATGGTGGAGACGACACCGGTCGTCGAGCCACGCGCCGTGCGACCCGCGCGGTGCACATAGTCTTCGGTCTGCTCTGGCAAACCGTAGTTGATGACGTGCTGGATCAGCGGCACATCGATGCCGCGGGCGGCGACATCAGTGGCTACCAGAATACGCACCTTGCCTTCACGGAAGGCCCGCAGGGCCTCAACCCGCTGGGCCTGCGTGCGATCGGAATGAATGCGCGCCACGCCGAAACCTGCGAGCTCGATCTGGCGCGCCAGCCACTCGGTGTAGAGCTTACGGCGCACGAAGATCAGGGTGCTGCCTTCGATCTCACGCAGCAATGCGAACAGGCAGTTCTTACGATCTTCGTCCTTTACCAGGTAGAGCCGGTGCTCTATGCCGGTAGCGATTTGACCGGTGGGCCGGATATCGCAGCGCACAGGATCGCGCATGAAAATCTGCGCCAGACGCTCGATCGGCTGCGGCATGGTGGCCGAGAACATCAGCGTTCGACGCTCGTCCGGCACCTGCTCGAGAATCTCCTTGATCTGCGGCAGAAAGCCGAGATCGAGCATGTGATCGGCTTCGTCGAGCACCAGCTCTTCGATCTTGTCGAGCCGGACGTTGCGTCGCCGCATATGATCCGCCAGCCGGCCTGGGGTGGCGACCAGGATATCGGCGTCCCGGCGGAAGCCATCGATCTGGGGCCCCATGCGGACGCCGCCGATCACGGCTACGGTCTCGAGCTGATGATCGCGCCCGAAGATATCGAGAAAGGCCTTGGTCTGCAGCGCGATCTCGCGGGTCGGGCACAGGATCAGACCACGGGTGCCCCGCCCATGGTGCAGCCGCTCGGCAAGCGGCAGACTGAAAGCTGCGGTTTTGCCGGAGCCGGTCTCCGCCAGGCCGATGACGTCGCGACCACTGAGAGCGTGCGGGATGACCTGGGCCTGAATCGGCGTCGGATGCTCGAAGCCGACTTCCCGCACCGTCTCGAGAATCGCTGGACTCAGGCCAAGATCCGCGAAGCTTCTGTCGGTGATTTCTACCGGGTGCTGGGGAATCGCGCCTGTGAACAAACCTTTGGCTTCCGAGCCTTCGATCGCCGGCCCGCTTTGAGCTTGCTCGCTCTCGGCCCCCGCCGGCCCGGCCAAGCCCTCTGGTTCGGATGCTGCCCTCGCCTCCTCGTCGGCCCTGGGCTCGTCATCCCGCTCGCTGGCGGCAGCGTCGACCCTAGCCGGCTGCCAGGACCGCGGCTCCGAGGTCGTTTCAACCCGTCGGTTCAACCTAGGCTCTGACGTTGTCTTGGCCCGCGGGCTTGTCTCCGACACCGGAGTGACGTCGGGCCTTGGCTCCTCCTTGGGCGCTGGCGCTGCCTCAGAACTTGGGGTCGACGTCGGTTTGGATTTGTTGCCGCGGCGGTCACCCAAAACGCGCGCGAACGCCCCGCGCAGCCCGCGACGTTTCGGCCGCTGCGGAGCTGGTGTCGCAGCAGGTTCTTCTGGGGTGGCGACCTCGCGAGTCGGTTCAGCACGCGTCGCGATCTCCGGGCTCGAATCCGGAGCCGCGGCGACAGCAGCGGGTTCTGCCCTGCTGGCGGCTGGCTCCCGCGGCTCAGGTTCGGCCTGCTCTTGCGTCTCGGGCTCGTGACGTTCAGCCTCATGATATGTGGAATCTGCGGCGTCATCCTGTGCCGGCTTCGAATCCGAGGACTCAGGCCCAGCGGTTTCCGAGGACTCTGGCCCGTCCGAAGACTCTGGTCCGTCCGAAGACTCTGGTCCGTCCGAAGACTCTGGCCCGTCCGAAGACTCTGGCCCGTCCGAAGACTCTGGCCCGTCCGAAGACTCTGGCCCGGCGGCTACCGCGTCCGGTGACTCCAACAGCCGGAGGTCGAAGGTGTGCCCAGCGCGCTCCAGCACAGCGATCGCGTCGTTCAGGCGCTTCTCTCTCACCAACAGGTAGTCAGTGTCGTAGGTCGATACCGTGAACAAGCCGATGCGGGCCTCTGCGAGTGGCGCGGCCAATGACGCGAGCACACCGATCAACGAGAAGTCGAGCGTGCCGGCGATCTTGATCGCGCTCCAGCCGCGTTCAGCCGAGAGCCTCTTGGGGATCACGCGATCCTCGCAAAGAATCGACAGCTCGTTGGGACTGCGGCTAACGGTATAGAAGATACTGCGGTGGACCCAGCGCGGAATTCGTGCCTTGGGATTAAGGCGACAAATACCGAACGTGCCGGGTATGCGATCTAAAACGAGCCCGGAAGGATCTTCAGAGTGAGTATCGGTGTCTGATGCAGGGCTCTCGTAAGACGAATTCATAGCGCGGTGTTCAATGACCCATAAGGTGAGAAGAGCTTGCGTGAGCAGGGTGCTCGGACTCGCGGCCAAGAAGAAATCTGGCTGACCGAGCAAGGAAGGATAACCTTCATCCTAACATCCCAAATCTTCACTTTGTAGTACAATCTGGCGTCGAGCCCTTCTACATACGTCTCTAGGATTCCGTAATTCTCGGCCGTCCGAAGTGATCGGTCACCTCTCCGCCTGCGGTATCTGAGCGTCCAACACCACGGAGGAAGCCATAGTGAGTGTCGATCGCGGAAAATGGAGCTCCGATTTTGGTTTCGTCCTGGCAGCAGCTGGCTCAGCTATCGGGCTCGGCAATATCTGGCGGTTTCCGTATACCGTCGGTGAGTATGGGGGAGGCGCCTTCATCCTCCTCTACTTGTTCTTCGTGGCGTTGATCGGTATCCCCGTGCTGCTCGCCGAGCTGTCGGTCGGACGCTCCACCGAGCGCAGCGCGGTCGGTGCTTTCAAGAGACTGGTGCCGGACACTTGGTGGCCGGCGATTGGCGGCCTCGGCGTACTGTGCGGATTCGGCATCCTCTCCTTCTACAGCGTCATCGCCGGCTGGACCCTGAGCTATTTCACGATGGCGGCTCGCGGTCGCTTCGGCGAGGCTCTCACCGCCGAGCAGAGCGGTGAGATCTTCGGCAGCTTGACGGCCAACTCTACGGCAGCCGTCGGGCTGACTGCGGTCTTCTTGCTGTTCACCGCTCTGGTCGTTCGCGGCGGCATCTCAGGTGGTATCGAACGAGCCGCCCGTTTCCTGATGCCCATCTTCTTTGTCGTCCTCCTGCTGCTGGTTGCACGCTCGGTGACTCTCGACGGTGCCAGCGAGGGATTCGCCTTCCTCTTCGCCTTCGATTTCTCGAAGCTGTCGGCCGCCGCAGTGGTCAGCGCGCTAGGACAGGCTCTGTTCAGCATGAGCCTCGGAATGGGAGCGATGATCACCTACGGCTCATACCTACGTAAGGACGATAACCTTCCCAAAGCCGCGGTGACGGTCGCTTTCTTCGACACCGGCCTGGCGATGATCGCCGGCCTGATGATCTTTCCGGCTCTGTTTCACGCTGGCGCTTCGCCTGCTGGCGGCCCGTCGCTGATCTTCGTCGTGATGGCAACGATCTTCAACTCGATGCCGTTCGGCACGGTATTCGCCACCGCCTTCTACGGTCTGCTGGCGATCGCCGCCCTGACCTCTACCATCAGCCTGCTCGAAGTCATCGTCGCCTTTTTCGTCGACGAACTGGAGTGGAGCCGCGAACGCGCTACCTGGAGCGTCGCCGGTGCCTGCTTCGCACTCGCGATTCCCAGCGCGCTCTCCTTCGGCGGCAACGCGACCCTCACCAACATGTTCGACGGTACCGGCTTCCTCGGCATGGCCAACATCGTGTTCGGAAACTACTTCCTGAGTATCGGCGCCGTCGGCATTTGCCTCTTCGTCGGCTGGAAGTGGGGCGTCAGCAACGCGGTGGAAGAGATGAACCGGGGTGGCCAGCTGCCGATGGCAGGCCTGTGGGGCATGCTGGTGCGCTTCGTATGCCCGGTCGCCGTGGCGATTGTGCTGATCTACGCCGCAATCACCGGCAACTACCTGTAGCTTCGGGGGAGGGACTACGAGCCCTCACCCCCCGGCCCCTTGGTTGGGAGGAGGCGTCGAAGGAGGGACGCACAGAGGCCGGGGGGCGAGAGATCTCTAGAAACCCGAAAAACCCAGGGAGCCCCAGCCGCTGCCACCTATCGCCGCTGACAAGGTCGACATTGTTCGGCGGACATGAGACGCCTGGCGGCACCCCACCGCAAATCCGCCGCTCTGACGTTTCACCACAAACGGCGGCTGGGACTCTCTGGGGCCTTCGGGGCCCGCAAAGCCACTATATAGACGAATAACGATAAGCGCAACCCCCTATTCGCTTTTTCACTAGACTCCATCAATGGACTCCATCAATGGACCAAGGGCTGACTCAAAGACCTTGCAGCCAACGGCTTCGCCGTTCGAGCGCGAGGCGATCGACTACGACGAAGTATTCACCCAGGGGTCGATCGGATCGACGATGCGCGCGGCCGTATGGCGGCGACTCGACGTCTGCTTCAACCCCGGTAGCTACATCCTCGAGCTAGGGTGCGGTACCGGCGAAGATGCTGTCCACCTGGCCAAGCGTGGCGTCTTCGTCGTCGCGACCGATCCGACAGCATCGATGCTGAGGATCGCCCAAAGCAAAGTCGATGCAGCGAAGCTAGCTGATCAGATTCAGCTCCGACAGCTCGAGTGGGAAGACTTGGCGACCGACAAACCACTTGGCCAAGCGATCGCAGGACACGCCACTCCCGAGCCGGCTGCGCAAAGCGATGACGCCGGAGCGCTCTTTGATGGAGCCTTGTCGAACTTCGGTGCTCTCAACTGTGTCGCCGACCTCGCCGCAGCAAGCCGCGGTTTGGCCAGCACTCTGCGGCCCGGAGCCGTTGCGGTGCTGTGCGTCATGGGCCCTCTGGTTCCGTGGGAATGGTTGTGGCTGCTGAGCCACGGTCAACCGCGAAGCGCTTTGCGTCGGCTGAGCCCTCGAGGCGCCATGTGGCGCGGTCTAAGGGTCCGCTATCCCTCGATCCGAACCTTGCGTCGCGCCTTCGCGCCCGACTTTCGGCTACGCCGGGTCGCCGCGGTCGGCGCCCTCGTGCCTCCGAGCTATGCCGAGACGTGGGCGGTACGCCACCCAAACCTGCTGCGACGGCTGGACCTGTGGGAGCGCCGTGCCGAGACGTGGTTCCCGCTGCCTTGGCTCGCCGACCACTACCTCGCGGAGCTCGTCCGCCTGGGCTGAGCGATCGGGTACCATCCGTCGACCCACAACGAACCCGGAGCTCCCATGCGTTGGTTCTCTCTCCTGCCTCTTCCTACTTCGCACCTCGCGGCTCGCTTTCTCGCTGCCGAGCTTCTCACGACTCTGCTGCTCGGCATTCTCCTGCCATCACCAGCCGCTCGGGCAGACGGCCTGCGGCCGATGGTGCCGGAAGACTATTTCCGGTTTACATTCCTCAGCAGCCCTCAGATCTCGCCCGACAGCACAGAGGTCGTCTATGTCGCAGCAAAGGTGAGCGAAGACCGACGATCCCGAGAGTCAAGTCTTTGGCTGGTATCGACGGCCGGTGGCGATGGGCCTCTACAGCTCACGGTCGGAGACACGGACGCGGCTCCAAAATGGTCCCCCGATGGCCGCTGGATCGCGTTTCTGAGAACGGTAGAGACCCCAGCATCGCAGGACTCCAAGCCGAAGCGAGAGACACAGGTCTTCCGGATCCGCCGGAATGGCGGCGAGGCGCAGCCGCTGACCTCGGTCGAGGGCGGAGTGACCTCGTTCTTGTGGTCTCCTGACGGCCGCCACCTGCTGTTGACGCGCCGTACGGAAGAAGACGGGGAAATGGCAGCCGCCGAGGCTCCCGATGGAGAGAACCTCAAGGAGGCATCTGAAGACAGCGACGAGCCCCAGCCGGACATCAAGGTGGTTCGCAGCGCGCTCTACAAACGCAACGGTACGGGCTACCTGGACGACAAGCAGGCGCACTTCTGGTGGTTCGACATCGAAACCCGCACCACCCGACGCTTGACCGCGGGCGCTGGGTGGAACGATGAAAATCCCTCTATCTCGCCCGATGGCAGCCACCTGGTCTTCGACGCCGACCGCAGCGGTGAGGAATACGACGGCGGCCCCAACGACGACCTGTGGATCGTCCCGATCACCGACGACGGTGGACCCCTGCCCAAGGCTCGGCAGCTTACCGACCATCCACACTCCGACACGGCTCCCAGCTGGTCGCCAAACGGCGATTCGATCGCCTACTTGCACACCGACGGCCCCTACGAGCAGACGGAGATCCTGCTGCGAGATGCGGCCGGGTCGGCCCCGCCCCGTCGTCTCACCGACGGATTCGACCGCCATCCCTCGAATCTGCGTTGGGCGGCGGACGGCCAGGGGCTGTTTTTCCTTGCCGACGATCGCGGCGCGCGACGCCTATTCCACCTCGACTTGCCTGGCGGCCGAATCCGTCAACTGTTGAGCGAGCAAGCTTCGGTCGCCGACCTCGAGGTCGCTCCGCGTGGCGACCTGCTCACCTTCACGCTGCACGACGAGACTCGCTTGGCCGAAGTGTGGGTTTGCCGCCCCGACGGCAGTGAAGCAAGAGCCCTGACCCGAGCCAACGCCGAGCTGCTCGCTGAGCTCGAGCGCGGCGCGCTGGAGACCCTAGACCTCAGCCAAGCCACTGGGAGCTTCCAGGGCTTTGTCCTCAAGCCGGTAGGCTGGCGCGCTGGCGCGAGCTTTCCTCTCGTCCTGCAGATCAAAGGCGGCCCCGGGGGCATGTGGGGCCACCGGTGGATGCACGAGTTTCAGATGCTGGCAGGCAAGGGCTGGGGCGTTGCCTTCGTCAACTACCGCGGCAGTACGGGCTACGGTGAGGCGCATCAGAATGCAGTGCGGCAAGACTATGGCGGCGTCGACGCTCAGGACAATCTCGACTTTCTCGAGCAACTGCTGGAGCGTAATCCATGGATCGACCGCGAGCGCCTTTTTCTCACCGGCGGCAGTCACGGAGGATTCC
Organism: Acidobacteriota bacterium; assembly: GCA_039030415.1. Taxonomy (GTDB): domain Bacteria; phylum Acidobacteriota; class Thermoanaerobaculia; order Multivoradales; family J023; genus JAAELT01. The sequence goes on from JBCCEE010000017.1 coordinate 24,582, forward strand.
TGACCAACTGGATCCTCACCCGCACCGACCGGTTTCGCGCGGCCGTAACCCAGCGCAGCGTCTCGAATTGGGTTTCCGAGGCCGGCACTCAGCAGTACACGCCACGACAGATGAACGTCGAATTCGGCGGCTCGCTGTGGGAGAACTATGACCTCTACTGGGATCGGTCACCCATCAAGCACGCCGACCGTATCTCCACCCCGACCCTTATTCTTCACGGCGATCAAGATCACATCTGCCCGATCGGGCAGGCTCAGGAGCTCTTCTACGCACTCAAGGCCAACGGCGTCGAAACCGAGCTGGTGATTTTCGAGGGTGAGAACCACAGCCTGTCGCGAACCGGCACCCCGATTAATCTGGTCGAACGCCTGCGCCGCATTATCGAGTGGTTCGAGCGCCACTCCTGAGCGTTATCGGCGGTCGGACCCGTATCCGCTCCGGAGGCCTGAGTCTCGCGCCGGAGAAGTCTCCATCTGGAGAGCGGCTACAGCGTTGCGAGCCCGAGCCTCATCGAGGCTCGGGGCGATTTGATCAGAGCGCTGCGACGACTTCGACCGTCGCCTGAGGCTCAGGTCGCACGGTGTAGTCGGGATCGACGTCGACCGAGCGAATCACTCCGGTGCCGTCGACCACGAAACGCGCAGGCATCGGTAGCGTCCAGCTGTCCTCGCCATTGGCTGCTTCGAGATCGAGCCCGAAGGATTTGTAGATGTCCTTCAGGTAACCCGGCAGCTCAAATCTGAGGCCGAGCTGAGCAGCAAACTCATTGCCCGGGTCCTGCAGCAGGTCGTAGCTCAGCTTGTGGCGCTCGATCATCGATTGGCCATGCTCAGGAAGCTGAGGCGAGATGACTACCAACCGGGCGCCAAGCGCTTCGAGCTTACCGGTCACCTTGCGCAGAGCATCCAGCTCTGCATTGCAGTACGGTCACCAATGGCCACGATAGAAACTGACGACGAGGGGGCCTTGGGCCAGGAGCGCCGCCGAGCTTACTGGTTCACCGTGGGTATTGGCGAGGGAGAACTCCGGCAGCGTATCGCCGACTTTAGCGACCCCGTCCAAAATCCCAGAATCCCTCAGCTCTTCGGTGGCGCGATGCATCTCGGCCAGCGTTTCTTGGGGGATGCGCTGTTTGGAGCCTTCCCGCAGCGCATCAAGACGTTCTTTCAGTCCCATGATTGCCTCCGTGGATCGCAGCGACTCGCCTTGGCGGCCGCCGCGTTGTGGTGCGGGTATTCTCTAGATTATTCGGAACCCGACGTCTCTAGGATTCATCGGTCGGCCCGAGGGCTCTCGGAACCGGAGGCCGTCAGGGGGCGATGCGCATAAGACCTCTTACCCGGTCCGTAGTCGTCAGCGATCTGACCCTCTCCCTCGAGCAGCCAGCGGGTCGTCAACAGGCCTTCGACCCCTACCGGTCCGCGAGCATGAATGCGGGAGGTACTGATCCCGACTTCGGCGCCCAGCCCGTAGCGGTAGCCATCGGCGAATCGAGTGCTTGCATTGACGAAGACCGAGGCCGCATCGACCTCACGCAGGAAGCGCTCTCGAGACTTGGAATCGCGGGTGACCAGCGCCTCGGTGTGGGCACTGCCATAGCGTTCGATATGCGCCAGCGCCTGGCCTAGATCCGACACCGTTCGCACTGCCAGCACGAGATCCCCGTACTCTGTGGCCCAGTCAGTTTCGTCAGCGGCCGGGCACTCGCCGAGATACGGCCGCGCCTCGTCATCGGCTCGCAGCTCGACGCCGCGCTCGCGCAGGGCGTCTCCAACCGCCGATAGCTGGGGCAGGAAATCGCGATGCACGATCAGGGTCTCGATCGCATTGCAGGCGCTCGGGTAGCCGCACTTGCCATCCACCGCCAGGCGCTTGGCGACCTCCACGTCAGCACTGGCGTCGAGCACCAGGTGGCAGACGCCCTCGGCGTGCCCCAACACCGGAATGCGCGTCGACTCCTGGATCGTGCGCACCAGCTTCCCGGAGCCGCGTGGGATGACCAGATCGATCAGCGAGTCGAGCTTGAGCAGCTCGGCGACCGCCTGACGCCCCGTGATGCCGCACACCGCGTCAGCGGCCAGCCCGCTCGCAGCCAGAGCATCGCGCAGGCAGTCGACCAGGACGCGGTTCGAATGAACTGCCTCAGAGCCGCCTTTGAGGATCGCGCCGTTGCCTGAGCGCAGGGCCAGCGAGCCGATCTGCACCACCGCGTCGGGACGACTCTCGAAGATGATCAGCAGAAGCCCCAGCGGACTGGTCACTTGACGCAACACCAAACCGTCGTCGAGCTCGGTGGCACGCCGGACGCGGCCGATTGGGTCCTTCTGTTCAGCAAGCGTCGCGACGCCCTCGCGCAGGGTCGCGAGCTTGGCCGGCGATAGCTCGAGCCGGCCGAGCAGCGGCGCCGCCAGAGCAGAGGCTCTAGCAGCCTCGAGATCACGTCGATTGGCCGCGAGGATCGCATCCTGGCGGGCTTCGAGCAAATCGCACAGAGCCCGAAGCACGGCGCTGCGAGTTTCGCCGCTGGCGGTACCCAGCTGGCGCTGTCCGGCGCGAGCAGCGCCAGCCAGCTCAGCCACCGAACGACTCTCGGAAAGAACGTCGGAGCTCATTTCAGCTCTCCAAAGCCAAGTGGTCGCGATGGACCAATGCATGATGGTTGCGCACGCCCTCCGGAGCATGCCCGGCAGTCCACTGGCGCGCCGTTGCTGCGTCACAGCTGACGATACCGCGACCGATCACAGCACCGTCCGGCCCCCGAAGCTGCACTACGTCACCCGCCTCGAACTCTCCTTCGACGCGCGCCACGCCGACCGCCAGTAGGGATGCACCGCGATCCTGAAGTGCGACGACGGCGCCCGCGTCGAGCTGCAGCTCACCGCGGGGGGCTACCGCAAAGGCGATCCAGCGGCGGCGCGCCGCCAGCCCGGGGCCGGCCGGGAACCAAGTCCCAACCTCGTCTCCGTTCAGCACGCGACGCAACGCGCCGGGCTCTCGACCGCTGGCGATCACCGCATGACAGCCGCCTCGGACCGCGACGCTCGCCGCCTCTACCTTGCTGCGCATGCCTCCACGACTCGCCGCCGAGGCGGGACCGCCGGCCGCTCCAGCCAGGCGATCCGGATCTTCGACCCGAGCCAGCAAACGGGCCTCGGGGTACCGTCTCGGATCGCGATCAAAGACCCCGTCGACATCCGTCAACAGGACCAAGAGGTCAGCATCGAGCTCGGTGGCGACCAGCGCCGACAAACGATCATTGTCGCCAAAGATCCGCCGCTCCGCGCCTTCCACAAAAGCCAGCTCGTCGGTCGAGACCGCGTCATTCTCGTTGATGATCGGCACCACACCGCGACGCAGCAGGGCGCTCAACGTACTGCGCAGATTGAGGTAGCGCACGCGATCATCGAAGTCCGTTTGCGACAGGAGCACCTGGCCGCAGACCAGTCCGAGTCGCGAAAAACCACTGTCGTAGAGCGCCATCAGTCGATTCTGGCCAACCGCGGCACAGGCCTGCCGGACATGCAGCTCCAATAGCGTGTCCTCGAGCCCCAGCGCGTCTTGCCCGAGGCCGACGGCGCCCGAGCTGACGAGCAGAACTTCGCGCCCGGAGGCGCGCAGCTCCGCCGCCGCTTCGACAACGGCAAACAGCCGCGACAGCGCCAGGCGACCGCTATCGTGGGTCAGCACGCGAGTCCCGAGCTTGACGATCACGCGTCGCGCCGCCGCCACCTCGGGGCGTGGCAGCCGTGCCTGGATATCGACGGGCGTTGTCGTCATCTTCAGATCCTCAGCAGTCCCCAGAGCATGCCTTCGGTTGGGATCCGGCCCTTGGTGTCGCCACCAAGGGCCGAGCGACGCTACTTTATGTCCCTTGGCCGGATAGCCGCTATACTCCCGACATGAGCGATTCCACACCGAAGACTTCCCTCAGTGCAGCTCTGGCGGGAATCACCCTACCCGATACGGATGGCCAGCAGATCGAGCTCGGCTCGCTTTGGCAAGACCAGCCAGCGATCCTGGTCTTCCTCCGCCATTACGGTTGAATCTTCTGCCGCGAGCATGTCGCGCAGTTGCGTGACCACGAGACAGAGATTCAGCAGGCCGGAGCTACCGTCGCCGCCGTTGGCTTGGGCGATCAGCGCTACGCCTCCATCTTCAAGAGGCAGACCGGCATCACGTTCCCGCTATTGGTCGACGACCGTCGCCAAGCATACAAGGTCGCCGGGCTCAAGATGGGCTCTATGCTGCACCTCATGCGCAGCGACAACCTGGCCGCTCGCAATCGGGCTGCCGCTGGTGGGCACCGTCAGCGCCGGCTCGGCAAGAATCCTTTTCAGCTCGGCGGCAGCTTTGTCTTCGGTCCTGGCAACGTCGACCGCTTCGCGCACATCAGCCAGACCTTCGGCGACAACGCCGAGCCGGTCGACCTGATCGCCGCAGTCAATCGCTGACGCGAGCCAGCAGGTCGGATAGCGTCGCGTTGAGCTGCTGGCCGAAGCGATCGTGCGCGGCGAAACGTAGTGGATCGTCACGATCTTTGGGGATCAGGACCATCGGATTGGTATTGATCTCCCACACCTGAATCTTGCCGTCGAGCACGCTGTAGTCGACGCGGCCATAATCGATTCGCGCCAGCTCGAAGATCTCCATCAGCTCCTGCTGGCGGGGATTGTCCTCGACATATTCGAGCTCTTCGCGCGCCGTCCAAGGTGCCTTGAGATCGGGAACCCGTACTACCCAGTGGCGACTGAAGTGAATCTGTCGCGCCACGATTCGGTCGCCAATGCGGAAGGCGCCGAACTTGCGAATGATGCCTTTGGCATCCGCGGTGTCACAATGCTCGACTACCACTTTGCTGGCGAGCCCTGTGGGCCTGAGACGCGACAGCTCGGCCTCTAGCTCGGCTTGCGATTGCAGCAGATCCGAGAAGCTGCCGCCATGCTCATTCTCGTCGCGAACGAAGACCGGCCAGTTCACGGGCGTCGGCCCAGCGGCAGCCGGATAAACGCCAAAGCTATTGAGACCGCGTGCTTTCAGCGTCTGGAGAAGCTCCAGTCGACGGCGCGAGTGCACCGGATGATTGAGCATGAGAGCCGTATCCGGATGTGCCTCCAGACGTCGGAAGAGGTCTTCGGCTGTTGCCGTCTCCGAGCGACTGAGGCGCTCGATATCGGTAAAGACGTAGATCTGTGGCTCACCGGTCGGCGGGCCAGGATGCTCCAGCGTTCCGACGCGAAGTGCCCGGACCTCTTGACTCAACCGTTTTAGCCACGTGTGCCCGGTGCTGTGTAGCCGAGGATAGTGTCGCACAGCCACCCGGTCCGCGAGCTCCTGTCCCCAGCTGGCCAGGTACTTGGCAATCGTATATTCCTTGCCCTTGTGTACCAGGAAGGTGATCTTCGCCATCTCGAATGTCTCTTGAATTTCAAGGGTTTCCACGCTTCTTTGGGCGAAGCGGGATGCTAGCATCTGACGCTCTGATGAACTGGCTCCGACAACGTTTGTTCCACATCCCATCCCTTGTCGATTCACCACGTCGACCAGGTTTCTGGCTGTTCTCCGGCCACCTGCTGTCCGTTTGGGCTATCGCTCAATCCAACGCCTGGTTCGGATTGACGGTACTGTGGAGCGTTCGCTTTCGAGACCGTCTGAGATGGTGCTGGCAGCGAGCTTCCCCCCTGCTGCTGCCGCTCGGTCTCTACACCGTATTCTTCATGGTTTCGGTGATCACGTCACTGGAGCCTGCGATCAGCTTCGAGGCACTCAAGAGCCTGATTGGGCTGGGTACTCTGCCGCTGGCGATTCTGCTGGTCCGCGGCACGGTCGAGGTGCGACGGATCATCGACCTCATCTTGATCATGATGGTGCTGATGGCCTGCTACGGCATCGGCCAATACTTCTTCACCGACTACGGCCCGCTCGACAACCGGATCCCGGGCCCTTTCTCTCACTACATGACCTTTTCCGGAGCCTTGCTGCTGGGCTGGTTCCTGGTGATGGGCAGGCTCCTCACTCGCGGCGGCTCGAAACAGCCTCTGCACTGGCTGGCGCTGATCGTGATCAGCGCCACACTCCTGCTGACCCTGACACGAGGTGCCTGGGTGGCCGCAGGGATCACCTTCATCATTGCTTTGCTGTGGCGCGGGCGGCGACATCTGCCGAGCTACCTGGCGGCGCTCGCCGTAGCTACCCTGCTGTTTCTGAGCTTCGCTCCAACTCCGTGGAAAACGCGCATTGCCTCGATCGCCGACCCGCGCAACGAGTCCAACTACGATCGACTCAGCATGCTGCAAGCAGGCCTGTTCATGATCTCGGAGAGCCCGCTGTTCGGCATCGGTCCCGGCGTGGTGAAGCATCGCTATCCGATCTACCGCCACCCGACAGCTCCTCAGTTCAAGGCCGCGCATCTCCACAACAGCTTTTTGCAGACTGCGGCTGAACGCGGACTCCTGTCCCTCGGTGCCTACCTGTGGCTGATGATCGCGGGCCTCCAGCTCGCCTACCGCGGCTACCGTAGCGAAGGCGGCCCTCACGGCGATCGTGCTGACCTTTACCTCGGCGTCATGCTGGCGATCTTTGGCTTCAACCTAGCGGGACTGTTCGAGGCCAACTGGCGCGACACCGAGATTCAACGCCTGATGCTATTCCTGTTGGCCATTCCACTATGCCTGCAGGCACCAGCCACGGATCCTGATAGCGCGCCCCCTTCACAAGCCGGTACCGCCTGAAGCCAGGATAGATCACTTCGGGACCTCAGAGCACTCCGACCGAAGTTGCGATCGTTCATATCGATTGATTTAGCTCTTGACGCCTTTCGATCGTAGGTGTAGGCTGTTTTGAGAACAACCCAAGGAGGCCCAAAACATGTCTCCACCGGACCAGACTGAGCCCTCGGTCTGCTGAGAAAAACGATTGATCACAATCAAGATTTCTCTGCCACCGAGGGCGGCCGCAGCCAGGCTCGACTGGCACCTGCGCCCAGGTTCAGCGCTGTGAGCTTTCGCTCCACCTGAGCACCGAAACCTTGTTTCCTGCAGGTGCCAGCCAGCCACCACACTCTGCGCAATAGCCTTTACGCAGCAGTCTTTGCGCAACAGTCATTGCTCAACGGCCCTTCGAAACATTGTCAAAGCGTCGACGCTCGAACGCAAAGAAATGTTTCGGATCGGCGCGTTAGAATCATGCGCTAAAATCAAGGTTTTCCCTTGAGCCCAAAACGAATTGTTTTCGGCTTCCTAGCAAAATTTTTCCGTCCAGACGCTACCCAAAACGTCTTCTGAAAAACCTTATCTATTCAGCGCGGTTATCACCGGATTCGAAGCTATCAATGCACGATTCCGGGCTTTCCGATTTGACTCCAGCCTAGCCCGCAGCCACCAGCAGGCGCTCGTCTTCGAATTCCTTCATCTGCTCGAGCGTGCCAGCCTCGGGCACCCGACCCAGCGCCACATCTTCAGGCCAGCGCATCAGCGACAGAGCCAGGCTAGCCTCGCTACCCACGCTGCAGCACAGCACCAGATCTCCCGGCTGAAAGTCACGCAGGATCGCGTTGTAGAACAGCGAGACTCCGATCAGAGCGGGGCCTATGTTCCCCACCAGACGGTTGGTGTTGACGCCGTCCTGGGCTGCGGCGCCCATGGTCTCGAGCGCCCGATCGACGAAACGAGGCGTCGGAGCGTTGCAGACCCAATGGTCGACGTCCGCCGCGGAAACTCCGGCGCGCTCGAATAGGCTCTGTGATAGCTCCGGCAGCTGCTTGAGCGCCCATTCCTCGAGCTGCCCCGCGGTCTTTCCACTGACCGCTAGGCGAATGCCCGAAGGTACCGCTAAATCGACACTCCACGAGACCAGCGGACACGTCGGCCCGGAGTTTCGAATCACGCTGCTGACGAGTCCCTGCTGCTCTGCGGTCGGACCGACGATCATGGCGAACGCCGCATCGCCGATCACGTCGGCGGCCGGATGTCCAGGCTCGATCGTGTGAGAGTAGGGACACCCCACCACCAGCAACACGTTCTCGTACTCCCCCAACATGACTTCATGGCAGGCACTCCGCAGCGCCACCAAACCACCGGCGCAGGCGGATTCGAGATTCCACGCCGCCGCCGTCGTCATGCCCATATTCCAGGCCATCGGCGTTGCGTTACCGATGCATGGCTCGGGTAGCGCCGGGAAACTGGCGCTGAGCACCAGGTCGATATCACCCGGCTCGAGATTGGCTGCACGCAAAACTTCCTGGGCAGCCGCCTGGTCGAGATCCAGCCCGGTCGCACCGTCTTCCAGGGTGTGCCGAAGCGCGCTTTGACCGGTTGGCAAGGTGATCGTCCGCACCTGTTTGGGCAGCTCGATTGCCAGAGCTCTGAGACCAGCGGGTCTGAGCGTTCGATCCATCGATTTCTCCTTTCCTTGCCTGCTAGGCCAGGCTCTTGTGATGAGGCCGGAAGGCCGCTTGTGGTGAGAGCAAACTATTGTTTTGGATTCCGTGCCGTGAACGCCTTCGACTAGCGGTCAAGCGCGGATGCTGCCGCGAGGCCAGCCAATCTAGGATTGGGCCGCTTCGCGGGCGAGAAACTTGTCTAATTGCTTGGCTGCCTGACGGCGGACCTTGCCCTGCAGCAAGCGACTCCAGCCCAGCAGTGTGCCGGTTGGACCGAGCGCCATGCGGGTCCAGCGGTAGAAGTCGAACCGATCGACATGGCGGCGGATGCCGCCGTCTTCAAACTCGAAGCTGGCGACGATTCGGTTGTGGACTCGGCGCCCGGTGGCACCAAAAGTGTAGATCGCCTCCCAATCGGCGGATCCCTTTTGGTCGTCCGCCGAGACGTTGCTGAAGGTGAGCTCTAGATCCTTGCCGCGCAAACACAGCATGCGCCACATTCCAGCAATCCGTTCACCTTCCAAGTGAGGAAAGGCGGGATCGCTGAACGTCGCGTTCGGAAGGTAGCAGGCAGCCATCTCGCGATGATCGCGGGCCGCAAACGCTGTGTAGAAGCGTTCGATCAACTCAGCATTAGGATGCATTATTGCGTATTTCTGTACGGATCAATGAGGTGCTTGGCAGACAGCCAAGTCAGGGTGGAGGTTTCTATTATAACCGGTTTTCGACCGGACGGTCGGTTTTCTCTTAGCAAGAAGCCTCTCCCGCTCAGCCACCGCAGGGTCGAGGAAATCAGCAGATTCGCGCTCGAACTCTGGGGCCGGCGGCGAGCCTGCTGGCTATTCGTAGCGCAGCGAATCGATCGGATCGAGATTCGAGGCACGTACCGCAGGATAGATCCCAGAAAACAGCCCGACTCCCATCGCAACCCCGGTTGCCAAAAAGATCGACCAGATCTCGACCTCAGTCGGCCAACCGGCCGAAGCCGCCACCACCTGGGCGATTCCCAAGCCCATCAAAATACCCGCCAGACCGCCGATCGCGGACAGCGCAAACGACTCGACAATGAATTGAAAACGAATATCCCCCCGCCGAGCGCCGACGGCGCGCCGAATGCCGATCTCGCGAGTGCGCTCGAGCACGCTGGCCAGCATGATGTTCATGATTCCGATGCCCCCGACCAGCAGCGAGATACCGGCGATGCAGCCCATGACAATGTTGAACAGCTGCTGGGTGCGTCGACTCTCAGCGAGCAAAGCCTCGGGAACGACCAGCTCGTAATCATCAGCGCCGGCATGCAGATGTCCGAGCAGAGCGTCCACCGCCCGCGCTGTCTCACGCCCTTTCTCAGGCGCGTCGAGACGCACGATGATCTCGCTCAAGGGGGCGTCGAGGGGATCGCGATCGAACTTTCGCAGGGCGGTGGAAAACGGCAGGTAGATCGTCGTCGCGGTCGAGCCGAGCTGCACACCCTGGAAGCTGTCGACTTCACCCCCACCACCGCGCAGCACCCCGATCACCTCGAGCCAGACATCGTTGATCTTGAGATGCTGACCGAGGGCTGGCTCGTATCCGAACAGATCCCGGCGCACCGCCTCTCCAACCACCGCGACCTGAGCGTGATCCCGAACGTCGAACAGATCGACAAAGCGCCCCTCGACCAGCTCGAGGTTGACCAGACCCTGATGATGCTCCGAGACGCCATAAACCTGGGCTTCGGTCGAGCTGCCGGCAGCGATCACCGCGTAGGGCTCGAGCTCGACTTTCGGCGCTACGATCTCGACGCCGGGCACCGCACTCCGGATGGCCTCGGCATCACGCATCGAGACTCCCAGGGACTTGGCGCGAATTTCCCGCAGATCGTCATCCTTGAGCTGCTTGGCGCGAACGACGACATTGTGCAGCCCCAAACGCGAGATCGTCTCCAGCGCCTGGCGCTCGGCGCCGGCTCCAATCGACAGCATCGCGATCACCGCTCCGACCCCAAAGACGATGCCCAGCATGGTCAGTCCCGACCGCAGCTTGTGGGCCGAGATGTTGTCGACGGAGGTGAGCAGCGCCTCTTGCAGCTTCACCGAATCGACCCCAGCGCCAGCGCCGAAAGTCCTGCGCCGTCGGACTCCTCGGTATTATTTTCTATGCCTGGCGGGGATAGAGCGATCGTCTCGCCTGCTTCGAGGCCGGCAACGACCTCGACCAGACCGAGCGACGAGGCGCCGGTCTCGACCGTCCGAGGTTCAAAGGTTTTGCCGTTACGCACGAAGACATGGGGCTCTCCCTCCACCATCGAGAGCGCCTGCCGCGGCACCACCAAGGCGTCCTCGACCGACTCCAGAATCAGCGTGGCCTGCACGCGCTGCCCCGTTTTCAAACCTGCGGGTGGCTCGCCATCGAACGCTAAGATCACGCCGAAAAACTGCACCGGCGAGCCTCGGAAGCGCGGCTTGGGCACCGCGTCGACCCTTCGGATGGTGGCGGGGACCTGCACGTCGGGCTGTGACTCGATGACCACCAGCGCCGGCTTGTCTGCCGACAAACCGCCCGCGTCGGCTTCGAGCACGAAAACCTCCGCTTCCATGGTCGTCAGATCGGGAATCTCGGCGATGCTCTGACTGCGCCACATCTCGACACCGATCTGGGGTACTTCCCCACGCCAGTTGCGGGTCAAGCTCAGGATCCCGGCGTGGGGCGCGCGAACCTCGAGCGCCGCCAATCCGTCACGAGCCTGGTCGATCACCCGCTGCGCCTTGAGCTGCTTGATCGCCAGCAGATCGAGCTCGGTTTGCCCGAGGTTCTGCCGAGTTTGACGCGAGTCTTCCGCATGCGCCTTGCGCTCGGCAGCCAGCTCGCCATCGATCTGATCTTCGATGATGTCCTGGCGCGAGAAGACCTCACTATCGGTTTTCTGAAAGCGTTCCGCATGCGAGAGCTCGAGCGTCGCGACTTCCATCTGGGTCTCGAGCGCGGCTACCTCAGTACCGTTCTCGACCCGTGACTTGGTGACTTCCAGATCGGCGCTGCGCATGTCGGACTGACCTTGCTCCAGCCGCTCTTGCATTTCCGTAGGATCGAATCGCGCCACCAGATCATTGGCCTCGAGCTGACTGCCGTCAGCTGCCAGCCAGGCCAGGCGCACGGTGCGCTGAACGTCCGGTGGCACCTTCAGGGGCGTCGTGGTCGCGGCCTTGAGATTCCCCTCGGCCGTCACGCGATGCTCGAAACCTCTGCGCTCGACGCGATAGGTGGCGACGCGATCGGACTCGCTGCAGCCGAGCACCCACAGGCTGGAGCTCATCGCAGCCAACCCCAGAAGGCTGTAGGCCCCCGTTCGTACCGCTAGCAAGCTCACGGCTCCGCGATGCCGCGCAGCAGCACGCGGTCCCCTTCGTCGAGTCCCGACTCGATCGCGAAATAGTCAGTGCTGCGCTCACCGAAGGTTGGGTACGCCAGACGTTTGCCCAGCGGGGTGCGCACGAAGACCGCAGCGCCCTGGGGCTGCGAGAAGACGGCTTCCAGCGGCACGACCAGCTGACCTTGCAGGCGCCTGGTTTCGATAGTCCCGCGAAACCGCATACCGGGCCTCATTCGTTCGGTATCCGTGCTCTCCAGCTCAATGCCGAGGCGAACGACTTTGCTCGGGTTGCTCAAAGACTTCTGCTGGACGGTACGATGAATCTTCGCCACCTTGGCAGCGTACTCATGATCCGGATAGGCGTCGAGATGGAGCCTGAGCCGTTGACCTACCGCGAGTCTGCCAGCGTCTGATTCGGCAACGGTCCCCTCTCCAAGCAGTCGCTCGAGATCAGGGATCTGCAAGACCTTTTCATCTCGCCAGGCGCTGTCGCCTATTTTCTTCTTCTCACCGCGCCGGCTCTTGTAAATCACGGTTCCGGCGCGCGGAGCCTTGACGGTCATCGCCTCGATCTGGTGCTCGATCTCCGCTACGCGTGCGGCTGCACGATCGCGCAGCTCGACGAGGGCCGCCACTTCGGCCTCGCTGCGCGCTGCCAAGTGCTCGAGATTGGCCTGAGAATTCTCGATTTGAAGCTGCGCCAGCTGCTGATCGATACGCGCTTGCTCGAGCTCGCGGCGGACCACCAGATTCTCGGGCACCGCCAGCTTGAGCTCGGCACGCCTCAGGCCAGCCTTGGCTTCTGCCAGACTGAGATTCAGGTCTCGGCGCTCGATCTCGAAGTCGGAGACTCGTTTCTCGAGCAGTTTGCTGGTCGAGTCGTACGCCGCCTTCTTTTCTTGCAGCTCTTGCTGCAAACGCGTCGTATCGAAGCCGAGAACCGGCATGCCGGCCTGCACTTCTGACCCCTCGGGAGCCATGAACGAGATCTTGAAGTCCCAGACCGATTCTACCTGTGGTGGACCAATATCGGCGCTATCGGAAGCCACTAGCTCGCCTTCGATCTCGACCCCAATCACCAGATCCCGTCGTTCGACGCGCGCCCAGCTATCGTTCGATGCCGCTGGCGCGATGCCTCCCGCAACGCTCCAGGCCAAAAACAAGACCGTGCCAACGGCGAATGCTATCCGCCGCCACAGCCGCGGTGTTGTCGCGAACCGGTCTGCGAGTCGTGCCTTCATCCGACCCCTTCAGCAGAAACTCTCGAGAGCCGCAAAGACTCCTCGAGTCCGCTTTCGACGATGCAGGCCTCGGCGCTGCATGGCCCCAACGCTGCGGGTTTCCGATCTCCGCTCGCCAGCTGAACCTGGGGGCCATCTGCGGTCAACACGACACACTCACGAGGTACGAGGAGCACACTCTGGTGTTGCATCTCACTCACGACTTTGACCGACATTCCGGGGCGCATACGCTCTATATCGATCTCATCGAGCTCGATCTCGGTGCGGAAGTGCCGCCGCAGAGAGCGCGAGCTCGCCTGGTCGGCAATCTGATCGATCCCGCTGATCGTGCCGGTGAAGGTTCGATCTGGGAAAGCATCGAGAGTCGCAACCACCCGCTGGTCTTTGAGGACCCGCCCATCATCGACATCGAACAGACGTGCTACGACCCGCATCGTCGCAAGATCCGGTAGCCGGCCTACCACGTTTCCAGGGAAGACCGAGTCCCCGACCTGAAGCGGGCGGGGCCCCTCTCGAAAGTTGACTCCCAGGATGAAGATACCGTCCCGAGAAGCTCTGAGCGTCAACAGCTCTGTGCGCTCCTCAATCAAGCGCACTTCATTCGAGGCGTTGTCGAGTACGATCTGCTGAATCTCGATCTCAGCCCGCTTTGCCCGACTCGTTGACCGCAGCTTGGCTTCGGCTTCGGCTAGTTCGAGCTTGGCCTTGCGAAGATCGAGCTGGCGCTTCTCGAACTCGACCGCGGCAAAGACATCGACAGGCACATCGGCCTGCAGGCGCGCCTTGGCAAAGGCCGCACGCTTTTGCTGCTCCTCGAACACGGCGCGAGCTTGTTCCGACGCCGCCTTGGCGCGCAGGCTCTCGAGCTGATTCGCAGCTTCGATCATACGCAGTCTCGCCTCCTCCAGGCGATTGACCAGCTGGGTATTGTCGAATTCGACAATTTTCTCCCCGCGACGGACCTCGCTGCCGTCTTCCGCTAGCCACCTGATCTGCAAAGGCCACACGTTGACGTTGGGTGTGACCAATCGCTCCGCTTTCGCCGCCTCGATCTCACCGGTCAAAAGAAAACGCGCAGTGAGATCGCCGCGATAGACCGCCAACGGTGCATCGCCTCGATCCGTGCCCTCCTGGCTTGCGGTCGAGGCCCCGCATCCGCCAGAGGTCATCACAACCAACCCGAAGAGCAACGGCCTGCCAATGCCGCGGAAACGCCTCATTTCAGCCACTTTCTCGAAATATGCAATATCGAGTCAGACCAAGACCGGGCAGCTCAAGAAAAGCTTGCGAGGCCCGAAAGCAGTATGCTAACTTCAACGTGCAGTGGTTGTCACCCACCGAACCTGTTAGCCAGTTCCCCTCCTGAAGCGACAAATTTGTCTGACCGACAAAGCCTGTCTCAAAGACAAACTGTCTCCTAGACAAGACCGTCTCCAAGACAAACGATTGTCCTAAGACAAGACTGTCTGTTTCCGTCTCTTCCTGAGCGGTCGCCGACCATCAAGTGTTCCTGACAGTGCTACCACAGCTCGAGCAAGCCTCCGGCCATAGCGGCTGGGAATCCGTTTAGAAAGTCGCCTGCCTCACAGGTTCGGGGTCGGCGAGGAGAAGTGAGAGAGATGCCCAAGAGGATCTATGTAGGAAACCTCCCCTTCAGCGCTAGCGAAGAACAGGTCCGCGACCTTTTCGGAGAACATGGTGCTGTCAACAGCGTTAGCCTGATCACCGACCGTGAAACCGGCCGTCCGCGAGGCTTCGGCTTCGTCGAGATGGAGAACGGCGAAGAAGCCGACAACGCGATCAGCGCACTGCACCAATACGTCATGGAAGGCCGCAGCCTCAACGTCAATGAGGCGCGTCCACGCGAGCCCCGCCCGCAGCGCGGCGGCTGGTAGCGTTTCCACGCCTCACCGGGCGCGCGTCGCAAAGCGCGCCCGGTTGGCATCCCCTCTCACGACTCCCCTCCTGCCTTCTTTCGGCCTTCCCCAGTCCCACCTTCCTATCGCTCCCCAGCTTCTTCGCTTAGCCAGCTTGCTAGATCGCATCCCAAACAGCGTTCGTGAGCTGAGAGGTCGCGCCGGTAGAACGAGCACGGCCGAGGACTGTTTGAGCTGAGAGAGTCTTGGGAGCTTGTAAGCGCCTGAAGAGCAGCCGTTTATGCAGTTCGCGGCTGGCCCGGCGAGTTTGCGAGGTCGCGCGCAGTCTACAGGCGCGACCGTCTATCGATTGCACCTGGAATCGATCTAACCAGCTTGCATCGCAGAAAGACAGGCGGCTGTGTTTGACGGGCTCCAGCCCAGGCGGCCCCTTCGAGCTGCGTATCCTCAGCCTTTATTGCCCGAGTCCGTCGGGCTGTAGATCGGCACCGGAAACGTAGCAACGTTACTATCTTTGTCCGATGGCGAGGTGATTCGGGAAACGCCTTCTTTCTCCACCTCATCGATGCGCAGCACCGCGTGCATCGGGACGTGAAAGCGCTTGACGCCCTCGAACTCCCTCTGCAGCTGCTCTTCCGTCGGATCGACGACAATCTGAGTCTTCTCGCCAAAAATCAGGTCCTCGACTTCGATGAAGCCGAACAGCCCCCCCTGGGACACCTGCCGAGCGTAGATCTCATAGCATCGCCCCTGGCTGAGGTAGCTCACACGGAACAAGCGCTTTTTCTCCATCGATTCCCCGTCTCGCATGCCAGGAGTTACTCGAAAAGCGGCCCTCAAACGGTCGCGGACGCATAGGCGCCGGGAAAGACACGCTCGGCCTCGCTTCCCGCAACCGGCTCGATGCGAGCCGCACACACTTTGTATTCACCGGTACCGGTCACCGCGTCTCCGGCATCCGTCGTCAGATAGTTGGTCTTGCTCTCCGGAAAGTGGAAGGGCATCCAGATCGAATCTCGACGCACCTGGCGGCTGATCATGGCGCGACACCTCACGCGACCGCGGCGGCTCACTACGTCGACGAGCTGGCCGTCCTCGATCCCGTAACGCCGGGCGGTACGGGGATGCACCTCGACGAAGCTCTCCGGCTGCTTCTCCGATAGCCCTTCGGAGCGCCGCGTCTGGGTCGCCGCGTTGTAGTGGTAGAGCGTGCGGCCCGTGGACAGCACCAGCGGATACTCGGGATCGGCGACCTCGAACGGCGGCCGGTAGTTCACCGCTACGAACAACCCCTTGCCGCGCAGGACACCCCCCTTGTGCAGGTACTCGGTGGACGACGCATCAGGCGTCGCGACCGGCCACTGCAGGCCGCCTTCCTGGTCGATCCTGTCGTGCGAGATACCGCAGAACTTCTCGGTCAGCCCAGCCATCTCGGCGTAGACCTCACCCGGGTTGCGGTAGTCGGGCTGCTCGAGGCCGGCTCGCCTCATGACGTCGAGCAGAATCTGCCAATCCGGCCGAGCCTGTCCCGGCGCGTCCACGCCCTTGCGCACTCGCTGGACCCGCCGGTCGGAGTTGGTGAACACGCCATCTTTCTCGGCGAAGCAGGCCGCTGGCAGCACCACGTCTGCCCAGCGACAGCTCTCGTTGAAGAAGATGTCCTGAACGACCAGAAAATCGATCTCGTTGAGAGCTTCCTCAACCCGCCCGACGTTGGGCTCCGAGATGACGATGTCTTCTCCCATCAGGTAGAGCCCGCGCAGGCGGCCGTCACCCATCGCCTTCATCATCTCGTTGAGATTGAGCCCCGTCGTCTCGCTCTGCGTGATGCCCCAGGCCCGAGAGAACTTCTCGCGCACGGCCGGATCGGATGCCGACTGGTAGCCCGGGTAGAACACCGGCGTGGCACCGGCGTCGTTGGCGCCCTGCACGTTGTTCTGACCGCGCAGCGGATTCATGCCCGCCGAACGAATGCCCAGGTGGCCGGTCATCAACACCAGGTTCGACAAGGCATAGACGTTGTCCGTGCCGGTCGTATGCTCGGTGATGCCGAGGGTGTAGTAGATCCCGGCCTTGCGGGTCGTGGCGTAGGCACGGGCCACCTCCCGAATCGTCTCGGCGGGAACCCCCGTCACCTTCTCGGCCTCTTCCGGTGGGTAGCGCAGCACGGTCTTGC
>JBCCEE010000018.1:0-39895 GCA_039030415.1 Acidobacteriota bacterium
GGTCTAAAGACATTGATCTAAAAATATTTGGCTGATAGTTGACGACCCGAACCGGTCCTTGGATTGGTCCAAAGACATTGATCTAAAAATATTTGGCCGATAGTTGACGATCCGAACGGGTCCTTGGATCGGTCCATATCCAAATCGTGATGATAATTTATGAAGTAACTTATGTACCTAATGGGGTAGTTAATCCTTTCCATAACTTTTGCAAGTGCTTTTGAGGGTACTTATCTAAGGAATAGTTCATCTATCACTTGAACAGCAAACCGATCCAGTGGCGCATGGCGGTTTCATAATTGTTGTTATGTTTTGAGGTTATTTCAGATTTCAGCTTCTTGAAGTAGCTTTCGATCAACTCTCTCACCATGGCGGTGACCACAGCCTCTTTACCGGGAAAGTATTCATACACGGAACCAATGCTGACGCCCGCAACGCGGGCAATGTCATTCAGGCGCGATCCCTCGAAGCGCTCCCGTCGGCGACCGCTCGCCCGGCTCGGCAGCTGGTCGCGCCACAGCATCAGGCTCGACACCACCAGCCGCCGCGACCGTTGACGCAGCCAGTAGATCGCCACCAGGGCCGGCAGCGCCAGCAAACCGACGAAAGCCCAGGGCCAGGCGAAGCTCAAGTCAGGTGGCTCCCTTCAGCGAATCGCCGTCACTCTCCAGGCCGATACTCACGCGTCAGATGGGCTCGAATCTCGGCCTCGTCCATCCACACCGGCTTCATCCTGCGCTCGGCGAAGAGCTCGGCCTGATCGGCGAAGTGGGGCGATGTCTCGTCCTGCGTCGCGCTGCCGTATTGATGAATGCTCTCGGAGCGCAGGCTGCCGTCGGGCCCCCACGCCACGCGCAGGATATAAGAATCACCGGCCAGGCCAACCAGCCGTCCGTCGTCGTCGAGCTCGCCGTAGACCGCCCGCAGCACGTCGGGCGCGCCGCCCAGCGGCAGATCGATCGTGCCGCGGCGCAGGCGGTTGACCTCGCCCCACGGCACGGTGAGACGGCCAAAGTCCTGCTGCAGGCGTTCGGCCGTCTGTGCCAGCGACGCGACCAGGGCTTCGTCGGTCGGGCGTTCGACCTCGCCGGTGATCGGCAGGAACGGTGCCAGCGTCAGGATCGCCAGGGCAGCTCGCGGATTGTCGGCTTCGGTGCCGAGATCCCAGGCGGCCAGCTCGTCTCGCGCTCGACGCGTCTCAAGGTCATCTGGCGCCGGCAGATCGCGCACCCGCTTCACCAGACCGGCCATCAGAGAATCGCTGGCGTAGGCGGTGTCGTACTTGATCGCGTCGAGCTCTTCGAGGGTGATCGACGCGTCGGCTCCGAGCAGCTCCAAGGCGCGCCGGCCGCGGTTGGTGAGGCGGCGCTCGATGCCGATCGGCGCGTCTTCGGGCGAGGGGTTCTCAGGCCCCAGGGTGGTCGCGAACGGACTGTTGTTGCAGTTCTGCACGAAGCCGGACTCGGGATTGAGCACCTGCGGCAGCTCGTCGAACCCCACGGTCTCCGTCCACAGCGTAGCGGAGGTGTCGCCGGGCAGGGTTTGGGCCCACGGGTAGCCGGCAGTTCGTCGCGGCAGGCTGGCGTTGTAGAGGTAGTAGACGTTGCCGTCGCGGTCGGCATAGCCGGTGTTGAACATCGGCACCGCTCGCAGGCGCATCGCGGCCTGCCACTCGTCGAAGGTGCGGGCCTTGTTCATGCGGTACCACTGCTCGACGTGGCCGACCTCGCCGTAGGACGCGAAGCGCAAGGCGTAGGTGCCCCGCGGCCCTCGAACGACCGGACCGTGCACCGACCACAGCACGGGTCGCTTGAAGGTCCAGCGCAGCGGCCCCCACAGCTTGACCTCGATGGCGGCGGTTTCTTCCTCCAGCGTGTGCCACGTGCCGTCAAAGCGATAGCGGTAAGGGTCTTCGGGATCGATCTCGAGCTCGTAAACGTCGATCAGATCGGGCTTGTTGACGGTGTGGGCCCAGCCCAGGGTACGGTTGTGACCGTGCAGGATCAGCGGTGCGCCGGGAAACACGCCACCGACCATGTCCCAGCCCTGCTCGCTGCGGAGGTGCGCTTCATACCAGGCCACCGGCCCTTCCCACGGCTGGTGAGAGTTGATCAGCAGCATGGTGCTGCCGTCGGCGCTCCGCGCAGGCCCGACGGCGAAGGTGTTGGAGCCGGCTACCGGCCCGAGCTCGAGGCCCAGGCGGTCTCGCCCTCTCAGTATCGCAGCCTCGACCGGAGCGCCCTCCAACGAGCGCGGGTCCGCGCTGGAGGTCTCGTCCGCGGGTGGCGGCCCGTCCGCAAACAGCTCCGTCAGGGTGGCGTCGATGCCGAAGAACAGCGGCAGCTTGTGCACGAAGCCGGCGACCACATCGTCGCCGCGGATCGGATAGGCCCAGGCAATGGCCTGCTCGGGATGGCGGGCGGCAAAGTGGTTGAGGCCCGCGGCGTAGGCTTCGCACAGCGCCCGGACGTCGGCCGGCAGCTCGGGATAGCCCGCCGCGACGACCTCCGGCACCCGCAGCAGCTGCACCATGTAGTCGTTGGCGGCCCCCTGCTTGCCCAAGGCGGCAGCCAGGCGTCCACGGGCCGCTACCAGCGATCCCTGGATGGTCTCGAAATCATCTTCGGCGTGAGCCCAGGCGAGCCCGTAGGCGACGTCGGCATCGGTACGGCCGAAGATATGCGGCACCCCCCAGCTGTCGCGCAGAATGCGGACGTCATAGGTGCCTTCGGGTGGCACCAGGCCAGCCGGCAGCTCAGACGAGGGCGCCGTGAGAACGGCGATCGTCAGGCCCAACACCAGCGCCACGCCGATCAGCGCGGCCAGCCGAATGGGCCAGCGACGGCTCACCCTCGGCTACCGCCCCCACATGCCCGAGCCGGAGTCCAGCTTGCGGAAGAATTCGAGCTCGTGATCGGCGATCGCCCGGGCGCGCGCGTAGCCGCGGTCGCCGTGGCTGGCGGTCTGCAGTACTTCGAACTCGCATTCCTCGATCACCGCTTTGAGCCCGGCGGGATTCGGCGCCCATTTGTTGGTGCCGTCCTGGTGCAGGGTACTGCGCGGGAAGTAATGCCAAAGCGGCACCGCGCTGCTGTGGACGGTCGGGTCGGTCGACAGCTGAGTCTCGACGAACAGCAAGCCATCCTCGGCCACCACGTCGCGCACGCGGTCGAACGCCAGCATCGGATTGCGTAAGTGGTAGAGCACGCCTAGGAACAGCACGATGTCGAAGGTACCGAAGGTGTCGCGATCGAGCTGGTAGACGTTGGCCGTGCGATGCTCGACCGAGCTGCCCAGCACTGAGCTGGCGATCGAGAACCCGGTGATCTCCGGATCGGCGTAGTCCAGGCCCACCACCTCGGCGCCGCGGCGCTCCATCTCGAAGGAAAAGAAGCCGTCCATGCAGCCGATGTCGAGCACGCGCTTGCCGGTGCAATCCGTCGGTAGCCCCATGGCTTCCAGATAGACCAGTCCCAAGCTCGAGTTGTGGCTGCCTGGGGTGGTGATGCCGGGCGCCAGCTCGATCTGGTGGTACCAGTTTTCGTGCCCGTTCACCAGCTCGCGAATACGCTCAGTGTCGGTAATTTTCTGAGTTGCCAAGGGGAACCTCGTTCGAAAGATAACGTGAATGTCCGCTTGCGGATGCGTTCTCGAGCGGACATCACAGCGGCGCGCGATCTTATCAAGCCTGCTCCGGCGCGCCAGGTGTTTCGCAGTCGAGTCGCGTCAGCTTGCGTGAGGCTCAGCGCGCTCGCCGCATGCTGAGGGTCACCAGGCCCCGGCGCTCGAGCTCTCCCAGAGCCTCGTGCGACCAGCCGGCCGGAGATTCTGGGCTCAGCTCGTCGGCGTTGATCGCCACGAGCTCGGCGCCGGCGCCGCGGCAGGCCCCTCGCCAGCTAGCGCGATGCGCCTCGAAGGCCTTGCGGTAGCGCTCGATCGATGCGGTGTCGAGCAGCAGCTCGCGCGCTTCGCCGGTCTCCGTGTCGACGAGCCGGCAGAACCCCGCCGACGTTGGGTCCGCGTCGACCGCCGCCAGCACCTGCACCACCCACACCGCCGAGGCACCTCTGGCCAGCTGGCCAAGCAGCTGGCGCGGAGCGTCGTCCCACAGCAGGTCCGAGAGGACAATTCGGATGCCTCCCGGCCGCCAGCGCGGCGCCTGCCGCGCGAGCTCGACCGGCAGCGCCTCCCGGCCTTCGAAGCTCACCCCACGCCATTGATCGGCAGGCTGCCCGGGCGGCGCCAACCGGCGGCATCCCGAATTCGCCAGCCACGCGACGTGGGACAGGCCGGCGTGGGTAGCAGCGCGAGCCAGGAACGCCGCCAAACCGACCACCGCGCGCGCTTTGGCGGAACCGGCCAGGTCCATTGAGCGCGAGCCGTCGAGCAGCAGATCGACATGGGGCTGCACCTCCTCACGGTAGAGCTTGACGATCAGGCGATCGCTACGGGCATAGGCCGACCAGTCGAGGTGGCGCAGATCATCCCCCGGCTGGTAAGCCCGGTGCTCCTGAAACTCGAGCGAGCTGCCGCTGGCCCGGCCGAGCCGCGTCCCGCCGACGGTCGCGCCTCGCGGCAGAGCCAAGGCATAACGGCTGGCGGCCCGCTCGCCGTCGCGGACGGCCTGACGCAGCTCGCGCGACAGCTCAGCCATCTTCCACCGGTTGGAACGCCAGAACCTGCTGCAGCAGCCAGCGCCTCGCCAGCACCACCATCAGAGCTGCCCAGCCGCAGGCGAAATAGATCGCGACCTCGTCGAACGGCTCGCTGAAGACCGCGAACGGATTCAGGATCAGCCAGAGTCCCAGGCTTTCGCTATCCGAGACCGCAGCCGGGGACAGCAGGAACGCGATGATCGGCGGGATCAGGCTGAGGATCGTGATCAAGACAAGGGCCAGCACTCCGGTTTGATCGCGACGCACCCAGCGCGCCGCGACACCGCGCTGAAGGAGCACGGCCAGCAGCGCATAGGCCAGGATGTAGGCGCAGAAGCCGAGATGCGGCCCGGCCAGATCGCTGAAGGGTTTACTGAACCGGCGATTGCACAGCTCGTTGACTGCCAGGGTCGCGCCGATCATCAGGCTGGCCCACACCACGCCGTTGGCGGAACCGCTGAACAGGGGAAACGCCACCATACGACCCCAGGACGAACGCGGCACTTCGCGCGCCACGCGCTGGCTCATCTCGTCGCGCCCGCAGATTGCCACCAGAATCGAGATCGCGAAGCTCCAGTAGGCGATCAGCGCCCACAGCACGACCAGGTCTCCGGGGCCGCTGCGCAGGAAGCTATCCAGCACCACGACGACGGTCGCCAACAGCCAGGCGAGCGTGATGTAGCCGCGGACCGCCAGCGCCCGATTGGCGTTGGCTGGGGTCACCAGAGCCACGGCCAGCACGAAGAGCAACCCGCAGAGCAGCACGCTCGGGATCAACACCACCAGCGCCGGTCCCCACAGATCGGAACGGTTCAGATAGCTCGCGACGCCGACCCGGCGCAGCGACACCGCCCAGCCGATCGACGCCGAGAACAGCAGAGCCAGCCATCCGAGCCCCACCAATCCCAGCAGCAGCCGCAGAATCTTCGACACTCTCATTGAAGCCAGCACCAGCCCGGAGAGGATGCCGCCCGCCGATACCGCGAGCCCGACTACCAGAGCCGCGAACACGGTCGGCAGGTCGATACCGCGCAGGAAGTAGGTGAAGCTCAGATACGGCAGGCAGGCGCAGAACAGCAGGGCGCTGACGATGAGGTTGGAGGCCAGTTTGCCGGAGATGACGCGTCGCGGCGGCAGCGTCGAGATAAAGTACAGCGCCAGCCCTTCGTTGGAGCGCTCCCTCGCCATACGGACCGCGGCGTAGATCGGCACGCAGATCACGCTGGCGAAGAGCAGCAGCGAGACCAGGATGCCGAAGACCTCCTCGCCATGGCTCGCGCCCTCTAGCAAGTCGATGCCGGAAGCCCCTTCAGTCACCAGGTAGACGCCCAGGGTCGCCAGCTGAAAGCACAGGAAAACCAGCAGCAGCGACGGCAGAAAACGACCGTGAACGGCCTGGCGCAGCTCCTTGACGACAATCGGATTGACTGCGTCGTCGAGCCGCTCCCGCCACTTCTGCCGGCTCATTGCACCTCCCCACGGGTGACGTTCATGAACACGTCCTCGAGGCCTCCCTGACGCAGACGGAACTCGACCACGCGCACGCCGCGCCCGACCAGGTAGGCCAGCACCTCGGCGGCGACCGCCTCGTCGCCCGCAATGTCCAGCTCGAGCTCTTCTCCGATCGGCCGCGCCGACGCCACGCCGGGCGCCGTCAGCGCCTCGCGGGCGAGACTCTGCGGGTGCGGCGTTTCAGCGGCTGGCGTATCGTCGCCTGAAGCAGCTTCGCCGGGAGCCTCCAGGGCTCGCAGCCTCACCACGGTATGGCGGGTCGGGCCACGCAGCAGATCGCGGATCGGACCGGCTCGCATCATGCGACCGTGTTCGAGGATGATCGCCCCATGGCAGATCTCCGACAGCTCGGTCAGGATGTGCGAGCTGATCAGCACCGCCTTGCCCTGGCCAGCCAACGCCAACAGCAGCTCGCGCAGCTCGACCCGAGCTCTCGGATCGAGCCCTGCCGCCGGCTCGTCGAGCAGCAGCAGATCCGGATCGTGGACCAGCGCTCGCGCCAGGCTGACGCGCTGCTTCATCCCCTTCGAAAGGGTGTGGATCGGCTTGTCGCGAATGCCGGCGAGGTTGGTGAACGCTTCGAGCTCCGCCAGCACCCGCTGCCGCTCCTGCGATCGCAGACCGTAGGCGCGGGCGAAGAAGTCCAGGTAGTCGGCCACCGAGATGTCGCGGTGGGTCGGCAGCTGGTCGGGCATGTAGCCGATCGTGCGCCGCGCCCGCTCCGGCTGCTCCACCAGCGAGATGCCATCGAGCAAGGCGTCCCCGGAGGTCGGCTCGTCGAGGGTCGCCAGGATTTTCAGGGTGGTCGTCTTGCCCGCGCCGTTGGGCCCCACGAAGCCATAGATCTCGCCGCCGGCGACCGTGAATGACACGTCATCGACCGCCCTAACGTCGCCAAACGTCCGCTTCAGATGTTCAACGACCAGCATCATGCCGTCGACCTCATGGCGCGAGCTCCGAAGCCGGCTGCGGCGAGATGCCGTAGATCAGAGTCGACTGCTGCTTGCGGTCGAGCCCGCCGAGGCCATCTCTCACGAACGGGCTCGAGGCGGTGACCGCCAGGTAGGTATTGGGGCGCAGGGACTCCCGCGGAGCTTCGGCCAGGCGCTCGAGGCGTCCCGGCAGATCGCCGTGGTAGAGGCGCCTCAAGGCGCCAGCATCTCCCGCTACGGTGGCCTCACCCGCGTCATCGACGACGCGGGTGAGCTCGACCGCGGCACCCGCTGGGACCGCGGTCGGCGCCCGAAAAAGGCGCCCGGTCGGGTCGGCGACCCACAACGCTTCGAGGTCGACTCCGAGCCCATTGACAGCTCGAGGCGCGTCGGATCCGCTCCAGCGTAGGGTGACGCGCTCGCGCTGCTGCGAGCTCTTGCGGACGATGAAGTACGACGGCAGCCGAGCTCGCAGCCAGCCCTCGTCGAGGTGCTGGTTCGCGCCCCACCTCAGGCTGCGAGAGTAGTCCCGCGAGCGATCGTACGACCACGCTACGATCGGCGAAACCTCGGTCTCGAGGCTGAATTCAGCCCCCTCGCCTGGCGTCAGGGTGGCGTAGAGGCCGAGCCATCCATAGCTGGTCGCCTGGCGATGGCGCTCGTCGAGCACGGTCAGGTACTCGGCGCGCTGAAAGCGCACCAGCCCCTCCTGGGTCAACACCCACACCGCCACCGCGAAACAGGCCGCCAGAGACAGCGCCGGCACCGTCCACAGCAGCCACATACGGCGACCCCTGCGCGCCAGCCACAGCAGGTTCACCGGCCCGATCAGAAGGGTGAAGAGCAGGATGACGACGAACAGCCCCCGCACCGGCACCTCGATCTTGGAAGCCACCGGGAAGCGGCGGTGGACCGCCGCGGGATCGCGGGCGGCGGCCCACGGCTCGCGGCTGTGGCGCCAGGCGGCCTCGAGTCGATCGAGCTGGCCCGGCTCGAGCTCGGCGACGGTCGGAGCCGGCGCATTGAGCACCACGCCAAGGCCGGCGTAGTCCACTTCGACCCCTTGTTCGAGCGTCGAAACCTGCGGCCGCTCGAGGCGCTCCCGAGCCCACGCGGCCTCCGCCGCCAGAGGCCCCAGGCAGACTAGCGAGCCGCCGGCCTCGACATAGCGCCACAGCGCCCGCCGCACCCCACCCGGCGCCTGCGCGAGCTCCACCGCGGACAGCACCAGGCCGTCGTAGCCGGAATAGGCCAGCCAGTTGTCGCTCCAGGCAGTGACCGGCATCGTCGAACGCGACACCCGGTAGTCGTCCTCGGAATGGGCCGGGAAGCTCTCCTCGCTCAGGCGCTGGCCGATCAGCAGGCGTCGCGAGCTCGGGCCGCGGCTCGGCACGTGGCGTGGATTTCCCACCCAATACTCGGGATGAGCGCTGACCCAGGCCAGCACCTCTTCCTGCAGCACGCCGTCGATGCGCACCTCCAGACCGTTGCCAAACACCGGCAGCGGCGGCTGCAGCAGAGCCAGCCGCACCGTCGAGCCCGGCCCCACCGTCGCCGTACGCTCGATCCGGCTCATGCCCTGCAGGCCCATGTCGATCTGTCGCGACTGCGGCCCGCCCAACGTCACGCGCCGCGTCGCGGTGGACGACGTATTGGTCACCAGGAACGAGAACTCATGGTAGCCATGGGTGGTGATCTGCGGCAGGTCGGGCTGCGGCAGAATCGTCACGTCACCATACTGCACAGTGCGAGCTTCGGCTGCTGAAAGCCCAGCTCCGAGCGCCCAGCAGGCCGCGGCCAGTAGGCTCAGCAAGGGGTTCACGCCAGGTCTCATGCGACGGGTCTCATGCGACAGGTCTCATGCGACGGGTCTCATGCTGCGGAGCTCAAGCCAGCTCGACGCCGGCAGCCAGCTCGAGGCCGGTCTCGTCCACGGTGGCTAAGAGACGGTCGACAACCCTAGCGCTGTCGACGCGGTCAAACCGCGCCTGATAGTTGAGAATCAGGCGATGGCCGAGGACCGGCAGAGCAACGGCGCGAACGTCGTCGAAGCCAACGGTCGGGCGTCCCGCCAGCAGGGCGTGGGCGCGGCTGGCTTCCGCCATGCCGATGGCGGCGCGCGGTGAGGCACCATAGCTGACATATTCGCTGACCTCCGTCGGGCCAACGTCCGCACCCGGCCGGGTCGCAGCGACCAGGCGCGCGATGTAGCCGGCAACTGCCCTGGGCAGGAAGATGCGCTCCATGGTCTCGAACAGCTGGTCGAGTCCCTCGGCGTCCAGCACCGCACCCGGAGGCTCGGCTTCACCGCGCCGCCGACCCGTGATGATTTGCTCGAGCACGCTGGCGTCGGGATCTTCTACCTGCAGTTTGAACAGGAAGCGGTCGAGCTGCGCTTCCGGCAGCGGATAGGTGCCCTCGAGCTCGATCGGATTCTGGGACGCCAGAACAAAGAAGGGCTTGGGCAGCTGCCGGGTGTTGCCTAGCAGGGTGACCGAGCCCTCCTGCATGGCCTCGAGCAGCGCCGATTGGGTCTTGGGCGAAGCGCGGTTGATCTCGTCGGCCAGCAGGATATGAGTGAAGATCGGGCCAGGCTGGAAGGTCATCTCTCGCCCACCCGAGGACGTCTCCTGCAGGATATGGCTGCCCAGAATGTCCCCCGGCATCAGGTCGGGGGTGAACTGCACGCGGCGCGTAGTGAGCCCCAGCACTTCACCCAGGGTCTTGATCAGCACCGTCTTGCCGACTCCAGGCACTCCCTCGAGCAAAATGTGTCCACCGCTCAAGATACCCACCATCACCAGGCGATGAAACGCCTCTCGGCCCAGCAGCACGCGGTCGAGCGCGGCCAGCGCCGAGTGCGCCAGCTCCACACGTGGGGCGAGCTCCTCGGGCTGCAAAAGGACATCCGGCTGCGAATCGGTATGGGTTGTGCTCATGGTTGCTCCGGCGGTGGGGGTTCGGGTCGATCGAAGAAGCGACGTACCGCACCCCGGTGGCGCGGCAACAGCGGATGAGTGACGGCACTGCCGCCGCCAGCGACCGCTTCGACGTCGACGCCGGGAGCGGATCCTACCGCCGCTTCCACGCCCGGGCGCGAGGGGTCGGCCAGGGACAGGCCGAGCAGGCGATGGTCCGCCAGCCGCGCCGATGCCCCGGCTTCGAGAAACTGCTCGCGGAACTGGCCGTCTTCCGCCAGCGGCTCGGGACGCCAGCGCATCGGCGCATCGCCGCGGCCGCGCGTCACACCACCGCGCCCCGGGACTCCAGCTCGCTTTCCCAGCATGGAACCGGACGCCTGCAGGCCGTTGGCGTCGAGGAATTCGCCGAGCGACTGTGAACCGCGCTCGAGCGCCTCGCGGGCTTGCATCAGCCCGCCGACGTCGAGCGCTCCGCCGCTCGCCATGCGGTCGAGCCGGTCCCCGAGGTTTGCCTTGCCGCGATCGAGAGCCGAGAGCATCTCGTCGAGCCCGGCGCCCGCCGACGTCTTGAGCTCCCCTGCCGCGGCAGCATCGAGCAAGCGGCTGTCGGAGGCCGCAGCCGAGGTCAGAGCCGACAGCTCGGCCACCGCCTGCGCCAGCTCAGCTGGATCGGCGGACGAGGCGGCGTCGGCCAACGCCTCGGCCAGCTGCGATGCCGAAGCCAGCTGTTCGCTCTCGGCGAGCGCGGTTTCGGCCAGCTCGTCGACAGCTTGATCCGCGCGCTCTTGCAGGTGATCCAGGGTTTCCCAAGCCTTGGCCGGATCCTCCCCGGAGGCCTCGCTCAGCAGCTCCTCCAGCGCCTCCTCGAATGTCGTCGCCTCGTCTTCGCTCAGCAGCCCCTCGTCCTCCAGCGCCTCGACGCGCTGCGCCAGCCGGGCGACCTCGTCGCCGATCTCGAGGGTGCGGTTGCCCTCGAGCCCCGGAGGAGACACCGGCATCCAAGCGACGCCGGCTACGAACGCCATGCCGGCAGCCAGCGGGCCCCAGGCCGGCCGAGCGCGCAGCCCCGGCACCTGTGGCGATGCGACGCGCGGTCGCCAGCGCTCGAGCTCGGTTTCACCTGCCGCCATCACCAGCCCGCCGGCGTGATTCTCACGATCGAGCAGGGCCCGGACCGCGGCGCGAGAAGGCCGAGCGCGCCAACCCTGAGCCAGGGCCACAACGGCCAGCGGACCGAGGCTCAGCAGCCCCCAGGCAGCGGTGCTGCCCGGCAGTTGCAGTGCAGTTCGCAACGCCGCCAGCGCAACGCCCCACGCAAAGCAGGCGGCTGCCAGCCACCGCACTCCGACGACCAGGGCCGTCAGAGCCGCTGCCCGCCGCCGGAACGCCGCGATCACCGGCCCTTCGGTCGGCTGCAGGCTCACGCCGGAGCCCCTTCCCGCGGTGATTCCGCGTGACGCGTTGGATCGGCTTCGCCAGCGTTCGCGCCCGGCCCCTCGAGGAACCCGGCCGGCAGCAGCTCTTCTAGCAGTACCGTGGCGTAGCTGCCGGCCGGCAGCTCGAACCCCAGGTGGAGCACGCCCTCGCTCCAGCCGACTTCGATCGCCTTCGGCTGCACCCGCAGCGGACGCCGATCGCCAAACAGTCGCAGGCCACGCGGCATATCCAGACGCCGGGGATCGGGCAGCTCGAATTCCTTCATCGCTTCCTGCTCGATCCTGGCGGTCTCACCGCGCGGCCACTTCATTTTGGTGCCGAACATCGGCCCAGTCGGACTGAGCTCGAAGCGCCGCAACAGCTCGGCGTCGACCGCTTCGTTCACCAGGAAGACCTCGCCGGTAGCGTGGTTGTAGGCGACGTCGCCGAGCAGCATCTCGTCGAGCGCCGCCCGCCTGAGCTCGAGCACGCGATTGAAGACCGCGGACTGCAGCGCCGACACCATCAGCCAGGCGGTGCGGCGATTGCCCCGCACTCGCCCGGCGCGCAAGATCTTGGCGCCGCGAGCGGCATTCCTGCCGTCGCGGCCGAAGCGTTGCGAGCCGAACCGATTCGGCAAACCGCGTCGCGCCAGCTCTGCCAAGCGGCTAACGGCAGCGCGAGCCGTCGCCGCGTCGCCGTCGCGTACGATCAAGCGGAAGCGGTTGCCCTGCAGTTGGCCGACGCGCAAGCGCTCGTGGTGGTATTGGCGAGCCACGATGCGGACTCCCGGATGCTGCCAGCCGTCGAGCGCCTTGGCAGCGGACCGCGGCAACGAGAACCACTGTCGGGTTACCGCGATGCGATCCTTACGGCCGGCATAGCCGATGTCGCGTCGCGGCAGATCGAGCGCTTGGGCTAGCGAGCGCGCCACGTCGTCGGTGTTGCAGAGCCGTTTCTCGATCTGCAGATAGAGGTGGGCGCCGTCCCCTGCCGGAGGATAGAGCAAGCGCTCTTCAACAAAGAAGTCTTCCGGGGTGGTGCGAATGCGAGGCAACATGAAGAGGAGAGACCGCGAACGCCTCGAGTCTTGGAGCAGCTGGAGGCGTGGAGTCGAGTCGAACCCCGAGCTCGGCGATTATAGCAGCGCTCGATCCGAGCCGGCGGCGCAGCGCGTGCGGTCTTGCACGACGCTTCACAGTGCCTTCAAACCTGCCTTCAAGTCATTCGGAAGAATTTTAGAGCGTTTGTCTGGACAGAACCGTCGGGACTACTGATCGACAGGGAAATCGAACGCGAAACAGAAGCTCTCGGCGACAAATCCTCACTTCAGGCCGGGTGTAATACTATTCTGACAAACCGAAATGCCGCCTGGTGGACCACTCTGCGAGTCCCGACCACTCCCGCCTGTCCTACCGCGACGCACGCCTGCTCCGCCCTGCTTCGCCCGCTCGCTGCGCCTCGACCCAGCGCCGTGCGTCTCCCTCACCAGATCGTAGGCTGCAATCACCTCGAAAGGAACCTCAATGATGCCTCGTGCCCTGAGCCTCTTGCCCGTTCTGCTCCTGCTCGCGCTGCCGGCCCACGGCAGCCTGCTGCGGGTCTACTACCCCGATATCGAACAAGGCAGCGCGACGCTGATCGTCTCCCCCACCGGCGAGGCCGTCCTGATCGACGCCGGCACCGGTCTCAAGACCCAGGAAGACGAGATCGAGAACTTCATCAATGACCTGATCGACGCCGGCGTGGTGACCAGCGTTACCTACACCATCGCCACGCACTATGACGAAGACCACATCGGCCGCATGGAAAATGTCTTTCAGCTGGTTCCGCTGGCGTCCGGTGCTGTCGCCTACGATCGAGGCACCGTCGGCGGCACGCCCAGCACCTTCGCCTATAGCGACTACGCGTTCGGCGCCGGGCAATTCAACCGCACGACCATCACCCCCAACACCACCATCACCCTCGGAGGTGGCGTCACCATCCGCTGCTACGCGGTCAACGCCGAGCTGCCGGATGCCAGCACGGTCGATCTCACCGGCACCGATCAGCAGGAGAACGCACGCTCGGTGGCGATGGTGATCGAGTACGACGACGTCGACATCTGGATCGGCGGCGACCTCACCGGCAACGCCGCCAAGAATGTCGGCGAAGTCGAGCAGGAAGCGGCGCCGTGGGCTGGCGACGTCGACGTCTACACCATGAACCACCACGGCAGTGAGACCAGTTCGGTGCCGACCTTCCTCGCCACCCTCAAGGCCGAGCTCGGCCTCGCCCAGATGTCGGCCTCGAACGGTTTTGGTCACCCGCGTGCGGTCGTGGTGCAGGATTTTCTCGACACCGACGACACCAACGGTCAGACGCCGATCTTCATCCAGCAGAACCCCGGCGATCCGGGCGACACGCGCTCTGACGACACTCTCGCCGACGGCATCGGCGATTGCGACGACGTCGATGGTGCGTTCGGCTTGCCCGGCACCATCGCGCTCTATTCCGACGGAACCAGCTACCGCGTCCACGCCTGCGGCATCGCGCCATCGGCATTCGCGGCCGATGAGGGCCCCGGCACCCTCGGTGACTACCCGCCGGCCATCATGCGCGTGCTGCGCACGCCGCAGGTTCCCACCGCCCTCGAGGCCGTGTCGGTCGAGGCCGACGTCGAAGACCTCGACGGCGCCTCCACCGTCGTGCTCGAGTACGAGCTCGACGGCGTTGCCCAGACGCCGATCACCATGACTCTGTCCTCCGGCGTCACCTACACCGCCAGCATTCCCGCCCAGACCGACGGCACCCAGGTGAAGTTCCGGGTGAAGGCCACCGACAGCGCCAGCCAGAGTGAGCTGTCGCCGGCCCAGGGCTACTACTCCGGCACCACCTCGATCTCGACCGTGCGAGTCAACGACATCGACGGCGTTCTGGTGCCCAAGACCTACGGCGTGCGGGTCCAAGGCAACATGCTGGTCGCCTCCGACATCTTCAACACCTTCGTGACCCAGGCCTGGGTGCAGGACGGTACCGGCGGAATCCAGATCTTCGACTCCTCGATCGACACCTCGATCGAGCGCGGTGACGACGTGATCTGGATCGGTGAGCTCGAGCAGTTCGGCGGCTCTACCGAGCTCAGCGCTGCCGGCGGCTTTGGCAACGTTGGCTCTACCCGAGTCGGCTCTGGTACGGTTCCGGCGCCGCAGGTCGTGACCGTATCGCAGGTCGGTGAGACCAACGAGGGCTCGCTGATCCGCATCAACGGCGTCAGCGTCATCTCCGGTTCCATCCCCGAGAGCGGCTCCGGCAACGTCACCATCTCGGACGACGGCGGCGTCACTACCCTCACGCTGCGGATCGACGGCGACACCGACATCCCGGGCTCCAACACCCCCACCCAGAGCTTCGACGTCATCGGCATCGCCAGCCAGTTCGACTCCTGGGTGCCGTTCAACTCCGGCTACCAGATCCTGCCGCGCGACAAGGCCGACCTGCTCACTGACGAGGTCAACCTGCCGACCGTCATCATCTCCGAGATCCACGCCGATCCGGCCTCGGGCCTGGCCGGCGACGCCAACGGCGACGGCACCCGCTCAGCGACCCGCGACGAGTTCATCGAGCTGCTCAACCCGAGCTTCACGGCGGTCGATATCAGTGGCTGGACGCTCTCCGACAGCCTCAACGTGCGCCACACCTTCCCCGCCAGCACCATTCTGCCGGCGCGCGAAGCGGCCGTCGTCTTCGGCGGGGGTACCCCCACCGGCGATTTCGGCAACGCTGCGGCTAACGGTCTGGTATTCACCGCCTCCACCGGCGGCGTATCGCTCAACAACAGCGGCGACACCGTCACCCTCAAGGACGACTCCGGCAACGTCGTGCAGACCATGACCTACAACAGCTCCGGCGGCGACAACCAGTCGCTGGTGCGCGATCCGGACTTCACCAACGCGCCGTTCGTCAAGCACACGGTGGCGACGGGCTCAGGCGGTAGCGCCTACTCCCCCGGCACTCGCATCAGCGGCCAGGCCTTCACCGTCCCGAGCGGCGCCCTGCTGCTGACCGAGGTGCTGTATGACGCCACCAGCACCGACGATGACCACGAGTGGGTGGAGCTCTACAACAACACCGCCTCGACCATCGATCTCACCGATCTGTGCATCGGCTCAGGCGGCTCGGACTACACCACCAGCCTGGTGAGCCTGTCCGGCACGGTGGCCGCCGGTGCGACCTTCGTGGTCGGTGGTCCAACGTCGGACGCCAACAACGGCAGTCCGACTTTCGACCAGGCGATCGACTTCAGCCCCGACTTCCAGAATTCGGGGAGTGACGCGGACGGCGTTGCCTTGTTCAACGTCCGCTGCTCACAGGTCACCGCCTCGACAGTGCCAATCGACGCGGTGGTCTACGGTCTGAACAACACCAGCAGTCTGATCGACGAGACCGGCTCCGCCAACCCGCCGGACGTCGGCGACGCGACCTCCGGCCAGTCGGTCGAGCGCGTCGACATCGCCGGCACTTGGCAGGTTCAGCCGCTACCCAACCCCAACGTCGCCTTCCCGGCGCCGCCTCCAGGTGGGCTGCTATTGTCCGAGGTGTTCTACGATCGCAGCGGTACCGACAACGGTTGGGAGTGGGTCGAAATCTACAACTCGAGCTCGCAGTCGATCGACCTAGCGTCATTCAGCCTCGGCAATGGCGGCACCAACTACACTTCGAGCACCGTCCAGCTCTCCGGCACCATCGCGGCCGGCGCCACCTTCGTGGTCGGCGGCCCAACGTCGGACTCGAGCAACGGCAACCCGACCTTCGACCAGGTGGTTAACTTCAGCCCGGACCTTCAGAACTCGGGCTCGATCGGTGACGGCGTCGCGCTGTTCAACGTCCCCGCCGTCGCCATCACGTCTTCCGTCGTGCCGATCGACGCCGTCGTCTATGGCTCGAACAACAACAACAGCCTGATCGATGAAACCGGCTCGGCCAATGCCCCGGAAGTCGGCGACGCCCCCGGCGGCTCGTCCATCGAGCGCACCGACCTCGCCGGCAGCTGGCAGATCCAGTCCAGCCCGACGCCGAACGCGACGTCGCTGTAGGTTGACAGTTCCTACCATCCCTCTCCTTCGGGAGAGGGATGTGTCGGTCTAGCGCTTCGACTCGAGCCGGAAGTTGAGCGTCAGGTTGGAGAACACGTCGATCGGCCGCCCCTTCTGACGTGCGGGCTCGATCTACTGGGAATCATAGGGTGTCTGCGGCTCAGCGACCTCTTCTCCGAGCCGCAGGCCACGAAGCTCCTCACGCACGACGCGGCGTAGTGTCGCTTCGAGGGGCTCTCGACTCTCTCGAATGTGTTGGCGCAGCGCCTCATTGATAAGCGCCTGGTAGCTACCACCGCCGGCAGCGTGTACCTGGTCCTTGAACCATGAGAGGACGTCGGCGTCGAGCCGTATCGTGATTCGGGTCTTGGTGGGGCTTACTGGCGCCAAGGCGCCGCGCTTGCCGCTACTGAAATCGTAGTGCTGTTTCATGGCATCTCCTGTTCGCCGTATTGGCTCTCGCCATACTCCTTACGCTCGCGCCGGTTGGCCTTGCGAGCCGAGATGATTCGAAGGTTCCCGGCACGCCAA
This sequence comes from Acidobacteriota bacterium, assembly GCA_039030415.1. GTDB lineage: Bacteria > Acidobacteriota > Thermoanaerobaculia > Multivoradales > J023 > JAAELT01. The sequence continues at coordinate 17,043 of JBCCEE010000018.1, forward strand.
GTGGTGACCACCACCAGCAGCCGGCCGAGAGGATCCAAGCCAAGCGTGACGAACCGGCGTTCGTCATGGTCCTCGTCTTCGATCGTGATCGCCCGCTCATCCTCGAGCGCTAGCGCTGCATCCGCGAAATCAACTCTGTGTTTGAGGCGATTCTCGAGCGCTTTGCGTGGATCCCATTCAAAGCTCACAGGACTATTGTATGCACAATCGATGCACTTCGCAATACTCCTTGCGCAGCACCACAGATGCATAGGCCGTCCAACAACTAGAATAGGCTTAGACCTACGCGGAAGGAATGGACTTGGTCCTGGGGCTCGCGCAGCAGAGCGGCTTGCCTGACGATTCCGACAGATGAGAAACTCAGATCTTCAAGACACTATAATCTCTCCATGCCAAGAAAGACCACGAGACCGCGGGGCCCTCAAGTCAAGCTGGCCGGGGCGCTGTGCGTCGCGTATGTCAACACGGCCAACGCGCACGAGAAGAATCGCCAGGTTGCGGTCGGTTCGTACGACGAACTGCTGACCTGGACCGTCCAGGCCGGGGCACTCACTCCGGATACGGCGGACGCCCTGCGACGTCACGCTCGCGACCAGCCCCAGGAAGCCGAGCGCATCTTCGCCCGTGCCCGTGAGCTGCGGTCGACGCTCAGCCGGTTGTTTCAGGCTGCTGCAAAGCGTCAACGTCTACCGGCCGACGATCTCGCCAGGCTCAACCAGGAGCTCGGCGGATTACTGACGCCCAAGCAGCTGACCTATGGCACGCAGGGCTTGATCTATACCTGGGTCGGCGCTCACGACGCGCTCGATCGCTGCTTGTGGCCGGTGCTCGAATCGGCTATCCAGGTGCTGACCTCGGGCCAACGCCTCGCCACCTGCGCCGCCCCCGAATGCGATCTGATGTTCGTGGACGCGACGCCGACCCGCAAGCGCCCTTGGTGTGATTATCGGGTGTGCGGACGACGCGTCAATGCTCTGAAGCATTACCACCGACGCGTCAAGCGCAGTTCAGCGAGCTCCTTTCGCATGCCGCAATCGACGCCCCTTCCCTCGCCGGAATGATCGTCCGGATACCGCTGACTTGATCGTCTGTCAATCCAATACGATCAACGAAGGCTCATACTTGATCGTATTGGATCTATATACGATCAAAACAGCTTCCTTATTTGATCGTATGCGATTCACATACGATCAAGGCAAGCACTGACTTGATCGTATGAAAAAAGAATACGATCAATGGAGGTTTTGACTTGATCGTTTTAGATCCACATACGATCAAAAAAATTCCTGTATTTGATCGTATGCGAATCACATACGATCAAAGCGAGCCTTGACTTGATCGCATGTGAATCACATACGATCAAGTTTCCCCATGATCTGCACGCCCGGACGATCGAGGCCCGACTGCATACCCCGGCTCGGCCGCACAACAGACTTTGGATGGGGACCTGGCCCCTCGGCTACTGTTGTTCGACAGTGTGGACCTGATCGACTGCGACGTCGCTCAGCTCCTGCTTCGAGCCATCCGGCCAGGTGACGATCAGCGACTCGATCTGCGTCGCCGTACCGAGGCCGAAGGTCACGATGCGCTCGACCTGGCTCTGGTAGCTGCGGATCGGCATCACCTGGCGGCGCTGGGTCACCCCACCAGCGGTGAGCTCGACCCAGGCGCCGATAGCGTCGCGATTCGGCGCCTTACCGCGCAGGTCAAGGCGCAGCCAGTGGTGACCAAGGGCCTGATCGTTGCGTAGCAGCAGCGGCGGGCCGGCGATCTGGGTCAAGACGACGTCGAGGTCGCCATCGGCGTCGATATCGGCGAAGGCGGAGCCGCGGCCGACGATCGGCTCGGCGAGGTCTCCAGCGTCTTCTGCCTCCACCGGCACGAAGCCGTCCTCGAGCCCGCCGTTCCAGAATAGCTGAGCAGCCTGACGGTAGGTTTGACTGGGGTCGACGGTGGCAATCTCGCCTTCCAGGTGACCGTTCGCCTGTAGCGCATCGAGGCGACCGTCGAGGTCGTAGTCGAAGAGGAAGACGCCGAAGCTCAGCATGCGCCGGCTGGGAGCGCCGATGCCTTCGACGATGGACTCGTCGGCAAAGATGCCCGGGTCGTCCTGGCTGACATAAAACGAGCTCATCTCGTTGGCAAAATTGCCGATCAGGAAGCCGAGGTTGTGGTCGTTGCGGTAGTAGGCGGCATCGACGCCCATGGCACCCGTGGCGTTACCGGCGCGGTCGTAGGCCACGCCCACCAGCTCGCCGACCTCTTCGAACCACGGCTCGCCCTCCCCCAAGCCTTCGGCACCGCGGTTCCGGAAGAAGAAGTTACGCACCGTGTCGTTGGCGATCAACACGTCCATCCAGCCGTCCTGGTCGACGTCGATCGGCGCCAGCGCGAGTGCCTTGGCCATTGGCTTGCCGGTGGCAGGGTTGGCGATCTCGACCCCGGCGCTGGCCGAGATGTCCGTGAACGACAATCTGCCACCCGAGCTGTCGTTGCGGTAGAGGTAGGGCAAGGTGCCCTCGTAGTTCTGAGGCGGACCATAGGCACGGCCGACGCCGGTGAGCCGGAAGTCCTGCTCGAAGTCGATCTCGCGCGACCAGCGCACGTAGTTGCAGACGAAGAGATCGAGGTCACCGTCGTTGTCAGCGTCGAAGAAACCGGCGCTGGTCGACCAGGAATCCTCACCCCCGGCCACGCCGGCACTCTCGGTGACGTCGGTGAAGACGATCTTGTCGCCCGTGCTGTCGTTGCGGAACAGGTAGTTCTTCCCCACCGCGGTCAGGAAGAGGTCAGCGTCGTCGTCGCCGTCGAGGTCGGCGGCGGTCAAACCCATGCCGTAGAAGGCGACGTCGAGCCCCGAGCCGGCGGTGGCGTCACTGAAGCGTCCCATGCCGTCGTTGCGGTAGAGCTTCATGGTCGGCCGCGGCGTGAGCGGCGGATCCTCCGGCCAGCTGGTGGAGTTGACGAACAGCAGGTCCTGATCGCCATCTCCGTCGGCGTCGAAGAAGGCGACGCCGCCGCCCATCGATTCGGGCAGCAGCTTGTCACCGGCCGCACCGTTGACGTGCACGAAATCAATACCTGCTTCAGCGGTGACGTCGGTGAACGCCACGTCCGGCGCTTCGGCCGCTTCGGTGACCGCCTCGGGAGCCGCGGTCGTGATCTCAGTTTCGGGCGCGACCTCCTCGTCGCGACTGCTGATCAGCCAGCCCGCGCCGACCAGCACGGCGACGGCGACGAGCACATACAGGGAGCGCCGGAAGGCGACGCCGATAATCGCGTCGTCCTCGGCGACCAGATCTTCATGGACCAGCTCGTCTTCAGGCGCCGGATCCTCGAGATTTCTATCATTAGGAGTTTGATTCATGGTGATTCACGCTTCTTCTTGGGATGTCACCTGCATGGTGACGTCGACCTGCGCTTTACTACCTGCCAGCACCTCGGCGGACTCTTCGACCGGTGCAAACCCCTCGAGCTGGAAACTCACATCATAAGAACCTGGGGGAAGATTGCGCATGACATACTGGCCAGATTCCTGAGAGACACAGGTCCTCTCGCCCGCCATCGCCGGTGAGGCTGCGGTGACCAAGACACCCGGTATCGCCTGCCCGTCCGCGAGCGTGACCCTGCCCACGAGGGTACCCATAAAATCTTGGCCACCGTCCATCTCGCTCCGAGTGTGCATGCTGCTCTCCCCAAGCGGAGCCGTGGTCGTTGAGGGTGCCGGCCCGCGGCGCGCATTCTACGACGGATCGAGCTATCGAACCTCGCTGACGTGCCCTTCGCGCAGGCGATAGGTACGCCCGCACCCTTCGCAGGTAGGATCCAGCGCCTCCGGTGGCGCGTTTGGCACCCAGCGAGCAATGGGCTGGCCACAGCGGCAGACGGCGCCGATCGAGCGCGCAGGATGGCCAACGACGAGATGGAAGGGCGGCACCGAACGGGTGACCACCGAGCCCATGCCGATCATCGCGAAGCGCCCAACCTCGAGATCGCAGCCGATCACCGAGCGGGCGCCAATGGTGGCGCCACGCCGCACCAGAGTCGTGAGCGTCTGCTCGTCCGGCTCGGAGCCGCGCAGCTCACTCAGGTCGGGGGTCGTGGCGCGCGGGAAGCGATCGTTGGTAAAGACGGTGCCGGCTGAGATCATAACGCCGTCTTCCACGGTGACCGCAGTTGGGATGTAGACGAAGGCGTTGATCTTGACCCGGTCGCCGATTCTGACGCCGTAGGCGATATAGGTCTTCTCGCCGATGATGCACTGCCGGCCGATGCGTGACGGCCCGCGCAGGTGGACATTGTCCCACACCGCGGTGCCGTCGCCGATCTCGACTTCGTCCTCGACCAGGGCGGTCGGATGAATGCGCACGGCCATTGGCCGTATCTTATGTGCTCAGACCGTTCTCAGGTGCTCAGACGGTGATCCAGCGATTGTCTTCGAGCGAGGCGTAGGCTTTCTCGATCACCTCGACCGAAGCGATGGCGTCCTCGGCGTCGATCAGCAGACGGCGCTCACCGCGTACCGCCTGGCAGAAGTTCTCGAGCTTGCGGCTGAATGCCTGGAGCTTGTCGTAGCCATGGCCAAACTCGACCCAATCCGAGCTACTACTCTGTCGGTAGCGCGACGACTTCCACCCCACCTGGATAGTGCCGTGAGAGCCGTAGATGTTGACGTAACTCTCGAGCTCCTTGTTGAGGCTCCACGACAGGTCGACGGATCCCATGACGCCGCCTTCGCTACGCACAAACAGCCGCACCGTGTCTTCGACCTGTAGCCCCTGGACGTTCTTGCCCTCCACCGCCTGAACCTCGGCGATCGGGCCCAGAAAGTAGCGCATCAGATCGACCGAATGGGTCCCATTGTCGATCAGCACGCCGCCGCCGCTGTGCTGCGGCTTGGAGTTCCAGCGCCCGCCCATGTCGACGCGCGAGGTGAAAGTGTTCTCGAACAGAATAATCTCGCCGAGGATGCCGGAGGCGACGATGGACTTGGCGCGGATGACGTCGTCGACGTATCGAAACTTCGACGCCATGGTCAGCAGCACGCCGGCTTTGTTCGCCGCCTCGACCATGCCACGGGCGCTGGCGACGTCGACTGCCAGCGGCTTTTCACACAGCACTGGAATACCGCGGCTGACGGCAGCGATGCAGATCTCGGGATGGGTGGCCGGCGGCGTGGCGATCACCACGGCATCGATCGAGCCGTCGTCGAGCATCGCCTGGTGGTCGGGGAACGCTGCGCAGCTCAGGCGCTCGGCGAGAGCTTCTGCCGCTTCGGGGCGAACGTCCGCCACCGCCACCGCCACCGCTTCTTGCGAGTCGGAGAAGGCCTGGGCGTAGGTTTGGGCGATTGCGCCCGCTCCCACCAGGCCGAAGCGCAAGCGATCGCTCACGCCGGCACCATGATGTCGGCCACCGACTCGCGAACGGCAGCTGCGATGCCTTCGACATGCTCGTCGGTGTAGCGCTCGTTCCACGGCAGCACCAGCACCTGCTCTAGCCCTCGGTAGGTGCCGGGATAGAGCTCGGGCCGGTAGTCGACCGCCTCGGGCCGAGCGCGATCGAACGGGAAGCGGCTGTTGCCGAAGGTCCGCTGCTCGGCGAAAATCTGGCATTCGAAGGCCGGTTTGCGGATATAGCGTGGCGCTGAGAAGATGCCGCGCTCGCGTAGCTCCGCGGCCAGGGCGTCGGCACCACCGCGCACCTTGTCGGAGTCGACCCGCAGGCAGTACTTCCAATAGCTGTGCTGGTTGCCGTCGGCAATCCACGGCACTGCGATGCCGTCGACCTCTGCGAGCAGGTCACTGAGGCGAGCGGCGGTACGGCGGCGGGCCTCGACAACGCCCTCGAGGCGATCTAGCTGAGCTACGGCCACCGCTCCCTGAAGCTCGTTCATGCGCGCGTTGAGGGCTAGGAAGTAGTGGTCCGGCGAGGGATCACCGTAGCCCCAGGCCTTGTTGATGAACAGGAACATACGGCGGGCGAGGGCCTCGTCGTTGGTCACCACCAGACCGCCTTCGCCAGTGGTGATGTGCTTGCCCTGCTGCAGGCTGAAGCAGCCGATGGCGCCAAGAGTACCTATCTGCGCGCCGCCGCTGGTGGCGAGAAACGCCTGGGCAGCATCTTCGATCACCGGAATGCCGTGCGTCGCGGCGAGATCATGGATCGCCGCCATCTCGCAGGGGTTGCCGAACAAATGCGTGACGACGATCGCCTTGGTGCGCTCGCTGAGTTTGGCCTCGATGGTGTCGGCGGTGACGTTGAGGGTACGCGGGTCGACGTCGGCGAAAACCGGAATGCCGCTCTGATAGAGAATCGGAGTCAAGGCGCCCATATCGGTGATCGGCGTGGTGATGATCTCATCACCGGGCTCTGGATCGATGGCCGCGATGGCGCAATGGATCGCGGCGGTGCCCGAGGTGCAGGCGTAGGCCCAGCGCACACCGAGTAGCTCGGCGAAGCGCTGCTCGAGCAGCTTGACGCGCGAGCCCTTGGTGCTGGTGAGCACGCCGCTGGCGAGCACATCGGCCAACTGCTGCTGCTCTTCGGTGCCGAAGGTACGGCCACTGGCTTCCTGGTCCGACGGTAGCTGGAGGCGCGTGACGGTCGAAAGGGTCATGTCGATCTCCTAGTCGCGGAAGTACGGAATGAGATTATCTAATCGAACCCGCTCCAACTCAGAGAGGAGCCGAGATCGAGGCAGTTCTTGAAGGGAAAAGGCGAAGAATCGTGCATTCGCCACGAGCGCTTTTTAGAGCCTCAAGATTACGTCCGAGATAACGAACCTCACCTCATCTTCCTAAGCCTGACTCTCTTCCTGCCTCACCACGGGACGTGGCGACTTGACGCGCAGCCAGGCCATGCGCCCCAATAGGCGCACGTGGCCGGCGATCGTGCGTAGCACCTTCATGTGGGCGCGACCCAAGAGCCGCACCTCGAGCACCGCGGGGCATTCGGCAAGCCGGCCGCCTGAGAGGTCGAGCAGCGCCAGCATCTCGACGACCCCCAAGAAATGCCCCTCGCGCACCGGCAGGTCGACCACCGCGCTGCGACGATACGCGCGGAAGCAGCTGGTGTAAGTGTAGAACTTGTGGTGTAGCACGCCGCGATATAGCAGCGACAGCCCGCGCGACAGCACCAGGCGCCACGAAGGCACATTACGCACCTGGCCTTCCGGATGGTAAGGCGAGGCCGTCACCATGTCGACATCGTCTCGCAGCATCGGAATCAGGCTCTGCAGCTGATGCGGGTCATAAGTGCAGTCGCAGTCCATCGAGCAGACGATCTCAGTCTCGGCGTGGCGGATGCCGGTGAGGATGGCGGCCGCGACTCCCTGGTTGACCTCGTGCGACACGATGCGACAATTCTGACGATCGCCGAACAGCTTGGCGAGCAGGCCCGGGGTGCCGTCGGCTGAGCCGTCGTCGACAAAGACGAAGCGCAGATCGTAGCGGTCTTCGAGACTGGCCTCGACGCCGCGCAACGTGTTGCCCAAGAAGTGCAGGCCCTCGCTCTCGTTGTAGCACGGCACGATGACCGTCACCGGCACTGTCTTGACTCTCGCTGGCCGGCCTTCGCCGCTAGCGCTGGTCGCCGTACGTTCCGCTGGCGTCACCTTGGCAACGGAAAGCCGAGGCTCGGCCGGCACGCGCGGCAGCCCGAGGTACTCGCCGATACTGACGAAACGGTAAGTGCTCAGGTAGTAGCGAATGATCGCCGGCATCTTGTCGAGGTTACGGTATTGCCGGATGCGCTCGAGAAGCGGTGCTGCATGGATGCGAGGCTGCCCCGGGTCGAGCTCCCAGACGTGAAAGTAGAGCCCGAACGGAGCCTCGCAGGTGCGATGCCAGCGCGCCACCGCCCGCTTCATCAAGGCGTGAGGAAACTGACGTAGGTAGTTGCCACCGGCAATCGGAAACGACCAGCCGCCAAAGCTCAGGCTGGCAAGCGGCAGCTCCCAAAGGCTAGCGTCCCCGTGGACGTGCTGGAACGGCAGGCGACGCGAGCGGTCGCCGGCGAAGGCGCGGAAAATCGGGCGCAGGCTAGAGTCGTAGGCGAAGCCTTCTTGAGCCAGCACGTCGAGGGCCCACAGATCCTGTGGTCCAAACCAGCCGTGGGCTATCCGAAAGCCGTGTACCCGCAGGCCGGAAGCCCGCTCTAGGGCTTCTCGCGAACGCCTGAGATCGGCACGCAGCTCGGCCGGGCTGAGCTGATTAAGGCTATGGTGGTAGTAACCCTTGCTGGCGATCTCGTGGCCGCGCTCCGCCACCTCCCGCACCACCTCCGGCATTTCGTCGGCAATCCAGCCGAGCACAAAGAAGGTAGCTTTGATGCCGAACTCGTCGAGCAGGTCGAGCGCCCGATGGGTGTTGACCTCGACCCGGTTCTCGAACAGGTGCCATTGCTCGGTCTTGACCACCCCACGCAGGGGCGCGACCTGGAAGTAGTCTTCCAGCACGACCGAAAGTAGATGCGGTTTGTCAGCGGCCGGAACGTGCACCGAGCTCCTCGTTCTGCGATGTCGACGTCCGTAATGCGGGCTAGAGGCTCAAGGATGACGGCAGGTTTCGGAAGCTGTCAAGGCATCGGTCGGTCCTGATCATCAAGCCTTCACGGTGTTCCCCGTCCCTGAGCCGCCTCACCGCGCTCGACGCTCGGCGCCTCCGACTCGGCTGGCTTGCGTACGTAGCGCTCGAGCCACTGATGGGTCTCCCACAGCATGTGGAGCACCGACTCGCGCGCTCGATAGCCGTGGCTCTCATAAGGCAGCATGACCAGGCGGGCGATGGCGCCGTGGCCGCGCAGCGCGTTGTAGAAACGCTCACTCTGCATCGGGAAAGTGCCCGAGTTGTTGTCGGCCTCGCCGTGGATCAACAGGATCGGCTCGTCGATCTTCTCGGCATGCATGAACGGTGACATGTCGAGGTAGACGTTTGGCGCCTCCCACAGCGTGCGCTCCTCGGATTGAAAGCCGAACGGGGTCAAGGTGCGATTGTAGGCGCCGCTGCGGGCGATACCCGCCGCGAAGAGATCGGAGTGAGCCAGCAAGTTGGCGGTCATAAAGGCTCCATAGGAGTGGCCGCCGATGGCGATCTGATCTTTGGTCGTCACCTTGCGGCGCAGGCTCTCCGTGACTGCCGCCTCAGCGTTCATCACCAGCTGCTTGCGGAAGGTGTCATTGGGCTCTTCGTCATCTTCGCCGACGATCGGCATCGACGGATCGTCGAGCACCGCGTAACCCTGGGTCAGCCACAGCAGAGACGAGAACCAGCTGATGCGATCGAAGCGATAGGGGGAATCCGTCACCTGGCTGGCAGCATCGGCGCTCTTGAACTCTTCCGGGTAGGCCCACATCACCATCGGCAGCGGACCGTCTTCGACTTTGTGGCCGGGTGGCAGGTAGAGCGTCGCGGTGAGCTCGACGCCATCGGCTCGCGAGTAGCGAATCAGCTCCTTGTGCAATCCGAGTAGCTCGGGAGTCGGGTGCGGAAACTCGGTCAACTGCCTCAATCCATCGTCCTGACCGAGCTGACGCAAGAACAGATTCGGCGGGGCTTCGACCGATTCTCTAAGGGTCAAGAGCCGGCCGGCGGCGGCGTCGAGGAGTCGAATAGGACGCTCGAAGTAGGGAGCCTGTGAGCGGAACAGGCGCTTCGCCTTGCGGGTTTCGAGATCGTAGGCGTCGACAAAAGGACGATCGCCTTCTTCCGAGGCGCCCTCCCCGAACAGGTAGAGCGTCTTGCCGTCCTCGCCCACCAGCAGCACGTTGCGCCCCATGGCGTTGCTGACTTCGATCGGCGTGCCGGGGTCGTTGTAGCGATCTTCCCACGAACGGTCGATCAACACTTCCCCCGGGTGGTCGGGCTTCCCGGGTGCCGCTTTCAGAACCCGCATGTTGCGCGTTTTCCACCACCAGCTCCAGACCAGCGCTAGGTTGTCGCTCGACCAGCTGACGCCACCAAAGCGATGCGGCAGCGAGACCCAGGCGACCGGCTCACTGTCGAAGGGTGCGGGCAGCAGAAACAGACGGTCTCGCAGCTCGGCCTCTTTACCCGCGTCGCCGCCGTCTAAGGCTTCGACCCAGGTCAGCGTCGCCGGTACATCGTTGCGCCAGCTGTAGCTGCGCGGGCCAGTCTCGACGCTGCCGTAACCAACCGGAATGTTCTCACGCAGCGGCAGCTCGGCGATCGTCCGTACCAGCTTGCCGTCGCGTCCCCAAACGTCGACCCGGGTTGGAAACCAGCGGGCGGGTCGCAGGTACGAAAACGGGCGCTGAAGTGTCTCGACCAGCAAGTAGCTGCCGTCGGGCGACGGATCGTAGTCCCACACCATGGCGGGTGCACCGAGCATGTCGACCTCACCCCCGAGATCGATACGCGCCAGCTGACTGGTGAGATAGTGCTCGAAGACCGCTTCGTCGTGGGCATTCTTCAGCAGATCCTGAAAGGTGCGGGCCGGCGCCGTGTCGCCGAGGTTCTCTTGGGTGGTCGGGCCGCTCGGGATCTTGGCTTCCTCAGGCGCCGGCCCACGTTCAGCAGGTATCAGGGCGCAGATCAGGGAGCGGCTGTCGGAAAGCCAGATGGGATCGATACGAGCCACCTGGTTCAGCGGACGGTCGGTGAGACGACGGGCTTTTGCCGATGCGACTTCCACTACCCAAAGCTCGATGCGATCGCTGAGAGTGTGGGTGAAAGCGATGTGCGAGCTGTCCGGCGACCAGCTGACGTCTCCCAAACGCGGCTCCTCGGGCAAGCCAGAAATCGCGCGCGACTCCCCGCTCTCGATCGCCAGCAGCTCGAGCCCCGCGGCAGGACGCCGTCGGCTCGGGCCGCTGTTCTGGGGTTTGAAACGCAATCCGCCGAGACGCAGCTCCGGTTCGGCGAGCTCGACAATGGAAGGCAGACTGGGCTGCTCGAGCAGCAACAGCCAGCGCTGGTCGGGGCTGGTGCGTATCTGAGGCGTCAGCGGCCGATTGACGAGATCGACTAGGGACTGCGGCGGCTGCTGATAGTCGGTCGACGGGGCTGCTGCCAGCGGCGAGGCGCCGAGCAAAAACAGCACTGCGGTGGCCGCCAGCGCCGCAGCTACAGCCCAGGCTTCGACGGCTGGCAAGGTCGCTACCTTCGAGCGTGGTGTCGATCGCAGATTCGAGTGCGACTTCGAGCGGGTTCCGGGAGCGAAGTTCGATTGCAGCGAGCTACCTGGGTGAGAACGCATCGGGGAAACCTCCATGGACGCTTCGCCGGATCGCGAAGCGCCTCAGCTTAGCACTCCATTGTGCCATTTACTCTGCCGCCCCTCGACAGAGGCTCAATTTGCGGAAGTCTCCTGCAGGATCTTCCAGGAACCATCTTCTCGGATTAGCTCGAGCCGCTTGGTGACGGCGTCGCGAAACCGATCCGAGCGATACTCTTGCCGAAACTCGATCCAACCGCGGCTGTCGTCGATCAGCTCCGACGCCAAGAAGTCGACTGTCAGCTCGATGAACCGAGGACCGCTCAGGCGCTGCCGGCGTTGCGCTTCCCAGTCGCCGCGGCGCATGTTGCCAGGCGTCAGGAAGCCTCGCGAGTAAAACGCCAGGTAATCGTCGACCCGCTGGTCTCCCCAGGCTTGCGCCCAGCCGCGCACTACCTTGGCGAGCTCGGCTGATACTGCAATGGGCGCTGGTGTGGAGCGCTGCGCGGGGGCATTGCCGTTGGCGTTTTGGCGGGTCGTAAAGCCATAGACGCCACGACGCTTGCGTCGCGCTTCGATCGTCCGCAGTATCTGCTGCTCGACCAGCTCATCTTCAGGGATGAGCGTCTCGATCAAGGACGGCAAGCTCTCCATGGAGCGATTTGCCAGCAGTCGGTCGCGCGCCAGCTCGACGATAGAAAGTGGGTCCACCCGACCCATCGGGACTTCCAGTTCTGCTGAGTAGCCCGGCAGGACGATGAACTCGGAATCGACCCTCAGCATGCTGCTGTGATCGTCCAGCTCGATTACGATACCGCGGTTGACGATCACCTTCTTGCGCTCGGTGCCGACCGGCATCATGTAAAAGATAACGGCTTGGTCGTCCGGGCGCAGGCCCTCGGCCAAGCCGGCGTCGATGCGCGCGTGATGGCCGTCGACGCTCAGGATAGTAGCGATCACCGTCACCAGCGGAATGGCTGTAATGCCTGACACGGTCTCTCCTCCAGCGCTCTGTCTTCGGCACACGTTCTCCAGAAGCTCAACCTCGAACTCGCGTCGCTGAGCTTCTGGCGATCGATGTTTCGATGCTCGCCCCTCGAGAAGAGTATACAGAGAAGCGAGATTGACACCCGACCCATCGCCGAAGTTTGACAGCCGAGAAGCCGGCTGCTACCTTGCCGATGATCTCCTCAACACATCCTATCTCGACATGTTTGCCTCCATCGACGAGACCTCCACCTCGCTGGCGCGCCAGTCCTACGTCGCCGACGATGGCCTCGCCACCAGTCTGTTCCTGGCCCTCAAGATGGAGAAGCCGTTGTTTGTAGAGGGTGAGCCTGGTGTCGGCAAAACCGAGATCGCCAAGGTCCTCAGCCGAGCCCTCGACACGCCGCTGATTCGCTTGCAGTGTTATGAAGGACTCGATCTGAATCAGGCCGCCTACGAATGGAATTATCCTCGTCAGCTGCTGGCCATCCAGGCTCGCAGCCTCGCAGCTCAGGCGGGCGGGAACGAGCCTGCCGAAGACATTTTCAGCGAAGCCTACCTGCTGCGCCGGCCGTTGCTGCGCGCTATCGATCCCGATCTCGAGCGAGCGCCGGTGCTCTTGATCGACGAGATCGATCGCGCCGACGAGGAGTTCGAGAGCTTTCTGCTGGAGCTGCTCTCAGACTTTCAGATCACTATCCCGGAGCTCGGGACCCTCGCCGCTCGCCATCGCCCGATCACAGTGATCACCTCCAACCGGACGCGCGATATACACGACGCGCTCAAGCGGCGTTGCGTTTACCAGTGGATCGACTATCCCTCACGCTCCAAAGAGCTCGAGATCCTGCATCGCAAGGTTCCCGGGATCGGTGAGCAGCTCGCCGAGCAAATCGTGAGCTTTGTCCAGTCGGTGCGCGAGCAGGACCTGGTCAAGCTACCCGGAGTCTCCGAGACCCTCGACTGGGCTGAGGCCCTAGGTCACCTCGAGGCCCAGGCTCTCGACCTCGCTGCGGTCGACGCCACGCTAGGCTTTTTGCTTAAGGTTCAGGACGATCTCGACACTCTGCGCGGCGGCCTGGCCGCTTCCCTAGTCGCTGAGCTGCCGTCCACTCGAGCCGACGAATCCTGAGGCTCGGATCGGGTGATGCACGCCGCGCTGCTCGCCGTTTCCGCTATTGCCCCGTCGCTTCTGCTGGTGTGGTTTTTCTACGCCCGCGACGCTTACCCAGAGCCGCCGCGGGTGCTATGGACCACGTTTGGGCTAGGGATCGTGATTGTCGCTCCGGTGCTGATCTTCGCCTGGCCGATGTATCAGCTGGCCCAGAGCATAGAGCAGCCGCTCCTCCATGGGCTGATCGCTGCCTTTTTCGGTGCAGCGATTCCTGAAGAGACCTTCAAGCTGCTCGTGCTGCACCGCTATTCGATGCGCCAGCCGGCATTCGACGAGCCGATGGACGGTCTTGTCTATGGCGCCACGGCGTCGCTGGGTTTCGCCACTCTCGAGAATATCCTCTACGTTGCGGACGGCGGTGCCCCGTCCGCCCTGCTACGAGCGCTAACCGCGGTGCCGGGTCACGCCATGCTGGGCGCCATCATGGGCTACTACGTGGGTCGGGCCCGATTCTCGCCGAGCTCAAAGCGACGGCAGCTCTTGTTCAGGGCCTGGGCGGTGCCGACGTTACTCCACGGCGGATACGATTTCCCTCTGATGGCGGCCTCCAAGCTCGAGCAGCCCGACTCCTGGGCGGCGGCGCCGATTCTCGCGCTGCTGCTGCTCGTTCCGATGATTCTCGCGATCGAGAGCATCTGGACGCTGCGCTTGGTGCAAGGCGCTCGCCAGGCTCAGCTCGAAGGACCACCACACCTCCCCCACTTGCCTGAAACTGCCGTCGCCCGCACCGACGTATCGCCAGTCAGCGAGCCGGTAGCAACCTCTACACCTCAAGCAACGCCGAAGGCTCCCACGACGCGCTCCCCCAGTTTCGTCGGCTGGCTCTTGACCGTATCCGGGGGACTGCTAGCGAGCGTCGGTAGCCTGGTGATGTTGGGCGTCGTGCTCGGCGTAATGGCCGACCATGGCGACGTCGAGGGCCTGTCCGATCTGGTGCTCGGCACCGTCATCCTGGGAGTGGCGCCAGCCGGACTCGGTTGGCTGATGTTTCTGCGCGGCATCCGCCGCCTCAACCGCGCCTGAAAGGCCTTCTACCGGCTGTTGACAAATAGGACCTAGCCAGGCCAGTATCTTGCAATCTTTATTGAGAAGCCCTCTCAATAGCAACTTGTTTGCCAAAGACTGTGATCTCCGTCGGGATCTCGATTGATCAGCGGCAGTAGCCGGTATCTGTCGATCTCGAAGCCACTTCACCGTCGAAACTCATACGTCGAAATTCATACAATAAAGCGACGGCAAGACGGCTCGCTGTCAACCGTCACAAACTGAAAGGCTCAATATGATGCGTCAAAATCCGAAAGTGTCTACCCTGCTCTCGTTGCTTTGCTTGAGCTTGCTCATAGGCTGCGGCGCGCCAAGCGAAAACGCTGCCTCCAGCGATCCTTCTGCAGCGAACGGCCAGGGCGACGCCAGCTCAGATGGCTCGCCGGTCGTCAATGTCTACTCCTCCCGCCACTATGACGTCGACGACGAGGTCTATGAGAGCTTCACGCGAGAAACCGGCATCAAGGTCAATCTCATCGAGAGCGACTCAGCGGCACTGCTCGAGCGCATCAAGCGTGAGGGCGACCAGAGCCCGGCAGACGTGTTCGTCACCGTTGACGCCGGTCGGCTCTACCAGGCCCAGCAGGAAGGCATTTTCGATCCAGTCACGTCAGAGATCTTGACCGAGCGCATCCCGGCCAATCTGCGCCACCCGGAAGGTCTGTGGTTCGGACTCACCAAGCGCGCCCGCGTCATTATGATCGCCAAAGACCGGGTCGAGTCTGGAGCGATCACCCGCTATGAGGATCTCGCCAATCCCAAGTGGCAGGGCAAGGTGCTGATTCGCAGCTCCTCCAACATCTACAACCAGAGCCTGATGGGCTCGATCATCGCCGCCGCTGAAGAGAAAGGGGCAGAGGCCTGGTGCCGTGGTCTAGTCGCCAACATGGCCCGTCCGCCGCAGGGTGGAGACCGTGACCAGATCCGGGCCGTTGCCGCCGGCGAAGGCGACATCGCGGTCGCCAACACCTACTACCTGGCGGCCATGATGGTTGGCTCGCCCGAGGATCAGGCGGCGGCCGCCAAAGTGCAGCCCATCTTCCCCAACCAAGACAATCGTGGCGCGCATGTCAATATCTCCGGCGCCGGCGTGGTCAAGGGCGCTCCCAACCGCGCCAACGCCATCCGCTTTCTCGAGCACCTGACCAGTGAGCAAGCCCAGGAGAAGTTCGCCGGCGCCAACAAGGAGTATCCGGTGGTCGCGGGAGTCGCCTTGGCCCCCGAGCTCGAAGGCTTCGGCGAATTTCGCGAAGACGACCTGAACGCTTCGGTGTTCGGCGCGAGTAACCAGCAGGCCTTGATGCTCATGGACCGTTGTGGTTGGCGCTAGGCGCCGCCTAGCTTCCTGGGTGCGGCTCGCACCCTCGGGGTTGATCACCCTGTTTGTGGCCTCGCCGGTGTTGGTGATCGCGGCCAGTCTTGGCGCTGACACCGGCGGCCTTTGGGCCCATCTCGCCTCCACCGTGCTGCCGGAGTACTTGCGCAACACGGCACTCTTGGCCACGGGGGTCGCGGTGACGACCGTAATCATCGGTGTCGGCACCGCCTGGCTGGTGACGCTGTGCCGCTTTCCCGGCAGAAGTCTCTTGCGCTGGGCCCTGCTGCTTCCCTTGGCCATTCCGACCTACCTCAACGCCTATGCCTACACTGATCTGCTGCAGTTCTCCGGCCCGGTCCAGACCTGGCTGCGCACTACGTTCGACTGGAGCCGTGGCGACTATTGGTTTCCTCAGATCCACTCGGTGTCAGGGGCTATTCTGGTCCTAGCTCTGGGACTCTACCCTTACGTCTATCTGGCGGCGCGCACTGCCTTCCTCGAACAATCGGTCTGCGCGCTCGAAGTCGGCCGCACCCTCGGCCTCGGCCCGTGGCACAACTTCTTTCGCGTCGCACTGCCGCTGGCCAGGCCTTCGATCATTGCCGGCTTGACCCTGGTGCTGATGGAGACCCTCGCCGAGTTTGGCGCTGTCCAGTACTTCGGCGTCAACACCTTCGCCACCGGCATCTACCGCATTCACAATCAGCCATTCCCACACGCCTTGACCGCCGCGGCTCAGCTAGCAGCCTGCCTGCTGGTGCTGGTTGCCCTGCTAATCGGCATCGAATCCCTGGCCAGGCGTAGCGCTCGCTTCCACAACACCTCCACTCGCTACCGTGATCTTCCATCGTGGCAACTGCGTGGACCGCGCGCGACTCTGGCGACGGCGCTTTGTGCGCTACCGGTGATCTGGGGTTTCGGCATCCCGGTACTGTTGTTCATGACCCGCAACTTGCAGCGCGGCGACACCCTGGCACGCGCCAAATTTCTCGAATTCGGCCGCAACAGCCTGGTTCTGGCCGCGGTCGCCAGCGTCTTGGCTGTTGTCCTGGCGATCCTGCTGGCGATCAGCGAACGCCTTCACTCCACGCCGCTACACCGCTTTCTCACCCGCCTGTCAGGCATCGGATACGCGATCCCGGGCAGCGTCATCGCAATCGGAATCCTGGTGCCGCTCTATTGGGCGGACCATCGGCTCAGCGCAATGATCGAGAGGCTATTTGGATTCTCCCCAGGCCTGCTGTTGGGCGGCAGCTTGCTGGCGATCATCTATGGATATCAGACCCGCTTTCTGGCGGTTTCACTGAACTTCGTGCAGGCTGGACTGACCCGCATCAAACCTTCGCTCGATGGCGCCGCTCGCACCCTGGGCGCCACTCCGGTACGCATGATTCGCTCGGTGCACCTGCCGATGTTGCGCGGTTCGCTCACAGCTGCCGGCCTGTTGGTGTTCGTCGACGTTATCAAGGAGCTACCGGCAACGCTGATTCTTTGCCCTCCCAACTTCCAGACTCTTGCAATGCGCGTCTACAACCTGGCAAAAGATGAGCGCTTGGCCGAAGCCTCGACCGGCGCTCTCGCCATCATCGTTATCGGCCTGCTGCCGGTCTTGCTGCTGTCTCGCATGCTCGATCATTCACGGCCCGGCGCTGAAGGCTCACGTCCGGCTGGCGCTGCAGAGAGGAAGCAGGCGCCAACCCATGAGTCAAGGCTCCGGCCTGATCGTCGACGATGTGTCGCACGTCTATGACCGCACCGTGGCGGCTCAGAACGTCAGTCTGGAGGTGCGTCCCGGCGAAGTCCACTGCCTGCTCGGCCCTTCCGGTAGCGGGAAGTCGACGCTGCTGCGCGTTGTCGCCGGACTCGAGACCCTCCAGTCCGGACGCGTCGAGATCGCTGGCCGGGAAGTTGCTGGCCCCGATACCCATCTGCGACCAGAGCAGCGCTCGGTGGGCTTTGTCTTCCAGGACTATGCACTCTTTCCTCACCTGAATGTCCACGACAACATCGCGTTCGGCATGCCAAAGACCTCGCGCGAACGCAAACGTGAGCAGGTCGGCGAGCTGCTGGCGAAGATCGATATGGCGGGCTTCGAAGCCACCATGCCACATACTCTCAGCGGTGGCCAGCAGCAACGGGTCGCGCTAGCGCGCGCTCTGGCCAGCCATCCGGCGGTGATGCTCCTCGACGAACCGTTCTCAGGGCTCGATACTCAGCTACGGCGAGAGGTACGCCATAAAACCCTGGAGCTGCTGCATGCCACCCAGGTAGCGACCCTGATGGTGACTCACGATCCTCAGGAGGCCCTGGCTACCGCCGACAGCATCAGCATCATCCGGGGCGGCCGTATCGTCCAAACCGGCTCGCCCGAGGAGGTCTATCTTCGGTCTGCCAACCGTCAGATCGCCGAAGTGTTCGGCAGGGTCAATCGCTTGTCTCGCACGGTGCGTAAGGGCCTCGTTGCAGTGCCCGGTAGCTCAGTCGCAGTGCAGGCACTAGCCGATGGCACTGCGGTCGAGGTCCTGCTGCGGCCCGAGTCCATCGAGCTCGAGCGGCACGCTACCGCCGGCGCGATCACGGCAAAGATTGCCGACATCTCTCGTGAAGGCGCCACCCTGACTGTCACTCTCATACTCGAGGATGGTAGCCGGCTCGAGGCTCGAGATCTCGCGCGCCAAGACTGGAAGGTTGGAGAAACTGTCCATCTGAAGGTTGCCCCGGAAGCTGCCATGATTCAATCCTTGCCATCGGCTGAGTGACCGGATCAAGGGCTGCAACGTTGGCTACCGGTTACGAATGGCATCGCACCTCAGTTAACGCCGGGCTACGATTTGCTTTGTCGTCACAGCATAGATTTTACGCTGGCTAACCACGCCTCGAGATAACCACTGCTCGGGAGACATCGATTCGATGAAGCCACCTAGATTCAACCGTTGGCTTACCGTTGTGACGGTGAGCCTGCTCTTCCAGCTGCCACTTCCCCACCTCACCCCGATCACCGAAGCCCAAGAGTCCGCCGGTGGCGGCACACCACTGACATTTCAACGCGCCACTCTACTGTCGGCCCAGGCCTTCACCGTGGAAGAGCCGTACCGCCATCTCTGGCGTGCAGACCGAGCAGCCGTTACCAACGGCTCAGTGATCGTGATTCAGGCCGACGCCGAGATCACCCAGCCTCGCCAAGGATTCCATCCGTATCTCTTCGTTGGCGAGTGGCCGGCCGAGGCGATCAACTTCGGCACCGGCTCGGGTCGGGTCGTCGCCCTTGTGCCGCTACCACCCAGCGCCCTGGCAGAGGTCCCGATCTACTATGCCAATCCCGAAATTCTGCCGGAAGCTCTGACCCCAGAAGATGCTCGTGCCACGTTGGCAGCGGCCCTCGCTGCCGGGCTGCTCCCGCCAAGCACAGAGGAGCTCTCTGCTGCCCTAGCAGCCGGCGGCTTTCAGCGCTCCCCAGCGGATCATCACACCTTGCGTCGCAGCGTCGCTGAGCTGGTGGCTCAATTCTCGCCCCAGGAGCATGATCTCGCCCACGGCCTGCAGGTCCCACAGGTGCCGCGACGCGACGTCACCCAGCGCGACCCAGCACAGCGCGACGCGACCCAGCGCCAGTCGGCAGATCGGCGATCGTTGACGCCGCAGAGAATGCCGTCCCTTGCTGCACGAGGTGCAAAGACTGACAGGATCGCACAGCGAGCCATCACCGGATTGATCACGACTGATCTTGCCGGCGGTGCTCTCGGCGCCTACCCATTCTTCGAGTACGTCAGTGCCTTCAATGCTGGCGCCACCATCGAAGTGGCAATTGATACCGGCCGATTTCCAGCGCTCGCCGGGACGACCGTCGACCTCTACGTTGTGGCTGCCAAGACCCGAGCGCAGTGGAACGCTGATCCGGCGCTCAACGACCTCACCGCAACGATCGAAAGTCCGAGCTTCACCGCTGGCACGATCAGCAGCAACCGGCTCACCGTCGACACCGGCACTCTCAGCGCCGATGCCGGCATCGGCCTGGGCGTCGGCTATGACGTAGTGATCGACGTCGACCGCGACGGCACGCTCAGCGCCGGCGACGTCATCGATGGCTTTGGCGACGAAGCCGGCTTCTATGTCGTCCACGACGTTACCCAACCGGGTCCCCTGGCGGTGACCGAGGTCACCTACACTGGTGGAGCTTTTCTGGGACAGAACACCTTCTACCCCACCGACATCGACAGCCTGGGAGAGCTACCGCTAGTCGTGGTCAGCCACGGCAACGGTCACAACTACCAGTGGTACGACCACATAGGAAATCATCTCGCGTCCTATGGCTATGTCGTTATGAGCCACCAGAACAACACGATCCCCGGCATCGAGACCGCTTCTCAGACGACACTTACCAATACCGAGTATTTCCTCGGCAACCTAGACCTCATCGAGAGCGGCGTCCTCGCGGGACACATCGATACGCGTCGCATCACCTGGATCGGCCACAGCCGAGGCGGCGAGGGCATCACCCGCGCCTACGATCGTGTCTTGGACAATGACTTCGTACCGGCCCAGTTTGGTCTCGATCAGTTGGCTCTACTGTCGAGTATCGCGCCGACCGATTTCCTCGGTCCCAACAACTCGAATCCTCACGGGGTTCCCTTCCACCTGTGGGTTGGGGGCGCCGACAACGACGTCTCGGGCTGCGCTAGCTCGGGAGTCGGCCAGTCCTTCACGCTGCTCGATCGCGCCAGTGGAGCTCGCCAATCGCTGTCGTTGCACGGCGTCGGTCACGGCGACTTCCACAACGGCGGCGGCTCGTCGGTGGCGACGGGTCCCTGCTTGGTTGGACGCAGCGATACCCACACCATCATGCGTGGCTATCTGCTGCCCCTAGTTGAGCACTACATCGAGGACAGCGTCCCTGCTGAAGACTTCCTATGGCGGCAATGGGAGAGCTTCCGACCGCTTGGCGCGCCGACCTCGCCCTGCGTCGTGGCAGACCTCTACTACCGACTGGACGACTCGGCTACCCGCGTTATCGACGACTTCGAGACCGAGCCAGCCTCAGACGTCTCGAGCTCGGGAGGCAGCGTCAGTTTCAACGTCACCGACCTCACCGAGGATCTGCTCAACGACGGCAACACCAATTTCAGCGACGCCGGCGCTGTGGACCCGATGAACGGCATGACGGTTGCCGACTTTGACGACGCTAGCCGCGGCATCGTGTTCTCGTTCGAGAGCAACCGATTCCTAGAGTTTGGGCTCAACGGAGCTGATCGCAACCTTCTCGGCTACGAGTATGTGTCATTCCGAGGCTGCCAGCAGACACGACACCCTTTGACCCTCGCCGAGCTCGGCGACACGACGTTCACCGTCACCCTGCGAGACGGTAACGGAGCGACCAGCTCGATCAACATTGGCGCCTACGGCGGCGGCCTCGAAGAGCCTTATCAGCGTGGCGGTTGCGGCACCGGCACCGGCTGGAACAACGAGTTCGAGACCGTCCGCGTGCGCCTAGCTGACTTCCTTCACGACGGCAGCGGCATCGACCTGTCAGACGTACGAGCCGTGCGGTTCAGTTTTGGTCCCGCGTTCGGATCACCTTCCGGCCGCATCGGACTCGATCAGATCGAGCTGACCTTACCTATTGCCCCGCTCTTCGCCGACGGCTTCGAGGCCGGTGATTTCACTGCGTGGAGCAACGTCGTGCCATGAGCATGCATGACGACGGGAGCTCTTTCGACACTGGCTGCTCCTTCGAAGACGAGACTACTTACGGCTGCGCCTTCTGCGGCGAGCCCAACGGTATCGACATCGACATCTCAGCCGGACTCCGCCAGCACTACGTCGAAGACTGCCAGGTCTGCTGTCGTCCCAACGTGATTCATCTCAGCTTCGACGAGACCGGAAGGGCCTACGTCGAAGCTGAGATGGAGAGCTAGCTGGCACAAGCAGAGCTCGGCCAGCTAGAAGGTTCAGCCGACAACCAGCTCTTCGAGGGCCTCGACGTTGAAGCCCACCAGTAGCCGATCTCCCGATCGCACCATGGGTGCGCGGTAGTTGCCGGTCGGCCCCTTGAGATCATCCAGCGCCACGTCACTCACTGCGATTTCGCGCCGCTTCTTGCCGCGCACGACGATCACCGTTGAAACGTCACTCAATAGCTCTCGTGCTCCGGCGTCGTCCAGCGGCTGCTTACGGCTGTTGCGCTCTTCGCCGGCTTCGATCTGATGTTTGTCCAGCACCTCACGGGTGCGTTCACAGCTCTTTCAACTCGGACGGCGATAAAAGAAGTCAATTCCACTCATCGCGAAACTCTCCTAATGTTGTAAGTTTAAGGATCTAGCTCTGCCCCAAACCCCAAGGCTTCTGAATCACGGCGTACCGGACAGCTTGCGCAGCAGGGTCAGGAGTCGATCACGCTCACGGGCGGTCAGCCTCGAAGACAGCTCGCTGTCAACGCGTCGTACCCGCTCCTCGACATCTCTCATAATACGTTCGCCAGCCGGCGTCAGCTGGACGCGGGCTCGACGCCGGTCGGTCGTCCCCCGGCTACGAACAATCCAATCTCGTCGCTCGAGGCGCTCTAGAGGACCGACCAACACCGGCGGCGTGGTGCCGATGTGCCGGGCGATATCTTTCTGACTGGTTCCCGGATTTCGGGAAATGAACTCGAGGGCGGCAAATTGGATCGGGGCGAGATCGAGATCGTCGAAGGCGCGAGCGAAGAGCTGAGTCGCTTGGTTGTAGGCTAGGCGCAGGTTGAACCCGACCATTTCCCGCAGCATGCCCAGCTCGCCGACTTCCGGCAGTGATGTCTTGGTGGCAGTGACCATTTCGCCAGCGAGTGTAATGGACCGGGCTCCCGGGGCCAAGCAATCGACATGGAATCACCGGATCACACCACGCGATAATGATTGACTACATTAACCATTAATGATATCTATTTCGTACGCCACCCAGAGAATTTCTGGCTCTCTTCGGGAGGGTGTAAGGCGACAGCTGGCGCCGAGGGGCCGCCAGCGTGAACCAGAAATCAAGGAGGATCCACGATATGACCAGCGCCGTAGCTACCGAAGCTTCCCCCCGTGCCGCGAGATCCAGCGAGAACCCCCTGGGGCTCAAACGTCTCCATCATGTCGAGCTTTGGGTCGGCAACGCCAAGCAGGCGGCCTTTTACTACCGCAA